>NZ_JBEXNW010000021.1:0-151693 GCF_040611295.1 Streptomyces sp. NPDC002935
GGTCATCACGGCGTACACGCTGGCCTTCGGCGGGCTGCTGTTGCTCGGCGGCCGGATCGCCGACCTCGTCGCCGGAACCATCAGGTTCCGGCCACCCCGGCGGCACGTTTCTGCTGAGCTGTCCTAAGGGGTCAGCCCTCGTCGTGGGCGACCGCGCGACGCGCGTCCGCGTCCAGGACGCCCCAGCTGATCAGCTGCTCGGTCAGGACCGAGGGGGACTGGTCGTAGATGACGGCGAGGGTGCGCAGGTCGTCCTGGCGGATCGACAGCACCTTGCCGTTGTAGTCGCCGCGCTGCGACTGGATCGTCGCCGCGTAGCGCTGGAGGGGGCCCGCCTTCTCGGCCGGCACGTGGGCCAGCCGCTCCAGGTCGAGGACCAGCTTCGGCGGCGGCTCGGCGGCCCCGCCCGGAGTGGTGCCGGGCAGCAGCTCCTGCACCGGAACCCCGTAGAAGTCCGCCAGCTCGGCAAGGCGCTGCACGGTGACGGCGCGGTCGCCGCGCTCGTAAGAACCGACCACGACCGCCTTCCAGCGGCCCTGGGACTTCTCCTCGACGCCGTGGAGGGAAAGGCCCTGCTGGGTGCGGATCGCGCGGAGCTTGGCCCCGAGCTGTTTGGCGTATTCGCTGGACATATAGCTCCCCGGACGCTGTATCAACGTGCGGCTCCGCCGCGCGGCTGGTGACTCACTGTGAGGTTACGCAGCGTTACTCTCCCCCGTCAAGCCGAACGGATTTCGACCGGCCCCCGCGCGGGTGTCACCGGACGTGGCTCAAAGCGATGTGATCAGGTGCGTTGCCGGGCTGGTAGCGTGGATGGCGCAATTCCGACGTCCTTTAATGATCCGTCCCGTGAGGCGGAGAAGGAGGTCCGTTTCTTATGGACACCGAGTACGACAAGCAGCAGTACGAAGCCGATGCGCGGCCCGTTCTGGAGGCGCCCGACATCGCGCGGGTGCTGACCCGCATCGCCCACGAGATCGTCGAACGCGCCAAGGGCGCCGACGACGTGGTGCTCCTCGGCATCCCGACCCGGGGTGTCTTCCTGGCCCGCAGACTGGCCGACAAGCTCGAAGAGATCACCGATCGCAAGATCCCCGTCGGCTCTCTCGACATCACCATGTACCGCGACGACCTGCGCATGCACCCGCCGCGTGCGCTGGCCCGCACCGAGATCCCCGGTGACGGCATCGACGGCCGCCTGGTCGTCCTCGTCGACGACGTGCTCTTCTCCGGCCGCACCATCCGCGCCGCGCTCGACGCGCTGAACGACATCGGCCGGCCGCGCGCCGTGCAGCTCGCCGTCCTGGTCGACCGGGGCCACCGCGAACTGCCCATCCGCGCTGACTACGTCGGCAAGAACCTCCCCACGTCGTTGCGGGAGACGGTCAAGGTCCAGCTCGCCGAGGAGGACGGTCGCGACACCGTGCTGCTCGGTGTCAAGCGGACCTCCCCGGGCGAGCAGCACTAGCGCTCCGGCCCCCGCCGCCGAGTGCGCTCCCGCGCGCCCGCATGCCCGAATCCTCCCTGAACTTCCTTACGGAGCCTGACAGATGCAGCGTCATCTCATCTCGGCCGCCGACCTCACCCGCGACGACGCCGTCCTGATCCTCGACACCGCCGAGGAGATGGCCCGGGTCGCCGACCGGCCGATCAAGAAGCTGCCGACCCTGCGCGGCCGCACCGTCGTCAACCTCTTCTTCGAGGACTCGACCCGCACCCGGATCTCGTTCGAGGCCGCCGAGAAGCGCCTCTCCGCGGACGTCATCAACTTCACCGCCAAGGGGTCGAGCGTCTCCAAGGGCGAGTCCCTCAAGGACACCGCCCAGACCCTCGAAGCCATGGGCGTCGACGCCGTAGTCATCCGGCACGGCGCCTCCGGAGCCCCGTACCGGCTCGCCACCTCCGGCTGGATCGACGCCGTCGTCATCAACGCGGGCGACGGCACCCACCAGCACCCCACACAGGCCCTGCTCGACGCCTTCACCATGCGCCGCCGCCTCGTCGGCCGGGACGCCGGGATCGGCCAGGACCTGGCCGGCAAGCGCATCACGATCGTCGGCGACGTCCTGCACTCCCGGGTCGCGCGCTCCAACGTCGACCTGCTGCACACCCTGGGCGCCGAGGTCACCCTCGTCGCGCCGCCCACCCTGGTGCCGGTCGGCGTGGAGACCTGGCCCTGCGAGATCTCGTACGACCTCGACAGCACGCTCTCCAAGTCCGACGCGGTGATGATGCTGCGCGTCCAGCGCGAGCGGATGAACGCGGCGTTCTTCCCGACCGAGCGCGAGTACTCGCGTCGCTACGGGCTCGACGGCGACCGCATGGCGAAGATGCCCGAGCACGCGATCGTGATGCACCCCGGCCCGATGGTCCGCGGCATGGAGATCACCGCCGAGGTCGCCGACTCCGACCGCTGCACCGTCGTCGAGCAGGTCGCCAACGGTGTCTCGATCCGCATGGCCGTGCTCTACCTGCTGCTGGGCGGCAACGAGCCCGCCGTCACCCACACCCGTACCGAGGAGAAGTAAGACGATGAGCAAGATCCTGATCCGTGGTGCGAAGGTGCTCGGCGGCGAGCCGCAGGACGTCCTGATCGACGGCGACACGATCGCGGAGGTCGGCACCGGCCTGTCCGCCGAGGGCGCGGAGGTCGTCGAGGCCGACGGCAAGGTGCTGCTGCCGGGCCTCGTCGACCTGCACACCCATCTGCGTGAGCCCGGCCGCGAGGACTCCGAGACCGTGCTGACCGGCACGCGCGCGGCGGCGAGCGGCGGTTTCACGGCCGTGTTCGCCATGGCCAACACCTTCCCGGTCGCCGACACGGCCGGTGTGGTCGAGCAGGTCTACCGGCTCGGCCAGGAGCACGGCTACTGCGACGTGCAGCCGATCGGCGCCGTCACCGTCGGCCTTGAGGGCAAGAAGCTCGCCGAGCTGGGCGCCATGCACGAGTCCGCCGCGGGCGTCACGGTCTTCTCCGACGACGGCAAGTGCGTCGACGACGCCGTGATCATGCGCCGCGCGCTGGAGTACGTGAAGGCCTTCGGCGGCGTCGTCGCGCAGCACGCCCAGGAGCCCCGGCTCACCGAGGGCGCCCAGATGAACGAGGGAATCGTCTCCGCCGAGCTCGGTCTCGGCGGCTGGCCCGCGGTGGCCGAGGAATCGATCATCGCCCGCGACGTCCTGCTCGCCGAGCACGTCGGCTCGCGCGTGCACATCTGCCACCTGTCGACCGCCGGCTCCGTCGAGATCGTCCGCTGGGCCAAGTCCCGCGGCATCGACGTCACCGCCGAGGTCACCCCGCACCACCTGCTCCTCACGGACGAGCTGGTGCGCTCGTACAACCCGGTCTACAAGGTCAACCCGCCGCTGCGCACCGAGCGGGACGTCATGGCGCTGCGCCAGGCGCTCGCCGACGGCACGATCGACATCGTCGCGACCGACCACGCGCCGCACCCGCACGAGGACAAGGACTGCGAGTGGGCCGCCGCCGCCATGGGCATGGTCGGCCTGGAGACCGCGCTGTCCGTCGTCCAGCAGACGATGGTCGAGACCGGGCTGCTCGACTGGGCCGGCGTCGCCGACCGCATGTCCGTCAAGCCTGCCGCGATCGGCCGGGCCGCGGGCCACGGACGTCCCGTCTCGGTGGGTGAGCCCGCGAACCTCACGCTGGTCGACACCGCATACCGTGGGACGGTGGACCCCGCTGGCTTCGCCTCACGCAGCCGCAACACCCCCTACGAGGGCCGCGAGCTGCCGGGCAGGGTCACCCACACCTGGCTGCGGGGCAAGGCCACCCTCGTCGACGGGAAGCTCGCGTGACACCTCTCATCTCCCTGGCCGCCGCCGAACAGAAGTCGGCGCCGGTGACCGACTGGGCCGCCCGGATCGGCTGGCTCGTCGGCCTCGCCCTCTTCATCGCGCTCGTCTACTGGCTGATGCGCGAGGGCTGGAAGTGGCGCGGCACCCTCCAGGGTGACCTGCCCGAGCTGCCTGCCGCGCCAGAAGACCCCGGCCCGGTGAAACTGAGCATGAGCGGCCGCTACCACGGCTCCACCACGGCCGGACAGTGGCTCGACCGCATCGTGGCGCACGGCCTGGGCACCCGCAGCCGGGCCGAGCTCACTCTGACGGACGCGGGACTGGACGTCGTACGCCCCGGCGCGAGCGACTTCTTCGTCCCGGCCTCGCAGCTGCGCGAGGCCCGGCTCGACAAGGGCATCGCGGGCAAGGTCCTCACCGAGGGCGGACTCCTCGTCGTCACCTGGGCGCACGGCGACAGGCTCCTCGACTCCGGCTTCCGCTCGGACCGCGCGGCCGAGCACAACGAATGGGTCGACACCCTGAACGGCATGATCAACAAGACGGAAACGGAAGGCGCACGATGACGACCTCCACTCAGGGGAACGCCTCGCAGAGGGAGAAGGCGCTTCCCGCCGTACTCGTCCTGGAGGACGGCCGCGTCTTCCGCGGCCGCGCCTACGGGGCCGTGGGGGAGACCTTCGGCGAAGCGGTGTTCTCCACCGGCATGACCGGTTACCAGGAGACCCTCACCGACCCGTCGTACCACCGCCAGGTCGTCGTGATGACCGCCCCGCACGTCGGCAACACCGGCGTCAACGACGAGGACCCCGAGTCGCAGCGGATCTGGGTCGCCGGATACGTCGTCCGCGACCCCGCGCGCGTGCCCTCCAACTGGCGCTCGCGGCGCTCGCTGGACGAGGAACTGCGCAACCAGGGTGTCGTCGGCATCAGCGGCATCGACACCCGCGCCCTCACCCGCCACCTGCGTGAGCGCGGCGCCATGCGCGTCGGCATCTTCTCCGGCAACGCGCTGCCCGACGCGGGCACCATGCTCGCCGAGGTGCGCCAGGCGCCCGAGATGAAGGGCGCGAACCTCGCCGCCGAGGTCGCCACGAAGGAGCCCTACGTCGTCCCCGCGATCGGCCCCGACGGCGAAGCCGTCCCGATCGGCAAGGCGAAGTTCACCGTCGCCGCCGTCGACCTGGGCATCAAGGGCATGACCCCGCACCGGATGGCCGAGCGCGGCATCGAGGTGCACGTGCTGCCCGCGACGGCCACCGCCGAGGACATCTACGCCGTGAACCCGGACGGCGTCTTCTTCTCCAACGGCCCCGGCGACCCGGCGACCGCCGACGGTCCCGTCGCGGTCATGCAGGAAGTCCTCGCCCGCAAGACCCCGCTCTTCGGCATCTGCTTCGGCAACCAGATCCTCGGCCGGGCCCTCGGCTTCGGCACGTACAAGCTGAAGTACGGCCACCGCGGCATCAACCAGCCCGTGCAGGACCGTACGACCGGCAAGGTCGAGGTCACCGCGCACAACCACGGCTTCGCCGTCGACGCCCCGCTCGACGAGGTCTCCCAGACCCCCTACGGCCGCGCCGAGGTCTCCCACGTCTGCCTCAACGACAACGTGGTGGAGGGCCTCCAGCTGCTCGACCAGCCGGCCTTCAGCGTCCAGTACCACCCCGAAGCGGCAGCAGGACCGCACGACGCCGCCTACCTGTTCGACCGCTTCACGTCTTTGATGGAAACAGTCCAGATGGAGGGCCAGCGTGCCTAAGCGCACCGATATCCAGTCCGTCCTGGTCATCGGCTCCGGCCCGATCGTCATCGGCCAGGCCGCCGAGTTCGACTACTCCGGCACCCAGGCGTGCCGCGTCCTGCGCGCCGAGGGCCTGCGGGTCATCCTGGTCAACTCCAACCCGGCGACGATCATGACCGACCCGGAGATCGCCGACGCCACCTACATCGAGCCGATCACCCCCGAATTCGTCGAGAAGATCATCGCCAAGGAGCGCCCCGACGTCCTGCTGCCCACGCTCGGCGGCCAGACGGCACTCAACACAGCGATCTCCATGCACGAGCAGGGGGTGCTGGAGAAGTACGGCGTCGAACTGATCGGCGCCAACGTCGAGGCGATCAACAAGGGCGAGGACCGCGACCTCTTCAAGGGCGTCGTCGAGGCCGTCCGCGCGAAGATCGGGCACGGCGAGTCCGCCCGGTCCGTGATCTGCCACTCCATGGACGACGTGCTCGCGGGCGTCGAGACGCTCGGCGGCTACCCCGTCGTCGTCCGCCCCTCCTTCACCATGGGCGGCGCCGGCTCCGGCTTCGCCCACGACGAGGAGGAGCTGCGCCGCATCGCCGGCCAGGGCCTCACGCTCTCCCCGACCACCGAGGTGCTCCTGGAGGAGTCCATCCTCGGCTGGAAGGAGTACGAGCTGGAGCTGATGCGCGACAAGAATGACAACGTCGTGGTCGTCTGCTCCATCGAGAACTTCGACCCCATGGGCGTCCACACCGGCGACTCCATCACCGTCGCGCCGGCGATGACGCTGACCGACCGCGAGTACCAGCGGCTGCGTGACATCGGCATCGCGATCATCCGCGAGGTCGGCGTCGACACCGGCGGCTGCAACATCCAGTTCGCGGTCAACCCCGTCGACGGCCGCATCATCGTCATCGAGATGAACCCGCGCGTCTCGCGGTCCTCGGCGCTCGCCTCCAAGGCGACCGGCTTCCCGATCGCCAAGATCGCGGCCAAGCTCGCCGTCGGCTACACGCTCGACGAGATCCCGAACGACATCACCGAGAAGACCCCGGCGTCCTTCGAGCCGACCCTCGACTACGTCGTCGTGAAGGCCCCGCGCTTCGCCTTCGAGAAGTTCCCGTCCGCCGACTCCACCCTGACGACCACCATGAAGTCGGTCGGCGAGGCCATGGCGATCGGCCGCAACTTCACCGAGGCGCTGCAGAAGGCCTTGCGCTCGCTGGAGAAGAAGGGCAGCCAGTTCACCTTCGTGGGTGAGCCCGGTGACAAGGACGAGCTGCTGCGCGAGGCCGTCCGGCCCACCGACGGCCGCATCAACACCGTCATGCAGGCCATCCGCTCGGGCGCCACGCAGGAGGAGGTCTTCGAGTCCACGAAGATCGACCCGTGGTTCGTCGACCAGCTGTTCCTGATCAAGGAGATCGCGGACGACCTGGCCGCCGCCGAGAAGCTCGGCCCGGAGCTGCTTGCCGAGGCCAAGCGGCACGGCTTCTCCGACGCGCAGATCGCCGAGATCCGCGGGCTGCGCGAGGACGTCGTCCGCGAGGTGCGGCACGCGCTGGGCGTGCGCCCGGTCTACAAGACGGTCGACACCTGCGCCGCCGAGTTCGCGGCGAAGACGCCGTACTTCTACTCCTCCTACGACGAGGAGAGCGAGGTCGCGCGGCGCGAGAAGCCCGCCGTGATCATCCTCGGCTCCGGCCCGAACCGCATCGGCCAGGGCATCGAGTTCGACTACTCCTGCGTCCACGCCTCCTTCGCGCTCAGCGACGCGGGCTACGAGACCGTGATGGTCAACTGCAACCCCGAGACCGTTTCCACGGACTACGACACCTCCGACCGCCTGTACTTCGAGCCGCTCACGCTCGAGGACGTGCTGGAGATCGTGCACGCGGAGTCGCTGGCCGGTCCGATCGCCGGTGTGATCGTGCAGCTCGGCGGCCAGACCCCGCTCGGCCTGTCGCAGGCGCTCAAGGACAACGGCGTGCCGATCGTGGGCACCTCGCCCGAGGCGATCCACGCCGCCGAGGACCGCGGCGCCTTCGGGCGGGTCCTCGAGGAGGCGGGCCTGCCCGCTCCCAAGCACGGCACCGCCACCACCTTCGCCGAGGCCAAGGCCATCGCCGACGAGATCGGCTACCCCGTCCTCGTCCGGCCCTCGTACGTCCTCGGCGGGCGCGGCATGGAGATCGTGTACGACGAGACGCGGCTGTCCTCGTACATCGCCGAGTCGACCGAGATCAGCCCCTCCCGGCCGGTGCTGGTCGACCGGTTCCTCGACGACGCGATCGAGATCGACGTCGACGCGCTGTACGACGGCGAGGAGCTCTACCTCGGCGGCGTCATGGAGCACATCGAGGAGGCCGGCATCCACTCCGGCGACTCGGCGTGCGCGCTGCCGCCGATCACCCTCGGCGGGTTCGACATCAAGCGGCTGCGCGCCTCGACGGAGGCCATCGCCAAGGGCGTCGGTGTCCGCGGCCTGATCAACATCCAGTTCGCGATGGCCGGCGACATCCTCTACGTCCTCGAAGCCAACCCGCGCGCCTCGCGCACCGTCCCCTTCACCTCGAAGGCGACCGCGGTGCCGCTCGCGAAGGCCGCCGCCCGTATCTCCCTGGGCGCGACCGTCGCAGAGCTGCGGGCCGAGGGGCTGCTCCCGGCGAACGGCGACGGCGGCACCCTGCCGCTCGACGCGCCGATCTCCGTCAAGGAGGCCGTCATGCCGTGGTCGCGCTTCCGCGACATCCACGGACGCGGCGTCGACACGGTCCTCGGCCCGGAGATGCGGTCCACCGGCGAGGTCATGGGCATCGACTCGGTGTTCGGGACGGCGTACGCCAAGTCGCAGGCGGGCGCGTACGGTCCGCTGCCCACCAAGGGCCGCGCCTTCATCTCGGTCGCCAACCGCGACAAGCGCTCGATGATCTTCCCGGCGCGGGAACTCGTCGCCCACGGCTTCGAGCTGATGGCCACCTCCGGCACGGCCGAGGTGCTCAAGCGCAACGGCATCAACGCCACGGTCGTGCGCAAGCAGAGCGAGGGCGAGGGCCCGAACGGCGAGAGGACCATCGTCCAGCTCATCCACGACGGCGAGGTCGACCTCATCGTCAACACGCCGTACGGCACCGGCGGCCGCCTCGACGGCTACGAGATCCGTACGGCGGCCGTGGCCCGGTCGGTCCCGTGCCTGACCACGGTGCAGGCGCTCGCCGCCGCCGTCCAGGGCATCGACGCGCTCAACCACGGCGACGTGGGCGTGCGGTCGCTCCAGGAACACGCCGAGCATCTGATCGCCTCGCGCGACTAGCGGCCCTGAGGGGGACACCGGGAAAACGGTGTCCCCCTCTTCATGAGGCCCCCGCCCCTGTATGAGGCCCCTCACCGGGCTCTTTCGAGGACATGATCATGTACAAGCTCTTCTTCAACCTCGTCTTCAAGCGGATGGACCCGGAGCAGGCCCACCACCTGGCCTTCCGCTGGATCCGGCTCGTCGCCCGTATCCCCGTCCTGCGCACCTTCGTCGCCGCCGCGCTCGCGCCCCGGCACAAGGAGCTGCGCACCGAGGCGTTCGGGCTGCGCATGCACGGCCCCTTCGGACTCGCGGCCGGCTTCGACAAGAACGCCGTGGCCATCGACGGGATGTCGATGCTCGGCTTCGACCACGTCGAGATCGGCACGGTCACCGGGGAGCCGCAGCCCGGCAATCCCAAGAAGCGGCTGTTCCGCCTCGTGCCGGACCGCGCCCTGATCAACCGCATGGGATTCAACAACGAGGGCTCCGCGGCCGTCTCCGAGCGCCTGGCGGCCCGTACGCCCGTGTTCAGGACCGTCGTGGGCGTCAACATCGGCAAGACCAAGGCCGTCCCCGAGGAGGAGGCCGTCGGCGACTATGTGAAGTCGACCGAGCGCCTCGCCCGGCACGCCGACTACCTCGTCGTGAACGTGTCGTCCCCGAACACGCCCGGCCTCCGCAACCTCCAGGCCACCGAGGCACTGCGCCCGCTGCTCAGCGCCGTCCGCGAGGCCGCCGACCGCGCCGTCACCGACCGGCGCGTCCCGCTCCTCGTCAAGATCGCCCCCGACCTCGCCGACGAGGACATCGACGCGGTCGCCGACCTCGCCGTCGAGCTCGGCCTGGACGGAATCATCGCCACGAACACGACCATCGCGCGCGAGGGGCTCGGTCTGAAGTCCGAACCCTCTCTGGTGAAGGAGACCGGCGGACTCTCGGGCGCGCCGCTCAAGGCGCGCTCCCTGGAGGTGCTCCGCCGCCTCTACGCGCGCGTGGGCGACCGCATCACCCTGGTGGGCGTAGGCGGCATCGAGAACGCCGAGGACGCCTGGCAGCGCATCCTGGCCGGCGCCACGCTGGTCCAGGGCTACAGCGCCTTCATCTACGAGGGGCCCTTCTGGGGCCGCGCCATCCACAAGGGGCTCGCCGCCCGCCTGCGGACGAGCCCGCACTCCACCCTCGCCGACGCGGTCGGCGCCGACGTGAGGAAGTCCGTATGAGCCTGGAACCCTTCGGCGCACGCCTTCGCCGTGCCATGGACGAGCGCGGCCCCCTGTGCGTGGGCATCGACCCGCACGCCTCCCTGCTCGCCGACTGGGGGCTCGGCGACGACATCGCGGGTCTGGAGCGCTTCAGCCGCACGGTCGTCGAGGCGCTCGCCGAGCGGGTCGCCGTCCTCAAGCCGCAGAGCGCCTTCTTCGAGCGGTTCGGCTCGCGCGGCATCGCCGTCCTGGAGAAGTCGGTCGAACAGGCGCGGGCGGCCGGGGCGCTGGTCGTGATGGACGCCAAGCGCGGCGACATCGGCTCGACCATGGCCGCGTACGCCGAGACCTTCCTGCGCAAGGACGCGCCGCTCTTCTCGGACGCGCTGACCGTGTCGCCCTACCTGGGCTACGGCTCGCTGAAGCCCGCGGTGGAGCTGGCGCGCGAGAGCGGGACCGGACTCTTCGTCCTCGCGCTCACCTCCAATCCGGAGGGCGGCGAGGTACAGCACGCCGTTCGCGCGGACGGACGCGACGTCGGAGCGACGATGCTCGGGCACCTGGCCGCCGAGAACGCGGACGAGACGCCCCTCGGCTCCTTCGGAGCGGTCGTCGGCGCCACCCTGGGCGATCTCTCCTCCTACGACCTGGACATCAACGGCCCGCTCCTCGCGCCCGGCATCGGTGCCCAGGGAGCGACGGCGGCCGACCTGGCGGGCGTCTTCGGGCCGGCCGTGCGCAATGTCGTCCCGAACGTGAGCCGGGGTGTCCTTCGTCACGGGCCCGACGTCATGGCGCTGCGTGAGTCGGCGGAGGGGTTCGCGGAGGAGATCAGGGCGGCTGTGGCGGCCGCCTGAGTCCTCCGACAGCCGTTCGAGGGCCGTCCGGCGAGTGTCTTGCGAGCGCCCCGAGTCTGAATACATTCTCAAATCCGGGGAGGTATGTCGGAAATGTCGGGCCCCAGGGAGGCTGACCAGGACTTTTCCTCTGTTCTCGCTGACTCCGGCGCACTTGCCCGCTAGTCTCCGTCGAGTGGGGGCACCTCCCGCGGCCACAAGGCAGTGGGCGAGATCGGGCAAGCGTGTTGCTCGTAGCTCCCCAGGTGTGGGGCGACTAGGTTCCTCACCGGTCCGTATCCGACAGTTCGACATCCGAGGTGACGTAGGCGTGGCTCTTCCGCCCCTTACCCCTGAACAGCGCGCAGCCGCGCTCGAAAAGGCCGCCGCGGCTCGCCGGGAGCGGGCCGAGGTCAAGAATCGACTCAAGCACTCCGGCGCCTCGCTGCACGAGGTGATCAAGCAGGGTCAGGAGAACGACGTCATCGGCAAGATGAAGGTCTCCGCTCTCCTGGAGTCCCTGCCGGGCGTGGGCAAGGTCCGCGCCAAGCAGATCATGGAGCGACTCGGGATCTCCGAGAGCCGCCGCGTACGCGGTCTCGGCTCTAACCAGATCGCCTCTTTGGAGCGCGAGTTCGGCGGTTCCGGCGCCTGAGTCCTGGGCACCCCGGGATTGCTGGAATAATCGCTGCATGAGTGAACGTCCGCGGCTGACCGTGCTCTCCGGCCCCTCAGGGGTCGGCAAGAGCACGGTCGTCGCTCATATGCGCAAAGAACACCCCGAGGTATGGCTCTCGGTGTCGGCGACGACCCGCAAGCCGCGCCCCGGTGAGAAGCACGGAGTCCACTACTTCTTCGTCTCCGACGACGAGATGGACAAGCTGATCGCCAACGGCGAGCTCCTGGAGTGGGCCGAATTCGCCGGCAATCGCTACGGCACTCCGCGCGCCGCGGTCCTGGAGCACCTGGAAACGGGTGTACCGGTCCTCCTGGAGATCGACCTCCAGGGTGCCCGCCAGGTCCGCGAGTCGATGCCGGAGGCGCTGCTCGTGTTCCTGGCTCCGCCCTCCTGGGAGGAGCTGGTGCGCCGGCTGACCGGGCGGGGCACCGAACCGCCCGAGGTCATCGAGCGCCGTCTGGAGGCGGCCAAGGTCGAACTCGCGGCCGAGCCGGAGTTCGATGTCACCCTGGTCAACACCTCCGTCGAGGACGTGGCGCGCGAGCTGCTAGCCTTGGTGGAAGTTGTTTGATCTTTCAGGTCAATTTTCCACCTTTCGGAAGGCAGAGCGTGTCCTCTTCCATCACTGCTCCCGAGGGCATCATCAACCCTCCGATCGACGAGCTCCTCGAGGCCACCGACTCGAAGTACAGCCTGGTGATCTACGCGGCCAAGCGTGCCCGCCAGATCAACGCGTACTACTCGCAGCTCGGCGAGGGCCTCCTTGAGTACGTCGGTCCGCTCGTCGACACCCACGTCCACGAGAAGCCGCTGTCGATCGCCCTGCGCGAGATCAACGCGGGTCTGCTGACCTCCGAGGCCGTCGAAGGCCCCGCCCAGTAGTCGTTCATCTGCTCATCCCAGGCCCGGCGGCGCGACCGCCGGGCCTGTGGTGTGTCATGGAGTCGTACGTTTCCGAGCTCGGGGAGAGACGGTGGACAAGCCGAAGGTCGTTCTGGGGGTCAGCGGTGGCATCGCCGCGTACAAGGCCTGTGAGCTGCTGCGACGGCTGACGGAGTCGGGCCACGACGTGCGGGTCGTACCCACCGCGTCCGCGCTGCACTTCGTCGGCGCCGCCACCTGGTCCGCCCTTTCGGGCCACCCCGTCTCCACGGAGGTCTGGTCGGACGTCCACGAGGTCCCGCACGTCCGCATCGGGCAGCACGCCGACCTCGTGGTGGTGGCCCCCGCGACCGCCGACATGCTGGCCAAGGCGGCCCACGGGCTGGCCGACGACCTCCTCACCAACACCCTGCTCACCGCCCGCTGCCCGGTCGTCCTCGCGCCCGCCATGCACACCGAGATGTGGGAGCACCCGGCCACCCAGGAGAACGTGGCGACCCTGCGGCGCCGCGGTGCCGTCGTCATCGAGCCCGCCGTGGGGCGCCTCACCGGCGTCGACACCGGCAAGGGACGGCTGCCCGACCCGGGGGAGATCTTCGAGGTCTGCCGCCGGGTGCTCGCCCGCGGCGTGACCGAGCCCGATCTCGCCGGGCGCCATGTCGTCGTCAGCGCGGGCGGCACCCGTGAACCCCTCGACCCCGTCCGCTTCCTCGGCAACCGCTCCTCCGGCAAGCAGGGGTACGCGCTCGCCCGCACCGCAGCCGCGCGCGGCGCCCGGGTCACGCTGATCGCGGCGAACACCGGCCTCGCGGACCCGGCCGGGGTCGACGTGGTCCAGGTCGGCACCGCCGTGCAGATGCGGGAGGCCGTACTGAAGGCGGCCCCGGAGGCCGACGCGATCGTGATGGCGGCCGCGGTGGCGGACTTCCGCCCGGAGTCGTACGCCGCGGGGAAGATCAAGAAGAAGGACGGCCAGGAGCCGGAGCCGATCGTCCTGGTCCGCAATCCGGACATCCTCGCGGAGATCTCCGCGGACCGTCCGCGCCCCGGGCAGGTGGTGGTGGGGTTCGCCGCCGAAACCGACGACGTCCTCGCCAACGGACGGACGAAACTGGAGCGCAAGGGCTGCGATCTGCTCGTGGTGAACGAGGTGGGGGAGCGCAAGACCTTCGGCTCCGAGGAGAACGAGGCCGTGGTGCTCGGGGCCGACGGCAGCGAGACTCCGGTGCCCCACGGACCCAAGGAAGCCCTGGCCGAGACGGTGTGGGACCTGGTGACACGCCGACTGACGTGAAAGCTCACCCATCCGGCCGGTTGCCGCAAAGGCCGTAAAAACGGGCGTGGCGACCCTGGCGGAGAGCGACGGCCATGACGCAGAATGCCCGTGCCGCAGGTCACAGGGCTTCCGAGAGGCGAGACAGGGGTCCCGCGGCTGAGCGCGACCGATAAACTGTTCACGGACGACGCCGAGCGCAGCTCTCGTCCCGTCCACCAATGATCAGCCAGCAGCCGCTGCAACCACAGGGAGCGTTGTGTCCCGTCGCCTGTTCACCTCGGAGTCCGTGACCGAGGGTCACCCCGACAAGATCGCTGACCAGATCAGCGACACCATTCTCGATGCGCTTCTGCGCGAGGACCCGACATCCCGGGTCGCCGTTGAGACGCTCATCACCACCGGCCTGGTGCATGTGGCCGGAGAGGTCACGACCAAGGCGTACGCGCCGATCGCCCAGCTGGTCCGCGACAAGATCCTGGAGATCGGCTACGACTCGTCGAAGAAGGGCTTCGACGGAGCGTCCTGTGGCGTGTCGGTGTCGATCGGCTCCCAGTCCCCGGACATCGCGCAGGGTGTCGACACGGCCTACGAGTCCCGTGTCGAGGGTGACGAGGACGAGCTGGACAGGCAGGGCGCCGGCGACCAGGGCCTGATGTTCGGGTACGCGACGGACGAGACCCCGAACCTGATGCCGCTCCCGATCCACCTCGCGCACCGGCTCGCGCGCCGGCTGTCCGAGGTCCGCAAGAACGGGACCATCCCGTACCTGCGCCCCGACGGCAAGACCCAGGTCACCATCGAGTACGACGGCGACAAGGCGGTCCGGCTGGACACCGTCGTCGTCTCCTCGCAGCACGCGTCGGACATCGACCTGGACTCCCTGCTCGCTCCCGACATCCGCGAGTTCGTGGTGGAGCCGGAGCTGAAGGCCCTCCTCGACGACGGCATCAAGCTGGAGACCGAGGGCTACCGCCTGCTGGTGAACCCGACCGGCCGCTTCGAGATCGGCGGCCCGATGGGCGACGCCGGCCTCACCGGCCGCAAGATCATCATCGACACGTACGGCGGCATGGCCCGCCACGGCGGCGGCGCCTTCTCCGGCAAGGACCCGTCCAAGGTCGACCGCTCCGCCGCGTACGCGATGCGCTGGGTCGCGAAGAACGTCGTCGCCGCGGGCCTCGCCTCGCGCTGCGAGGTCCAGGTCGCCTACGCCATCGGCAAGGCCGAGCCGGTCGGTCTGTTCGTCGAGACCTTCGGCACCGCCAAGGTCGACGCCGAGAGGATCGAGACGGCCATCACCGACGTCTTCGACCTCCGCCCGGCGGCCATCATCCGCGACCTCGACCTGCTCCGGCCGATCTACGCCCAGACCGCCGCCTACGGCCACTTCGGCCGCGAGCTGCCCGACTTCACGTGGGAGCGGACGGACCGGGTGGACGCGCTGCGCAAGGCCGCGGGTCTGTAGGTCCCGAAAGGCTTCGTCCGAGCCGTGAGGCCCGGTACCCCCACGGGTGCCGGGCCTCACGGCTGCGAAGAAACCGGTGGTCCCGGCGGGCCGGACTTCGTACTCTGGTGATCTCCCGGTGCGATGGCCGCGGTTACTTCGGTGGAGTACGCCCCAGGGCGTGCGTTGAATCTGGAACACGTTCCGCTGCCGCCTGGATCTCGGGAGAACCGACGTCGTCGTGCCCGGTGCGATGGCCGCGGGTACTTCCGGGTGATGTCCCTCGCAGGCTCGAATCCTGCTGCCGGTCCCCGACCGGTATGGCCGAGCGGCCCATGGCAGAAGCGCCCTCGAGGCGTTCGCGATCCGCGGCCGGCCCGATCTCGGGCAGGCGGCGCTGTCGGTGCGGTCTGGTAGGAATACTGCTGTGAGCAGCGCGAACGGGCGGACCGCAGATGGCGCGGACGGAGCGGACGGCGTGGACGGAGCGCCGCCCGAGCAGCTTGCGCTGATCCGGGAGGCCGTGCGCCAGGCCAAGACGCCGAAGGCGAAGCCGCGGACCTGGCGGGGAGCCGCGCTGGCGAAGGAGCTGCCCGTCGCACGGGTGCTCGTCGACAAAGGCGTGCTGCACCTCGACCGCTACTTCGACTACGCCGTGCCCGAGGACCTCGATGAGGCCGCGCAGCCGGGCGTGCGGGTGCGGGTGCGATTCGGCGCCGGCGGACGCAACGTACGCGACGGGCGGCGTGAGGGCGGCGGTCTGATCGACGGTTACCTCGTCGAGCGGGTCGCCGAGTCCGACTATTCCGGGCCGCTGGCCGCCCTCGCGCAGGTCGTCTCGCCCGAGCCCGTCCTCGGGCCCGAACTGCTGGGGCTCGCCCGCGCCGTCGCCGACCGGTACGCGGGCTCGCTCGCCGACGTGCTGCAACTGGCCGTTCCGCCCCGGCACGCCCGCGCCGAGGCACGGGAGTCGCCGGTGCCCCCGCCGCTCCCGACCGCACCCGACCCCGGAACCTGGCGGCGGTACGCGAGAGGGGCGGACTTCCTCGCCTCGCTCGCCTCCGGCGGCGCCCCGCGCGCCGTATGGACCGCGCTGCCCGGCCCCGAGTGGGCCGAGGAGATCGCCCGGGCCGTGCGGGCGACGCTCGCCTCCGGGCGCGGCGCGCTGGTCGTCGTACCGGCCGGGCGGCCCGCAGCCCGCGTGGACACGGCCCTCAGGGACCTGCTGGGGGAGGGGCAGCACGCCGTGCTGACCGCCGACGCCGGACCGGAGCGGCGCTACCGCGAGTGGCTCGCTGTACGCCGGGGGGCCGTACGGGCCGTCGTCGGTACGCGGGCCGCCATGTTCGCGCCCGTACGGAATCTGGGACTGGTCGTGGTCTGGGACGACGGCGACGCCGGGCACAGCGACGACAACGCTCCCTTCCCGCATGTCCGCGAAGTGCTGGAGTTGCGCGCCTCGCGCGACAAGTGCGGCTTCCTGCTGGGCGGTTGGACCTGCACGGTGGAGGCGGCGCAACTGGTCGAGAGCGGCTGGGCGCTGCCGCTGGCCGCAGACCGGGAGCAGGTGCGCGGCGCCGCGCCGCTGGTACGGACCGTCGGGGACGGCGACCTCGCGCGCGACGAGGCCGCCCGGGCCGCTCGGCTGCCCACGCTCGCCTGGCAGATCGTCAGGGAAGGGCTGCGGCAGGGGCCCGTGCTGGTCCAGGTCCCCCGGCGGGGATACGTGCCCCGGATGGCGTGTGCGCAGTGCCGGACGCCCGCGCGGTGCCGGCACTGCGCGGGGCCGCTGGAGGCGCAGGACGCCCAGGCGCTGCACTGTGCCTGGTGCGGGCGGGACGAGACCGCCTGGCACTGCCAGGAGTGCGGCGGATTCCGGCTGCGGGCCCAGGTCGTCGGCGCCCGCCGGACCGCCGAGGAGCTGGGACGGGCGTTTCCGGCCGTGCCGGTGCGCACGTCCGGGCGGGAGCAGGTGCTGGACACGGTGTCCGAGGCGCCCGCGCTGGTGGTGAGCACGCCAGGGGCCGAACCCGTAGCGGAGGGCGGGTACGCGGCCGCACTGCTGCTCGACGGCTGGGCGATGCTCGGACGGCCCGATCTGCGGGCCGGCGAGGACGCGTTGCGCCGGTGGATAGGGGCCGCCGCGCTGGTCCGTCCGCAGGGAGCGGGCGGCACGGTCGTGGTAGTGGCCGAACCGACCCTGCGCCCCGTGCAGGCGCTCGTGCGGTGGGATCCCGTCGGGCACGCGGTGCGTGAGCTCGCCGAGCGGGCCGAGCTGGGATTTCCGCCCGTCTCCCGGATGGCGGCGGTGTCCGGGTCGCCGGAGGCGCTCGCCGCGTTCCTCGCCGCCGCCGAACTGCCGCCTGACGCCGAGGTGCTGGGGCCCGTACCGCTGCCGGTCATCGAGGCCGGACGGCCCCGGCGGGCCGGTGGGCCCCCTCCGGGCGAGCCCGGGGAGCGGGTGCTCATCCGGGTGCCCCCGGGGAGCGGTGCCGCGCTGGCGGCCGCGTTGAAGAGCGCGCAGGCGGCGCGCATGGCGCGTGGGGTGAGCGAGCCCGTACGGATCCGGATCGATCCGCTCGACATCGGGTGAGGCCGGGTGAGATCCGGTGAGACCGGGCGGCATCCGGTGGGGTCGAGCGAGCGAGCGGGCGGGCATCGCGGAGCACCGAAGTGTGGGTGGCGGCGTGGGCTGCGGGCCTGCGTGGTGGACGTGAACTGCGGGCACCAGCGGACGTGAACGCCGGGCGAGGCTCGGGGACCTGATCGGCGGGCATGACCAGCGAGCGTCAACCACGGGCGTCGGCAGTGCGCGTGAGCCGCGCGCGTGGCGGCGGGCACGGGCCGCCGACGTGGACAGCGTGCATGAGCTGCCGACGTGGACATGGGACTGCCTCCCGGGGGCCTTGGCGCCGGGAGGCAGTTGTCGTCAGGAGGGAGGTCAGCCGTTGCGTGGGCCCGGGAAGGCCGTGGGCCTGACCTCGTCGCGGAGCGTGGGGCTGCCTGCCGTCGGCTGGGTCGGCATGGAGCGGGCGGCGGGGACGATCGGCACCGCGGGGAGAGCGGTGTTGACGGCGACCGTGCGGGTGCTCGCCGTCTCGGTGGCGCGCTCCGCCTCGGCGGCGGCCTGGGCGGCGGCCCGGCGCGCGCCGTAACGACGGTGCACCGCCTGCTTGGTGACCCCGAGGGCCGAGCCCACCGCGTCCCACGAGAAACCGAGTGAGCGGTCGAAGTCCACGGCGGCCGTGACCAGGGTCTCGACGCTGTCCCGCAGCTCCTGGGCGAGACGGACGGTCGGGGCGGGAGCGCGTCCGTAGACGACGAAGCCCGTGGAGGGTCCGGAGCGGCGCGGGCGGTAGACGTTGCCCAGCTGGGCGGTGAGCGTGCGCAGTGCGTCCACCTGCCGGCGGACCCGCTCGATGTCCCGCACCAGCAAGTGCAGGCTGGCCCGAGCCTGGGCGTCGTGGGTTGCGTGGTCGGCCATGAACAAGCCTCTCGAACCGGCGTTGAAAAGGATCGGGCCGCGAAATTGCAGCCCGCTGTGGTCAACTCTTTCTTGACCAACGCGTAGACGGGTGAGTGGTCACGCTGCGGGGGCGCAAGGACATACGCACGGGGCGCGTCCCAAGGTGTACGCCCCCCTGTGTGGGGTGAACGCGCCCCGGCTGCCGACGCGTAGGCCGCACCACCCGTGCCGGCCCGGAGGACGCGGCCCCCACCCGGAAAGAACCCCCGAGCCCTTGAGCCCGGCGCGGCATAGACTGGTGCGCTGCCCCGCGCCTCGCCTCCTCCGGCACGCGCGCGGGGATGGAAGAGCTCCCGCCCGAGAGGCCAACCGCCACCCATGAAGCTCGTCTTCGCAGGTACCCCCGAGGTCGCCGTTCCCGCCCTGGACGCCCTGATCGCCTCCGGGCGGCACGAGGTGGCCGCTGTCGTGACCAGGCCGGACGCGCCGGCCGGACGGGGGCGACGGCTCGTCGCGAGTCCGGTCGCCGTGCGGGCGGAAGAGGCCGGGATCGAGGTGCTCAAGCCCGTGAAGCCCCGGGACGAGGAGTTCCTGGCCCGGCTGCGGGAGATCGGCCCGGACTGCTGCCCCGTCGTCGCGTACGGGGCGCTGCTGCCCCGGGTCGCCCTCGACATCCCGGCGCACGGCTGGGTCAACCTGCACTTCTCGCTGCTGCCCGCCTGGCGCGGCGCCGCCCCCGTGCAGCACGCGATCATGGCCGGCGACGAGATCACCGGCGCCTCCACCTTCCTGATCGAGGAAGGCCTCGACTCGGGGCCGGTGTACGGCACCGTCACCGAGGAGATCCGGCCCACCGACACCAGCGGGGACCTGCTGACGCGGCTCGCCTTCGCCGGGTCCGGACTGCTCGCCGCGACGATGGACGGGATCGAAGACGGCACGCTCAAGGCCGTACCGCAGCCCGCCGACGGCATCAGCACCGCCTCGAAGATCTCCGTCGAGAACGCCCACATCGACTGGGCCGCCCCGGCTCTGCGGGTCGACCGCATGGTGCGCGGGTGCACCCCGGCCCCCGGCGCCTGGACCGTCTTCCGCGCCGAGCGGCTCAAGCTCATCCAGGTCGCGACGGTGCCCGACCGCACGGATCTCGCCCCGGGCGAGCTGTCCGTCGCCAAGAACAACGTGTACGTGGGCACCGGTTCCTACGCCGTCGAGCTGCTCTGGGTGCAGGCCCAGGGCAAGAAGCCGATGCGCGCGGCGGACTGGGCCCGCGGGGTGCGGATTCCCTCCGGGGAGCGGCTCGGCGTCTGACGTCGGCCCTGCGGCGTACGCTGATAAGCGCATCTTTTTTCCTGGATCCGGAGCACCTTTTTCGTGAGTGAGCAGCCCCGTCGGCCGCAGAAGCCCGGCAAGCCCTACCGCCGCCCCCAGAAGGACCCGGTCCGCATGCTCGCCTTCGAGGCGCTGCGGGCCGTGGACGAGCGGGACGCGTACGCGAACCTCGTCCTGCCGCCGCTGCTGCGCAAGGCGCGGGAGAAGGGCGACTTCGACGGACGGGACGCCGCGCTCGCCACCGAGCTGGTGTACGGCACACTGCGCCGCCAGGGCACGTACGACGCCGTCATCTCGGCCTGTGTCGACCGGCCGCTGCGGGAGGTCGACCCGCCGGTCCTCGATGTGCTCAGCCTCGGTGTCCACCAGCTGCTCGGCACGCGGATCCCGACGCACGCCGCCGTCTCCGCCTCCGTCGAGCTGGCCCGTGTGGTGCTCGGCGACGGGCGGGCCAAGTTCGTCAACGCCGTGCTGCGCAAGGTCGCGCGGCAGGACCTCGACGCCTGGGTGGAGCAGGTCGCGCCGCCCTACGACGACGACCCCGAGGACCATCTCGCCGTCGTGCACTCGCACCCGCGCTGGGTCGTCTCCGCGCTGTGGGACGCGCTGGGCGGCGGCCGGGCCGGCATCGAGGACCTGCTGGAGGCGGACAACGAGCGGCCCGAGGTGACCCTCGTCGCCCGGCCGGGACGCTCCACCTCCGAGGAACTCCTCGACGCCCTCGAAGAGGACTCGGCGCTTCCCGGGCGCTGGTCGCCCTATGCCGTGCGGCTCACCGAGGGCGGCGAGCCGGGCGCCATCGACGCCGTACGCGAGGGCCGTGCCGGCGTCCAGGACGAGGGCAGCCAGCTGGTCGCGATCGCCCTGGCGAACGCGCCGCTCGACGGGCCCGACCGGGTCTGGCTGGACGGCTGCGCCGGACCCGGCGGAAAGGCCGCGATGCTGGCGGGCCTCGCCGCCCAACGGGGTGCGACGCTGCTCGCCTCCGAGAAGCTGCCGCACCGGGCGGGGCTCGTCGCCAAGGCGCTCGCCGGGAACCCCGGCCCCTACCAGGTCATCGCCGCCGACGGCACCCGCCCGCCGTGGCGCCCCGGCACCTTCGACCGCGTCCTCATGGACGTGCCCTGCACGGGCCTGGGCGCGCTCCGCCGCCGTCCCGAGGCCCGCTGGCGGCGTCGCCCCGAGGACCTCGACGGCTTCGCGCCGCTCCAGCGCGGACTGCTGCGCACGGCGCTCGACTCGGTGCGGGTCGGCGGCGTCGTCGGGTACGCGACCTGCTCGCCGCACCTCGCCGAGACCCGCGCGGTCGTCGACGACGTCCTCAAGCACTACGAGGGCGGCTCCGCCGAACTGATCGACGCCCGTCCGCTGCTGCCCGGCGTCCCGGCCCTGGGGGACGGCCCCGACCTGCAGCTGTGGCCGCATCTGCACGGGACGGACGCGATGTATCTGGCCCTGATCCGCAGAACCGCCTGACCGCTCGGCTTCGTCAGCCGGGCGGTGGGGCCGGTTTCGTAGATTCGCCGGGTTCCCCGGATGTTCCGGACTCCCCGGAGACGGCGTGCTCCTCGGACACCCCGGGCTGCCCGGATTCCTCCGGCGCCGGCGCGTCGGCGGACCGCGCCGTGCCGTCATCGCGTGCGAGCCGGTGCGGCCACCACACCTTCGGGCCCACGTCGAGGAAGAGCGCGGTGACCAGCACCGAGCGCACCACGAAGGTGTCCAGGAGCACGCCGAGCGCGACCGCGAAGCCGATCTCCGCGAAGCCCACGATCGGCAGGGTGCCGAGCGCCGCGAACGTGCCCGCGAGGACCAGACCGGCCGAGGTGATCACCGCTCCGGTGGTGGCGAGTCCCGTCACGACACCGGCGCGGGTGCCCTGGCGGCCCGCCTCCTCACGGATGCGGGTGGTCAGGAAGATGTTGTAGTCGATGCCGAGTGCCACCAGGAACACGAAGACGAACAGTGGGAAGGCCACGTCCTCGCCCGCGTAGTCGAAGACGTGCCGGAAGGCCAGCGCGCTCACGCCGAGGGCCGTGGCCAGCGACAGCACCACGGTGCCGATCAGCAGGAGCGGGGCGACCAGAGCGCGCAGCAGAACGCTCAGGACCAGCAGGACCACCACCAGGACGAGCGGGATGACCAGGTAGTTGTCGTGCGTCTGGGCGTTCTCCATGTCCAGCAGGGCCGCCGAGCCGCCGCCCACCTTCGCGTCGGCGCCGGGCACGGCGTGCACCGCGTCGCGCACCCGCTCGACGGTGGCCTTCGCCGCCTCGCTGTCGGCGGGGGCACGTGTGGTCGCCTCGAACAGCACCCGGCCGTCGTGTGCCGGCGCGGTGCCCGGTGGCACACCGATGCTCGTCGGCACCACGCCCGGGTCCGCCGCCACGGCACGGCCGACCTGCACGCCCTGGGCCGTGTTGGACACGATCACCAGCGGATCACCGGCGCCCGCCGGGAAGTAGCGCGCCGACACCTCCTGGCCGACGACCGAGTCCGGTCTCCCGGTGAACGTGTCGGCGTTGGCGATCCCCGCGGCCCGCAGCTGGATCAGGCCCAGGGACAGCACTCCCAGCGCCAGTGCCGTGGCGACCCAGGTCGTCCGGGGGCGGCGGGCGATCCGGTGTCCCATGCGCGCCCAGACGCCGCTCCTGGTCGGATCGGGCGAGCCGAGGTGCGGCACGGCCGGCCAGAAGATCCAGCGCCCGAAGACCAGCAGCAGGGCGGGGAAGAGCGTGAGCATGGCGAGCAGGGCGACGGCCACGCCGATCGCCGCGACCGGCCCGAGGCCCCGCGTCGAGTTCATCTCGGCGACCAGGAGCACCAGCATGCTCAGCACGACCGTCGCGCCCGAGGCGAGGATCGCCGGACCCGCCCGGTTCATGGCGAGCGCCATCGCCTCGTGGCGGTCCTCGTGGCGGCGCAGCTCCTCGCGGTAGCGGGCGACCAGCAGCAGCGCGTAGTCGGTACCCGCGCCGAACACGAGCACCGTCAGAATGCCCGCGCTCTGGCCGTTGACCGTCAGACCGGCGTGTTTCGCCAGCAGATAGATCAGCGCCTGGGCCGTGAACAGGGCGACGACCACGCCGAGCAGCGGGACGAACAGCAGGGTCGGGCTGCGGAAGGTGATCAGCAGCATCACGATGACGACGGTCATGGCGGCGAAGAGCAGCGTCGAGTCGATGCCCTCGAAGGCCTTGGAGGAGTCGGCGGCGATACCGCCGGGCCCGGTGACGTGCACAGAGAGCCCGTCTTCGCCCTTGCCCACCTGGTCACGCACGGAGTCGACGGCGGGGGCGATCCGCTGCCAGCCGGACGCGTCCATGGTGATGGGGACGTAGACCTGCGCCGCGCGCGGATCCGCCTGCCGGTCGAAGACCGGTCCACGGGTCTCCGCGCCGCGGATGCCGTGCTCCCGCAGCGTCTTCAGCTGCTGGGTGTCCTCGGCGATCTGCCGGCGGTCCTGCGCCGTCAGGCCGTCCGGGCGGTTGTAGATGACGACGGCGGGGATCTGCTCGGGCCGGAAGTCGTTCGAGATGTCGAGGACTTGGGTGGATTCGGCCGAGCCCGGCAGCCAGGACTGGGCGTCGTTGTCCTGGGCGTCGCTGAGCTTCATTCCGAGCGGTGCCACGAAGACGAGCACCAGCAGCCACAGGACCAGGACCAGCCACTTGGACCGGTGTCCGCACACGACCGCGATGGTCGCCCGCTTCCAGGTGTCGAGCCGCTTCATGCCCACCCCCGTGGTCGGACGCAGCGCCGCTGGGCCGCCCAGCATGGCATGCCGGGCCGTCGTACGACATCCGCGGAACAACCCAGGTCTGGACCGAGGCGGGCAACCGGCCCGGGACATGGCAGTCTTGGGGCATGGCCGTGCAGATCAACCCCAGCATCCTGTCCGCCGACTTCGCCCGTCTTGCCGAGGAGGCACAGGCGGTGCAGGGCGCGGACTGGCTCCATGTCGACGTCATGGACAACCATTTCGTACCGAACCTCACCCTCGGGGTGCCGGTCGTAGAGTCTTTGGCCCGTGCGACGGACACACCGCTGGACTGCCATCTGATGATCGAGGACGCCGATCGGTGGGCGCCCCAGTACGTGGAAGCGGGTGCCGGCTCCGTCACCTTCCACGTGGAGGCGGCTGCCGCACCTGTCAGGCTCGCCCGCGAGATCCGGGCCAAGGGCGCCCGCGCCTCCATGGCGCTCAAGCCCGCGACCCCGATCGAGCCGTACGAGGACCTGCTGCCCGAGCTCGACATGCTGCTGATCATGACGGTCGAGCCCGGATTCGGGGGCCAGGCTTTTCTTGACATCATGCTCCCGAAGATCCGCCGTACGCGCGAGTTGATCAGCAAGCACGGCCTGGAACTGTGGCTCCAGGTCGACGGCGGAGTCTCGGCGTCGACCATCGAGCGGTGCGCGGAGGCGGGAGCCGACGTGTTCGTGGCGGGTTCCGCGGTGTACGGGGCGGCGGACCCGGCCCAGGCGGTACGTGCACTGCGCACCCAGGCTCAGGAGGCGACGGCCCGTGCATCGTGGGCGTGCGACCACTGAGCCAAGGGAACGTGAACGCCGCCCATCAGGGCGGATCAAGTGCGCCGGATCTGCAAGGATGAACGGCGAATCCAGAGTGTGAACAGAAGTGAGGAGATCGCCGTGTCGGGTATGTCGGCGGGCCGGTCAGCCATGCGGATGGGACCCGCTGAGCTGGTCCAGGCGGCGGCCATGGCCCGCCGCTTCTACCTCGAGGGCAAGTCCAAGATCCAGATCGCCGAGGAGTTCGGCGTCAGCCGCTTCAAGGTGGCCCGGGTCCTGGAGACCGCTCTCGAACGGGATCTCGTGAGGATCGAGATCCGCGTCCCCGCCGAGCTGGACGCGGAGCGCTCGGACGCGCTCCGTGCCCGCTACGGCCTGCGGCATGCCGTGGTCGTCGAGTCCCCGGCCGAGGCCGAGGAGTCGCCCGACCCCGAGAACCTCGGTGAGGTGGCCGCCGACCTGCTCGGCGAGCTCGTCAACGAGGGCGATGTGCTCGGCCTCGCCTGGGGCCGCTCCACGATCCACATGGCGGCGGCGCTGGACCGGCTTCCCCCGTGCACCGTGGTGCAGCTGACGGGCGTGTACGACGCCGGGACCGCCGAGCGCGGCTCCGTCGAGGCAGTCCGGCGCGCCGCGCAGGTGTCGGGCGGCGACGCCCACCCCATCTACGCGCCGATGCTGCTGCCGGACGCGGCCACCGCGGCCGCGCTGCGCAACCAGACGGGGATCGCCCGCGCCTTCGAGTACTTCGACAAGGTCACGGTCGCCTGCGTCTCCATCGGCTCCTGGGAGCCCGGCATCTCCACGGTGCACGACATGCTCAGCGACGAGGAGCGCGCCCACTACGCGTCCCTCGGTGTCGCCGCCGAGATGTCCGCGCACCTCTTCGACGCCGAGGGCCGGCGGGTCGGGCGGGATCTGGGCGAGCGCTGCATCACGGTCGAGACCGACCGGCTGCGCCGTATCCCCGAGGTCGTCGCGATCGCGGGCGGGCAGCGCAAGGCGGCCGCCATCGACGCGGTGCTGCGGTCCGGGCTCGTCACCAGCCTGGTGACGGACACCGCGGCCGCGGACGCTCTGATGACGGCGGGCCCGCCCCCGCGTCCGGCGCTGAACCGGGCGGACCCGGACGGCCCCTGAGCGATCACCCAGCGCGCGCCGCGAGGGGATGGCCGTGGCAGCATCGACGTCATGCTGCTGCGGCCGTCCCCTCGCGCGTTCGCGGGCCGCGTGTTCGCCGGGCTGCTGGTCTGTCTGACGGTCCTGCTGACGGGCTGTTCGCCGACGGGGACCGCCGCCTCGGGCGACTCCGCGGCCACGGCCGCGAGCCGCGCGACGGGGATCCCGTCCTGGGCCGGTGACCTGCCGGTCGTCGCCGCGGCCGCGCTGCCCGCCGAAGCACGGGCGACCCTCGTCCTCATCGACCGGGGCGGCCCCTTCCCGTACGCCAGGGACGGCGCCGTCTTCGGCAACTTCGAGCGGGAACTGCCGGGGCACGGCAGGGGGTATTACCGCGAGTACACGGTGCGGACACCGGGCGAGCGCGACCGCGGAGCCCGGCGCATTGTCACCGGGCAGGGCGGGGAGATCTACTACACCGACGATCACTACGACTCGTTCAAGGCGGTGCTGAGATGACGCACGGTCCGCTCGCGGAGGTGTGCCGCTCGGCCGGGTGGCAGGTCACCGAGCTCGATCTCACCGGGGTGCTCGACAAGGCCGGTTTCATGGCGCGCTGTGTCCGCGCCCTCGACCTGCCGGAGTGGTTCGGGCGGAACTGGGACGCGCTCGCCGACGTCCTGGGCGATCCCGACTGGGGACCGGCCAGTCCGGGCAGGCTGCTGGTGGTGACCGGCTGGCGCCCCTACGCGAGGGCGAGGCCCGACGAGTGGGAGACCGCCCAGGAGGTCCTTCAGTCGGCCTCCGGCCACTACCAGCAGTTCGACGCCACCCTGTCGGTCGTCCTCATCCTTGGAGGATCCGACCAATTGCCCCCTGACCAGCCTGGATGATCTGTCCGGGGACCGCATACCGGCTGTCATGGGACAATGAGGTACGTGCTCTTCCCCCTGGCTGACCTGTCCGGGGGCCACCTCTGATCGACTGGGATGTGCAGCACGTGCGTTTCCTCAACGACATCCAGCCCCCGTACGACCTGACGTACGACGACGTCTTCATGGTGCCCAGCCGCTCCGCGGTCGGCTCGCGTCAGGGCGTGGACCTCAGCTCTCCGGACGGCACGGGCACCACCATCCCGCTCGTCGTCGCCAACATGACGGCGATCGCGGGCCGCCGGATGGCCGAGACCGTCGCCCGCCGCGGTGGCCTTGTCGTCATTCCGCAGGACATCCCGATCGACGTCATCACCGAGGTCGTCTCCTGGGTCAAGGGACGCCACCTGGTGCTCGACACCCCGATCCGCCTCGAGCCCCACCAGACCGTCGCCGACGCGCTGGCGCTGCTGCCCAAGCGCGCGCACAACGCGGGCGTCGTCGTGGACGAGGACGGCCGGCCGGTCGGTGTGGTCACCGACGCCGACCTCACCGGCGTGGACCGCTTCACCCAGCTGTCCGAGGTCATGTCCAGGGACCTGCTGCTCCTCGACGCGGACATCGAACCGCGCGAGGCGTTCAACATCCTCGACGGCGCCAACCGCCGCTACGCCCCCGCCGTGGACGCGGACGGCAAGCTGGCCGGCATCCTCACCCGCAAGGGCGCCCTGCGCGCCACGCTGTACACGCCGACCACCGACGCGGGCGGCAGGCTGCGTATCGCCGCCGCCGTCGGCATCAACGGTGATGTGGCGGGCAAGGCCAAGCAGCTTCTGGACGCGGGCGTCGACACCCTCGTCATCGACACGGCGCACGGTCACCAGGAGTCGATGATCAGCGCCGTCAGGACGGTGCGCGCGCTCGACCCGCAAGTGCCGATCGTCGCGGGCAACATCGTGGCCGCCGAGGGCGTCAAGGACCTGATCGACGCGGGCGCCGACATCATCAAGGTCGGCGTCGGCCCCGGCGCCATGTGCACCACCCGCATGATGACCGGCGTCGGCCGGCCGCAGTTCTCCGCCGTCCTGGAGTGCGCGGCCGAGGCGAAGAAGTACGGCAAGCACGTGTGGGCCGACGGCGGTGTCCGCCACCCCCGTGACGTGGCGATGGCGCTGGCCGCCGGTGCGTCCAACGTCATGGTCGGTTCCTGGTTCGCCGGCACGTACGAGTCCCCGGGCGACCTTCAGCAGGACGCCGACGGACGTCTGTACAAGGAGTCGTTCGGCATGGCGTCCGCGCGCGCCGTCAAGAACCGCACCAGCGAGGAATCGGCGTACGACCGGGCCCGCAAGGCGCTGTTCGAGGAGGGCATCTCCACCTCGCGCATGTTCCTCGACCCGTCCCGTCCGGGCGTCGAGGACCTGATCGACTCGATCATCGCGGGCGTCCGCTCCTCCTGCACCTACGCGGGCGCCAACTCCCTGGAGGAGTTCGCCCAGAACGCGATCGTCGGCATCCAGAGCGCGGCCGGCTATGCCGAGGGCAAGGCCCTGCACGCCAGCTGGAGCTGACCCGCCCCCGCGCCCCGTACGGCCCCTGTTCCCCTCCCGGGAGCAGGGGCCGTACGCGTGGGCGGCCGCCGGTGCGCCCGGCCCGCGGCCACTTCCGTCAGGTCCTCTTGACGTCAAGTCTGCTTGACGTGACGCTGACGGCATGACGACGACACCGCAGAGCATCGAAGCGCAGTACACCCTGCTGACCGCCGTGGCCCGTCTCGACGAGCTGCGCGTGCGTGACTCGCTGGCCGGGGCGGGGAGCGACGCGGAGGCGCTCGACCGTGCCGGACTCCTGGAACTGCTCGCGCTCAGCGAGGTCGTGGCCCGGAAGGCGGCGTACGGCCGTCAGCTCACCGTCCGCGCCGCCCGTGAGTCCGGCGCCTCCTGGTCCCAGATCGGCGCGGCCCTCGGCACCAGCAAGCAGGCCGCGTGGGAGGCCCACACGCGCTGGATCGACGCCCAGGCGGCGGTGTACGGAGAGCCCGGACGGCTGGGGTTCGACGAGGAGGACGTGGCGCGGGCACGGGCCGTGGCGGGGGAGCCGGACGAGAGCTGACGCCCTGTCAACTCGGCTGTCTCCACGGCCTCGTCACCCGCCGGAAAGGCGCCTCACGCAACCATCGAAAGGCCCCGCGCAACGAACATGCGCCGGGATGCGATGAACGCAACGATCTTGCGGAGATGCGCAAGGTTGCTGCATTACGCCCGTGAAGCCCGGACTCATAGGGTCAAGCGCTGTACACAGGCGTGGCGGGGACCCCGCTCGGTGGGTCCCTCCTGTCAGGGGTGCCGCCGGTCCCCGTCCTTTTCGACCGGCAGCGATGAAGGAGCCAGCGCGTGCTCGACCAAGGCGCACCCCCGCAGTCCCCACCCACGTCCGCCCCACCGTCCCCGGGTATCGGCGCGCGTCTCATGCGCCGAAAGCCGGTGGAACGCCTGGTGGAGGAGGGTGGCCAGGGCGAAGGAGGATCGCTGCGGCGCTCCCTCGGTCTGTGGCAGCTCACCATGATCAGCATCGGTGCCACGCTCGGCACCGGCATCTTCGTCGTCCTCGGCCAGGCCGTCCCCAAGGCCGGGCCCGCGGTCACCCTGTCCTTCGTGATCGCCGGTCTCACGGCGCTCTTCTCCGCCCTCTCCTACGCCGAACTGGCCGGCACCATCCCGGTCGCCGGTTCCTCGTACTCGTACGCCTACGCAACGATGGGCGAGCTCATCGCCTGGATCTGCGGCTGGTGCCTGGTTCTGGAGTACGGCGTCTCGGTCGCGGCCGTCGCGGTCGGCTGGGGCGAGTACCTGAACGAACTGCTCGACGGCACCATCGGCGTCACCATTCCGGACGCGCTGTCCGCGCCGCCCGGCGACGGGGGCGTCTTCAACCTGCCCGCGCTCATCGTCGTGCTGCTCGCGATGGCGTTCCTGCTCGGCGGAGCGCGCGAGTCGGCGCGCGCCAACACCATCATGGTGGCCGTGAAGATCGCCGCGCTGGTGCTGTTCTGCGCGATCGGCGTCCAGGGCTTCCGCTCCGGCAACTACGACCACTTCATGCCCCTCGGCATGGCGGGCGTCAGCGCCGCCGGCGCCACCCTGTTCTTCTCCTACATAGGCTTCGACGCCGCCTCCACCGCCGGTGAGGAGGCCAAGAACCCGCAGCGCGACCTGCCGCGCGCGATCATGCTCTCGCTGGTCATCGTGACGGCCCTGTACGTCCTCGTCGCCGCCGTCGCCATCGGGGCGAGGCCCTGGCGGCAGTTCAGCGACTCGGAGGCCGCGCTCGCCGGGATCATGAAGGACGTCACCGGGCAGACCTTCTGGGGGACCCTGCTGGCTGCCTGCGCGGTCATCGCCATCGCGAGTGTCGTGCTGACCGTCCTCTACGGCCAGACGCGCATCCTGTTCGCGATGGGCCGGGACGGACTGGTGCCCAAGGTCTTCTCCCGGGTCCACCCGAAGACCGGCACGCCCCGCGCCAACACCGTGATCGTGTCGCTGTTCTGCGGTGTCCTGGCCGCCGCGATCCCGCTCGGCCAGCTCGCCGACGCCACCAGCATCGGCACGCTCTTCGCCTTCGCGCTGGTCAATGTCGCCGTCGTCGTACTGCGCCGGACGCGCCCGGCCATGCGCCGCACTTTCCGGGTTCCGCTCACGCCGGTGCTGCCCGCGATCGGCTTCCTGCTGTGCGTGTGGATGATGGCCAGTCTCTCCGCCGTCACCTGGGTCGTCTTCGGCGTCTGGATGGCCGTCGGGCTCGTGTTCTACTTCAGTTACGGCTACCGCAGGTCCCGCATGGCGACCGCGGAATCACCCGTCGCCGAGCAACCGTAGAACCCCTCGCAGAAAAGTGAACCACCCGCAGTGCTGAACGATCTCGACGAACGCATCGTGCACGCCCTCGCCGAGGACGCCCGTCGCTCCTACGCGGACATCGGGCAACTGGTCGGCCTGTCCGCCCCCGCCGTGAAGAGGCGGGTCGACCGGCTGCGGGCCACCGGGGCCATCACCGGGTTCACCGTGCGGGTGGACCCGGCGGCGCTCGGCTGGGAGACGGAGGGCTTCGTCGAGATCTACTGCCGGCGGAACACCTCGCCGGAGACCATCCAGCGCGGTCTGGAGCGCTATCAGGAAGTCGTGGCCGCCTCCACCGTCACCGGGGAGGCGGACGCGCTGGTGCAGGTCTTCGCCTCGGACATGCGGCACTTCGAGCGAGTCCTGGAGCGGATCGCGGGAGAGCCGTTCGTGGAACGGACGAAATCCGTGCTGGTGCTCTCGCCGTTGCTGCGGAGGTTTTCGTCGGGGTCGCCGACGTAGTCGGCGCCCCCATAAGCGCTGGTGCGCCCCAGGGGGTGGGGGTCCTGCCTCTGTGCGGCTGCGGGATTGGTGTGGCTGGGCGCGCAGTTCCCGGCGCCCCTGACCGGCACGCCTGGTGACCGGCGTCGACAAGGCCACCTCAGCCGACGGGGCCGCTACTCCGCCGTCTTCCTCGCCAGCGCGTTGTTCCCGATCGAGTTGTGCACGCTGAAGCTCACGGCGTCCGAGCGGTAGCGGTCGTCGGACCACTCCACCGGGCGCCCTTCGCGTGTGGTGGTGACCCGGCGGACCCGCAGCAGGGGGCTGGTGCGGCGGACCCCGAGGAGGTCGGCGTCCTGCGCGCCCGCCGCGACGGCGTCGATGACGTGCTCGCCGTACGCGAAGACCAGGCCGGTGTCCTCGAAGAGCCGCTGGGTCACGGAGGGGCACTCGGGCTCGATGGCCGCCACGGCGGGGGAGATCCAGTCCGCGTACACCGTGCGCTCCAGCAGGACCGGTTCACCGTCCAGTCCGCGGACCCGCAGCACGTGCAACACCGGTGTCTTCTCGCGAAGTTGGAGACGGACGGCGTCCTCCACCGTCGCCGGGTGGTACTCCTGCGACACCACGTGCCCCGTCGCCTCGCGCCCCATCGCGCGCGCCCACTGGGCGAAGCTGCGCAGTTCGGCGAAGCTCTGGCTGCGGCGGCCGGCGAGGACGACGCGGCGGGCGCCCTGGCGTGAACCGATGAGCCCCTCGGCGGTCAGGGTCGCGACGGCCTGGCGGACCGTGCCGCGCGAGACGCCGTAGTGGGCCGCGAGGTCCGTCTCCGCCGGCAGCAGACTGCCCACGGTGTACTCCTCGCGGTCGATCGCCCGCCGTAGCTCCTCGGCGATCTCCTCGTGTCGCGCCGCCATTCTTCCCCTCTGATTCGACCACTGTGTACAGCCTGATCAGCCTAATCGACATCGGACCGTGATCCGTGCCGGTCGGGATTGTGCAGGGAATAGGGGGTCACGGTTTCACCAAAGTTTACGAACAGGACACCATCGGCGGGCCTACTGGGGCCAACTTGTTCAGACAAGTTCTCCGTCCCACCCCACCCTCGTGCGTCATCCTGGAGAGACCGTGACCGTGTTCCTGCCGAGGACCGCCCTCCTCACCGGCGGCCTCGCCGTCGCCGCAGCCCTCGCCCTGAGCGCCTGCGGCGCAGCTCCCGACGACAAGGCGACCACCGCCGACGGCAAGAGCGCGGCCACCGCGACCTCCGCCGCGGACTTCGGCGGCCTCGACGCCCTGGTCAAGGCCGCCAAGAAGGAGGGCACGCTGCACGCGATCGCCCTTCCCCGCGACTGGGCCAACTACGGCGCCCTCATCGACGGCTTCACCAAGAAGTACGGCATCAAGATCGAGGTCGAGAGCCCGGACGGCTCCAGCCAGGACGAGATCACCGCCGTCACCTCGCGCAAGGGCCAGGACCGTGCCCCGGACGTCCTCGACCTCGGCAGCTCCTTCGCCCTGAGCGCCGCCCAGCAGGGGCTGCTCGCCCCGTACAAGGTGACCGCCTTCGGCGACCTGCCCGAGGGACAGAAGGACGCCGCGGGCCGTTGGTTCAACGACTACGGCGGCTACATCTCCATCGGCTGCGACGCCAAGAGGGTCAAGGAGTGCCCGAAGACCTTCAAGGACCTGCTCAAGCCCCAGTACAAGGGGCAGGTCGCGCTCAACGGCAACCCCACCAAGTCCGGTTCGGCCTTCGGCGGCGTGTACGCGGCCTCGCTGGCGAACGGCGGCTCCTTCGACGACATCCAGCCCGGCCTCGACTTCTTCGCCAAGCTGAAGAAGAACGGCAACTACACGCCCGTCGAGTCGACTCCGGCCACCGTCGAGAAGGGCGAGACGCCCATCAGCATCGACTGGGACTACCTGAACGCCGGATACGCCGACGAGTTCAAGTCCAAGGGCGTCGACTGGAAGGTCGCCATCCCCTCCGACGGCCAGTACGCCCAGTACTACTCCCAGGCCGTCAACAAGGACGCCCCGCACCCGGCGGCCGCCCGCCTGTGGCAGGAGTACCTCTACAGCGCCGAGGGCCAGAACCTCTGGCTCAAGGGATACGCCCGCCCGGTCCTGATGCCCGCGCTGGAGAAGGCCGGCACGCTCGACAAGACCGCCGCCGCCAAGCTCCCCACGGTCTCCGGCACGCCGAGCTTCCCGACCGAGGACCAGCAGAGCAAGGCCAAGACCGTGCTCGGCCAGGGCTGGGGCAAGGCCGTCTCCGGATGACCACCGCACTCACCGAGGCCCCGGCCGACGTGGCGCCCGCCGCTGCTGACCAGCAGCGGCGGCGCCGCCGCGCCCCCGGCCGGCTCGCCGTCCTCCCGCTGCTCGTCTTCGTGGCGATCGCCTTCGGCGTCCCCGCCGTCGCCATGCTCAACGGTGCCTTCACCGTCAAGGACCAGGCCACCGGCGCCAGTTCGTACACCACGGCCAACCTGACCGGCTCGTTCCAGGGCGCGTACCTGACCGCCCTGATCGGCAGCGTCAAGCTGTCCGCCGTCTCCGCGGGCCTCGCGACCGTCCTCGGACTGCCGCTCGCCCAGGCCGTGGTCACCTCCCGCTTCCGCGCCCTGCGCGAGGCCGTGCTCACCGCGTCCGGGGTCCTCGCCAACTTCGGCGGCGTCCCGCTGGCCTTCGCCTTCGTCGCCACGCTCGGCAACTCCGGTGTGCTGACACGGCACTTGAGCCTCACCGACAAGGGCTGGAACCTCTACAGCTTCTGGGGCCTGGTCATCGTCTACCTGTACTTCCTGATCCCGCTCATGGTCCTCACCATCACGCCCGCCCTCGACGGCCTGCGCTCCCAGTGGCGCGAGGCGGCGCAGAACAACGGCGCGACCTCCGTCCAGTACTGGCGGCATGTGGCACTGCCCGTCCTCGCGCCCTCGCTCCTCGGCGGACTCGTGCTCCTCTTCGGCAGCGCCTTCGCCGCGTACGCCACCGCCGCCGCCATGGTGGGCAGCGCGGTCCCGCTGGTCACCCTGCAGATCGCCGACGCCATCTCCGGCAACGTGCTGGTCGGCCAGGAGAACGTGGCGCTCGCCCTCAGCCTCGACATGGTCCTCATCGCGGGCCTGGTGATGGCCGTGTACCTGCCCCTGCAACGACGGAGCGCGCGATGGCTCGCCTGAACCTGTGGCGCTGGGTGGTTCTCGCCCTCGCCGCGCTGTACTTCCTGGTGCCCATGGCCGCGTCCGTGGTCTTCACGGTCGATGTGCCCGGGCAGGGCGTCACCTTCGACGCCTACAGCCAGATCGTGTCCGCCGACGGATTCGTCTCCAGCCTGCTGCTCTCGCTGGAACTCGCCGTCGCGACCATCGTCGTGGTGCTGCTCCTGATGGTGCCCGCCACGGTCGCCCTGCGGCTCGGCGCGCCCCGGCTGCGGCCGGTCGTCGAGGTGGTGTGCTCGCTGCCGCTGGTCGTCCCGCCGATCGCGTTCGTCGCCGGGATCGCCACCGTCCTGAAGTGGGGGCCCGAACACCTGTCGCGCACCCCGCTGTTCCAGACGTTCGTGGCGATCCAGGACCCGGGCTTCCCGATCGTGCTCGTCCTCGCGTACGTCGTGATGGCGCTGCCGTTCGTGTACCGGGCGCTGGACGCGGGACTGCGCGCCGTCGACGTGCGCACCCTCGTCGAGGCCGCCCGCAGCTGCGGCGCGAGCCCCGCGCGGGCGCTCGTGCACGCGGTGCTGCCCAATCTGCGCGGTGCGCTGCTCAACGCCTCGTTCCTCACGCTGGCCCTGGTGCTCGGCGAGTTCACCGTCGCGCGCCTGCTCGGGTACCAGCCGTTCGCCGTCTGGATCTACAACGTCGGCGGCTCGCAGGCCCAGATGTCCGTCGCCGTCTCCGTGCTCAGCCTGTTCGTCACCTGGGCACTGCTTCTCGCGCTCGCCGTCTTCGGTGGCCGCTCCCGTACCGCTTCCGCCTCCCGGGGATGAATATGACCGTCGCCACGCTCGACAAGGCCGCCACCGTCGAATTCCGGGGGCTCCGGAGGGAGTTCGGCCCGACCGTCGCCCTCGACGGCCTGGACCTCACCGTCCGGCCCGGTGAACTTCTCGCCCTGCTCGGCCCCTCCGGCTGCGGCAAGACCACCGCGCTGCGCATGCTCGCCGGGTTCGAACAGCCCGACTCCGGCGAGGTCCTGGTCGACGGCGAGGACATCACGCGCGTTCCGGCACACCGCCGCGACGCCGGGATGGTCTTCCAGTCGTACAGCCTCTTCCCGCATCTGAGCGCCCTGGACAACGTGGCCTTCGGGCTGCGGATGCGCAAGGTGCGTACGGCCGAACGGAAGTCCCGCGCGGCCGAGTTGCTCGACCTCGTCGGACTCGGGGACAAGGGGGAGCGGTTCCCGCACCAGCTCTCCGGCGGCCAGCAGCAGCGCGTCGCGCTGGCCCGGGCGCTCGCCCTGCGGCCCCGTGTCCTGCTGCTCGACGAGCCGCTCTCCGCGCTGGACGCCAAGGTGCGGCTCTCGCTGCGCGAGGAGATCCGCCGGCTCCAGCTGGAGCTCGGCATCACCACCCTGTTCGTGACGCACGACCAGGAAGAGGCGTTGTCCATGGCGGACCGGGTCGCGGTGATGCGGGCCGGACAGCTCGAACAGTGCGCGTCGCCCGCCGAGTTGTACGGGCGACCCGCCACCGCCTTCGTCGCCGAGTTCGTGGGCACGATGAGCCGGATTCCGGGGAGCCTCGACGGCGACAGGGTCGAGGTGCTCGGCCGACGGCTGCCGGTGGACGGGGACGCGCCCGCCGCGGGAGAGGTGGATGTGCTGGTACGGCCCGAGGCGGTCCGGGTGAGCGCCGACGACGCCGGTGACGCGCGGGTGGTGGCCACCGCGTTCCTCGGCGCGGCCACCCGCGTCACCGTGCGGCTCGCCGACGGCACCGAGGTCAAGGCCGACCTGCCCACGCACGAGGCCGCGACGCTCGCCTCGGGCGCCGCCGTGACGGTCGCCCTGCCGGACCGCCCGGTCCTGGTCGCCGAGCGCACGAGCTGAGGAGTCCCCGGTATCGCCCACCCGAGGCCACGCGCCACCGAGCCGGGCACGGCGTCCGGAACCGCGTCGGCCGACGCACCCGGCAGGTCGCCGGGCCGCGCGTCCGGTGCCGTGCCGCACGGGGCGGCAGCGGTCACCGCAGGTCGCCGCCCCCGCTGAGCGAGGCGGAAACCGCCCTGCTCGGCCTCGGACACCGGCCGTGCCTGCGGGAGCGCCCGCCGCCCTCGTACGCCCGCGGCACCTCGCGTAGTGCTCCGCGCCGCGGGGGAGTGTCGGGCGCTGCGACCGATGCCGTACGGCCGGGGCACGGGGGTGTCCGGCGGCGCGCATCAGGTGGTGGGCACCGACCTGCGGGGCGAGCCGGCCCGCGGCCCCGGACACCGGGGCCGGCAGCGGCAGCGCGCGGCTGGGAGAGCACGACGCTCGGCCGGTGCCGTACGACCCGGGTGGCCGGGCCCGCGGCCCCGTGCACGCGGGTCCGCGGGGCTACGGCCCTCGCGCCGTCGGGCCACTCCCTGCGGGCCACTTCCTGCGGGGCGCACCTTGGGGCGGCCCCACAGGGCATGGCACCGCGTGCCTCCACCTCACGACCCACGTCACCCGCCCCACCTCGCCCGCCCCTTCAATCCGAGCCCCCCACCCGAATCCCCCCACCGAGGAAAGAGAACCCCGTGACCCACCGCCCCACCGCCCGACTCCCCCTCCAGGCCGTCCTGTTCGACATGGACGGCACGCTCGTGGACACCGAGCGGCTGTGGTGGGAGGCGGTGGAGCAGGTGGCCGACGGATTCGGGCACGCACTGACGGGAGTGGATCAACCACAGGTGCTCGGACGGCCCGTCGAGTACACCGCAGCCTGGCTGGCCGGGGTCACCGGCGCGTCGGCGGGGGTGATCGCCGCCGAGCTGCACCAGCAGTTCGCGGACCGGGTCCGCACGGGCATCGTCCCTCGCCCCGGGGCGAGGGAACTGCTCGACGCGCTCGCCCGCGAGGGCGTGCCCACCGCCCTCGTGACCGCCTCGCCGCGCGCCGTCGCCGACACCGTCCTGGAAGCGCTCGGCGCCGAACGCTTCGCCGTCTCCGTCACCGCCGACGACACCGAGCGCACCAAGCCCGCCCCCGACCCCTACCTCGCCGCCTGCCGTGCCCTCGGCGTCGACCCCGCCGCCTGCGTCGCCGTCGAGGACACCCAGACCGGCGTCACCTCAGCCGAGTCGGCGGGCTGCGCCGTTCTCGCCGTGCCCTCGCTCGCGCCGATCGCCCCCGCGGCCGGCCGCACCGTGCTCGGCAGCCTGGAGGAGGTGTCCCCGGCCCGGCTGCGCGCGATGGTCGCCCCGGGCGAGCTGCGGGTGATGAGCTGGAACCTCTGGTACGGAGGGACCAAGGTCGACGGGTACCGCGAGAAGCAGCTCAAGGTCATCACCGAGACGGGCGCGGACGTGGTCGGCCTCCAGGAGACGTACGGGGACTCGGCGCGGGAACTCGCCGAGGCCCTCGGCTGGTACCACCACAGGGCGGGCGACAACCTCGGCATCATCAGCCGTTACCCGATCACCGCCCGGCTGGGCGACCCGGACGTCGGTTTCTACGGGGGGACCGGCGTCCGGATCGGACTGGATGGCGGGCGGCGGGTGGACGTCTGGAGCGCCCACCTCGACTGCGCGCCGTACGGCCCCTACGAGGCCCGTTTCGACGGGCTTCCGGCGGCCGAACTGATCGCGCACGAAAGCGGGCGGCTCGACCGGATGCGGGAGATCCTGCGGGGGATCGCCGCCTCGGCCGACGCGTCCGTTCCGGTCGTCCTGGTCGGGGACTTCAACGCGCCCTCGCACCTGGATTGGCCGGAAGTCGCCTGGCCGGTGACGAAGGCCGCCGAGGAGGCGGGCCTGCGCGACTCCTACCGCGAGGCTCACCCCGACCCGGTACGGGACCCGGGGCACACCTGGTCGCCCGTCCACACCGAGCACGAGGACGGCAGCGGGCGTCAGGAACCGCAGGACCGGATCGACTTCGTCCTGCACCGGGGCCTGGCCGTCGTCGACTCCCGCACCCTCGTCAGCGGCACCCCGCGTGCCTGGCCCGACGTCGCGGACAACGACTGGCCCTCGGACCACGCGGCGGTCGTCACCGTCTTCGCCGTGCCGCGCGGAGACTGACGGGACGGGCCGGGCGGCGGGCCGTGGGCATTGAACGGTGAGTCAGTCGGGACCATTGCGGTCCGGGCATGTCATCCACTAGTTTGAGCCGCCTCGCTACCCGTGAGTAACACCGATGTGTCACCACACGTCACCCGGCCACCCGATTCGTCCTGTCGTCCTGGGGAGTCCATGCGCTGGCCCTTCGGCCGTCCGACCACGGTCCGCACGCGGATCGTGGCCCTCGCACTCGCTCCGGTGATCGCCCTCATGACGCTGTGGAGTTTCGCCATGGTGTCCGTCACCGGCGAACTGCGAGCTCTCGTCCGCCTGGAGAGTGTGTACAACTCCTTCGGCACGCCGGTCGACACGGCGATCGGCCAGATCCAGATCGAACGGCGGCTCGCGGCCGCGTACTTGGGCGGGGGGCGCGGGACGACGGCGGCCCTCGACCTGCTGGCGCAGGAGCGTCGCACCGACCGCGCGGTCACCGCGATGCGCACGGCGATCCGGGACGGGGACCGCGGTCGGCTCTCCGGTGGTCAGCGGCACGTGCTCGACGCCGTGCTCGACTCCGTCGACGGGCTGGAGGGGCTGCGCGGGCGGGTGCTGACCCACGCCGTCACCTGGGACCGGGCCGTGGCCGAATACAGCGCCCTGGTGGAACCGGGCTTCGACGTCCAGTCCGCGCTCACGGCGCTCCAGGCCGGACAACTGGCCCGCGAGGCGCAGGTCGTCGTCGAGCTGGTGCGGGTGCGGGAGTTCGTGTCGCGCGAGGACGCCCTCGTCGCCGGGGCGCGGGCCGCCGGAACGCTCACCGACCGCCAGTACGACACCCTCACCGCGACGATCGAGGATCGCCGGGTCTTCGAGCGGACCTATGTGCCCGACCTCCCGGCCGACTCGCGCGCCCTCTTCGAGGACTTCCAGCGCGAGGACCTCCACCGGGAGCTGACCCGGGGCGAGGACGCCCTGCTGCGGGCGGGTGCGGAGCGTGCGGGCGGGGCCGTCGCGGCCGGCTCCTGGCGTACCACGACGGACCGCGCCGTCAAGCGCTACATGCGGCTGTGCACCCAGTCGGCGATCAACTCCGCGGAGCGCGGGCGGGCGTTCGCCTACCGGGAGCTGGCCAAGGCCGCGATCGTCGGTGTGCTGGGTCTGGCCGCCGTCGGGCTGTCCCTGTGGTTCGCGGTGCGCGGCGCACGGCGCATCTCGCGCCGTCTGGAGTCGTTGCGGGACGCCGCCGACCTGCTGACCAACCGTCAGCTCCCGCATGTCATGGAGCGGTTGGGCGCCGGCGAGGAGGTCGACGCCGCCGCCGAGGCGCCGCCCCTGGCCGACGCGGAGGCGGTGGACGACGAGATCGGCCAGGTCGGCCGGTCCTTCAACACCGCCCGGCTCGCCGCCGTCGAGGCCGCCGTCAAGCAGGCCACCCTGCGCCGCGGGCTGTTCGCGGTGCTCCTGAACATCGCCCGCCGCAACCAGGCACTCGTCCACCGCCAGCTCAAGCTCGTCGACACGCTGGAGCGGCGCACCGACGACCCGGACGTCCTGGACGACCTGTTCCGGATCGATCACCTCACCACGCGCATGCGGCGCCACGCGGAGAGCCTGATCATCCTCTCCGGCTCGGCCCCGGGCCGCCGCTGGCGGCGGCCCGTACCCGTCGCCGAGGTGGTGTCCTCCGCGGTGAGCGAGATCGAGCAGTACGCGCGCGTCGTGGTCCCCCCGATGCCGGAGGTGGGCGTCGCGGCGGACGCCGTCGCCGACGTCGTCCATCTGATCGCCGAACTCGTCGAGAACGCCACCGTGTTCTCACCGCCCCACACCCAGGTCACCCTGCGGACCGGGCGGGCCGGCGGCGGGTTCGTCCTGGAGATCGACGACCGGGGCCTCGGTCTCGCGCCGGAACAGATCGAGGAGGCCCACCGCACCCTCACCACGCCGGACGACTTCGACCCGACCCGGCACGACCGGCTCGGGCTGTACGTCGTGGGGCGGCTCGCCGCACGGCACGGCATCACGGTCACGCTGTGCCGCTCGCCGTACGGCGGGACGACGGCGGTGGTGCTGCTGCCGGAGGCGGTTCTCGCACCGGTGGAGTCCGCGCGTACGGCGATGGGGGCGGACCCGGTGGGGCTGCCCTCGCGTAGGGGCACCGCGGTCCTCCCGGAGCAGCGAAGGGCGCGGCGCGAGCTCGAGGTCGGCCTCGACCCGCAGGACGCTCCGGTACCGGGCCCTCCCGTGCTGCCCACCCGGGTCCGCCAGCGGGCCCTCGCACCCGAGCTGCGTACCGCCGGGCCGGTGGCCGACGATACGCCGGAGCGCGAGGTCACGGCGGAGGAGATGCGCGCGGTCTTCGGGGCCTTCCAGCGGGGCCTCGACCGCGGCCGCAAGGGTCTGCCCACGCAGCCGGGCACCAGCGAGTCCGGCCGCCCGCGGTCCGTCTCGGCGCAGCGAAACGACATCGAGGAAGGGAGGGACGCCGACGATGCGCCCTGACCAGCTCCCAGAGCACCCCGCCCAGACGCTTGAGGCCCGGAACCTCAAGGCCCGGAGCCCGGAGCCGACGGGTGGCGTCTCCGGGTACGACGGCGACACCGATCGGCCCGGTACCGATCTCGGGTGGCTGCTCGACGACCTAGTGGCCAGAACGGACCACGTCCGCCAGGCGGTGCTCCTCACCGCCGACGGTCTCCCGCTGAGCTTTTCGGACGGCATGCGCAGACGCGACATCGAGCACCTCGCCGCCGTCTGCTCCGGCTTCCACAGCCTCGCCCGTTCGGCGGGCGAACGCTTCGCCGCGGGTCAGGTGCGCCAGACCATGGTGATGCTCGACGACGCCTACCTCTTCATCACCCCGGCGGGTGACGGAAGCCGGCTGGCCGTGCTCAGCGAGGTGCAGACGGACGTCGGTCAGCTCGCCCACGAGATGGCACTGCTCGTCCGCCGCGTCGGCCGCCACATGGCCGCCGCCGTCCGTTCGTCGGCCGACCCCGCGGGCCCCTGATCCGCCCGTGACCGACGAGCACTGGTACGAGGACGAGACCGGGCCGATGGTGCGGCCCTACACCGTCACCGGGGGCCGGACCCGGCCCTCGGACCGGCATGTCATCGATCTGATGTCGCAGGTCACCGCCTTGGAGACGGACGCCGGACAGCCCGGTGTCGATCATGCCGCGACCGCCCTGCTCGACCTGCTGTGCCGCGGCCCCCGGCCGGTCGTCGAGCTCGCTGCGGACTCCGACCTGCCCCTGACCGTCGTCCGCGTGCTGCTCGGCGACCTGGCCGAGTCCGGTCTGGTGCGGATCGACGAGCCGCACCGGCCTCCGCACGGAGGTCCGGCGGCCGACCCCGAACTGCTGCGCGAGATCGTGGAGCGGCTGCGCGAACTGTGAGCGCCGTGCGCGCCGGAGGGACAGCCGGAGCGGCCGGAATTCCCGGGCATCGCCCTGCCTCCGTCCTGGGGCGGGGAACCCCCCCTGTGACCTGCGTCTCCACGGGAATCGGGGCCTTGACCGGGGTGCGCGGCGCCGCGCGCAACGAATCGCCGCCGGAGGCCGGGCGCACGCAATGATTCGTTCGGTGGCGCGCAACGGGTCCTTCTTGTCCCCCCGAGCCCGCCGACCGTACCGTCTATCTGACCCCCGAATCCCCCATTCGTACCGGTGGAGAACCCGCATGCGCACAGCCCTGCTCCAGAGCTCCGGCCGCCCCGGCTCGATCGTCGAGAACCTCAAGGTGCTCGACGAGGCCGCGGGACGCGCCGTCGCGGCGGGCGCCGGGCTGATCGTGACGTCGGAGATGTTCCTGACCGGCTACGCCATCGGCGACGACATCGCGCGTCTCGCCGAGCCCGCCGACGGCGACTCCGCCGACGCGGTCGCCGAGATCGCCACCCGGCACGGCGTGGCCGTCGCCTACGGCTACCCCGAGCGCGAGGCCGGACGAGGTGAGGACGAAGACTCCCCGGCCGACGGCGGAGCGAACGTCTTCAACTCCGTGCAGCTGATCTCCGCCGACGGCGCCCGGCTCGCGAACTACCGCAAGACCCATCTCTTCGGCTGCTTCGAGCACGACCACTTCACACCCGGCGACCAGATCGTCGTCCAGGCGGAACTGGACGGCCTCCGCGTCGGCCTCATGATCTGCTACGACGTCGAGTTCCCGGAGAACGTCCGCGCGCACGCCCTCGCCGGCACCGACCTGCTGCTCGTGCCGACCGCGCAGATGCACCCGTTCCAGTTCGTCGCCGAGTCCGTCGTCCCGGTGCGCGCCTTCGAGAACCAGATGTACATCGCCTACGTCAACCGCACCGGTCCGGAAGGGGAGTTCGAGTTCGTCGGACTGTCCACGCTGGCCTCGCCCGACGGAGTCGCCCGGGCCCGGGCGGGCCGCGGCGAGGAACTGGTCCTGGCGGACGCCGACCCCGTCCTCCTCGCGGCCTCGCGCGAGGCGAACCCGTATCTGAAGGACCGCCGCCCCGGCCTCTACGGGTCCCTCGCCTGACCTCCCGCCAGGCCTGTCCCCGGCCGGTCACGCAAGCCCTCCCCTCACCAGCTTTCGCGCAAGGAGTCCGTACCCCATGACGTCCACCGTGCCCAACGCCGTCCAGCACGCCGACGTGCAGCAGCCGCCGATCACCATGTTCGGCCCGGACTTCCCCTACGCCTACGACGACTTCCTCGCGCACCCCGCGGGCCTCGGGCAGATACCCGCGACCGAGCACGGCACCGAGGTCGCGGTCATCGGCGGCGGACTGTCCGGCATCGTGGCCGCGTACGAGCTGATGAAGATGGGCCTCAAGCCCGTCGTGTACGAGGCCGACGAGATCGGCGGCCGGCTGCGCACGGTGGGCTTCGAGGGCTGCGACCCCTCGCTCACCGCCGAGATGGGCGCGATGCGGTTCCCGCCGTCCTCCACCGCCCTCCAGCACTACATCGACCTGGCCGGCCTCCAGACCCGTCCGTTCCCCAACCCCCTTGCCGAGTCCACGCCTTCGACGGTCGTCGACCTCAAGGGCGAGTCGCACTACGCGACGTCCGTCGACGACCTGCCGCAGGTCTACCGCGACGTGATGAACGCCTGGAACGCCTGCCTGGAGGACGGCGCCGACTTCTCCGACATGAACCAGGCCATACGGGAGCGCGACGTTCCGCGCATCCGGGAGATCTGGTCGAAGCTCGTCGAGAAGCTCGACAACCAGACCTTCTACGGCTTCCTCTGCGAGTCGGAGTCCTTCAAGTCCTTCCGGCACCGCGAGATCTTCGGCCAGGTCGGCTTCGGCACCGGAGGCTGGGACACCGACTTCCCGAACTCCATCCTGGAGATCCTGCGCGTCGTCTACACCGAGGCCGACGACCACCACCGCGGCATCGTCGGCGGCTCCCAGCAGCTTCCGCTGCGCCTGTGGGAGCGCGAGCCGGAGAAGATCGTCCACTGGGCGTACGGCACCTCGCTGTCGACGCTGCACGACGGCGCCCCGCGCCCGGCCGTGACCCGGCTGAACCGCACGGCGGGCAACGGCATCACGGTGACGGACGCGAACGGCGACATCCGTACCTACAAGGCGGCGATCTTCACCGCGCAGTCCTGGATGCTGCTCTCCAAGGTCGCCTGCGACGACTCGCTCTTCCCGATCGACCACTGGACCGCGATCGAGCGCACGCACTACATGGAGTCCAGCAAGCTCTTCGTGCCCGTCGACCGGCCGTTCTGGCTCGACAAGGACGAGGAGACCGGCCGTGACGTCATGTCGATGACGCTCACCGACCGGATGACCCGCGGCACCTACCTCCTCGACGAGGGCCCGGACAAGCCCGCCGTCATCTGCCTCTCGTACACGTGGTGCGACGACAGCCTGAAGTGGCTGCCGCTGTCCGCGAGCGAGCGGATGGAGGTCATGCTGAAGTCGCTCGGCGAGATCTACCCGAAGGTCGACATCAGGAAGCACATCATCGGCAACCCGGTGACCGTGTCCTGGGAGAACGAGCCCTACTTCATGGGCGCGTTCAAGGCCAACCTGCCGGGCCACTACCGCTACCAGCGCCGCCTGTTCACGCACTTCATGCAGGACGGGCTGCCCGAGGACAAGCGGGGCATCTTCCTCGCCGGCGACGACATCTCCTGGACGGCCGGCTGGGCCGAGGGTGCCGTCCAGACCGCGCTGAACGCGGTCTGGGGCGTCATGCACCAGCTCGGCGGGACGACCGACCCGACCAACCCCGGGCCCGGCGACGTCTACGACGAGATCGCGCCGGTGGAACTCCCCGAGGACTGAGCCCTCCGCACGGCGTGACGCGGCGGTCGGGTCAGACCCCGGCCGCCCGCGCCGCCTCGTACACCTCGGCGGCCACGTCCTTCAGTTCCTGGGCGTCGCGCACCGAGCTCTGAAGGTCGAGGAAGATCTCGTCGAGGCCGATCTCGGCGTGGGCGACCAGGTCCTCGATGATCTGCTCGACGCCGCCCTGGAAGGGCCGGCGGTCCCCGCCCTCGTAGCCCTTCGCGGTGTACTGCGGGTTGGTCCGCAGCGCCGTGCGCAACGGCTCGGTGCGGCCGCGCTCGGCGGCCAGGTCTTGCAACTGGGTCCATTGCGCGGCCAGTTGTTCGACACCCATGCCGATCGGCATCCACCCGTCGGCGTGGTCGACGAGTCGGCGCCGCGCCTTTCCGGTGTTGGCGGCCAGCAGGATCGGGATCGGCCGGGCCGGCTTGGGACCGACCACGGCCGACGCGATCTTGGTGAGCGTGCCGTCGTAGACCACCGGGTCGGGACCCCACACCGCGCGGCACACCCCGATCACCTCGTCGAGGGCCTGGCCGCGCTCCTCGAAGGGCCGCGCGGAGGCCGCCGCGTACTCGTCGAGCGACCAGCCCGTGCCGAGACCCGCGACGACCCGGCCGTCGCTCGCCGCGTCGAGCGAGGCGAGGGCCTTGGCGAGCTGGAACGGCAGGTGCAGCGGGGCGACCAGGACGCTGGTGCCGAGCTCTACGCGCTCGGTCACCGCGGCCGCGAGCGTCAGGGTGACCAAGGGGTCGGCGACGCCGCGGTACCCCTCCGGCCAGGCCAGCCCCTCGACGCCGTACAGCCCCTGGGTCGGGGGGTCCGGGAACAGGGCTCGCTCGAAGACCCACAGGCTGTCGTACCCGATCGCCTCCGCGGCGCGCGCCACGTCGGGCACGTCCCGTCCGAGGTGGTACTGCTTCATCTGGGGGAGGGTGAGGCCGAGTCGCGTCGCCATACCTGGGTGCTCCTTCGCATCAGGGTGTGCCGATGATTCAACGTACAGTGATCCGATCCGAGTTCCGCCGAGGACCGGGCCGCGTGGCCGGATCAGGTCGGCAGGGGAGTGAGCAGCATCCGGCCGGCCAGGCCCACCACGGCGTCCAGGCGTTCGGAGAACTCCTCGGCCAGGTCCGGGAGTCCGCGCAGCGCCCACAGGGTCCGCGCCGCCGCCCAGGTGGCCTCACGCGCCCGCTCCAGACTCCAGGAGCCGAGCAGGTGGGTGAGCGGATCGGCGATCTGGAGCAGGTCGGGGCCCGGCATCAGATCTTCGCGGATGTGCTCCTCCAGCGAGACGAGGAGATCGCCCACGCGGTCGAACTCGTCCTCCAGGTCCCCCGGTTCGCAGCCGAGCGTACGACAGGTGTCCACCAGGGCGAGCGCCAGATCGTGCCCGATGTGCGCGTTGATGCCCGAGAGCGCGAACTGCAGCGGGCGTACTCCCGGATGGCGGCGGAACTGCAGCAGCGGCCGCCAGCAGGCGGGTGCGCGGCCCTCCTCGGCCACCGCCAGATAGCGCTCCGCGAACCGTACGTCCAGCGTGATCGCGGCCCGGCGGTCCGGGAAGACCCCGGCGTCCAGGTGCCGGTCGAACTCCTCGGTGACGGTGAGGTAGACGCGGTTGAAGACCGCGAGACCGTCCCGCTCGGGGAGCCTCACGTCGAGGGCGCGCATACGGGAGACGACCGCGTCAACGGGGGTGGTGAACTGTGCCGACTGCGCCATGGGGGCAGCGTCCCAGTCCTAGGGTGGCCGAAGTGCCGCCGGGCCGGGGGCTTCCCCAGAACGGGGGAACGCGGCCGGGGCGGGAGTGGGGGAGCGGTACGTGTCAGGCTTACGTGCCCAGCGGTCGGCGGAGCGCAGGGCCGGACGCGGGCGGTCCGCCGCCCGAGGTGTCATGGTTGCCGCGGCCTCGGTCGTGGTGGCGGTCGGGACCGTGACGGGGATGGTGTCCGCGCTCGACGACGGGCAGCCCTCGAAGGACGCGCGACCGCTGGTGCCCCGGTCGCCCGGCCTCGGCCCGCCTCCCGGTTCGCCGACGCCGTCGCGCACCTCGGCCGCGCCGTCCGCGTCGAGGTCGGCCTCCCCGAAGCACGCCCCCGCGCCCTCGCCGACCGGGAGGAAGCCCGTCGTGGCCGTACCCGCCCTCCTCTACCGTCACCCCGACACCCAGGTCCGCGACTGGGTCGACACCCACCCGGGTGACGCCCGGCGCGCGGTCATCGCGTCCCGGATCGCCGACCGCCCGTCCGCGGTGTGGTTCGCCGACTTCACGCCGTCCACCATCGCCGCGCGCGTCGGGGCCGTGACGTCTGCCGCCTCCGCGCGGGGCCGGGTGCCCGTCGTCGTGCCGTACGCCATCCCGCAGCGCGACTGCGACGGTGCCTCGGAGGGCGGGGCGCCCGACCTCGCCGCGTACGACGGCTGGATCGACGGTTTCGCGGCGGGGCTCGGCTCCGGCGAGGTCGTCGTCGTCCTGGAGCCCGACTCGATCGCCCAGTCCGACTGTCTCACCGAGAGCGGGCGGGCCGACCGTTTCGCCTCCCTGGCCCGCGCGGGCCGCGTCCTGAAGGCGGCGAACCCCAGGGCCCGGGTCTACTACGACGCCGGCCACTCCGACTGGAACCCGGCCGCCCAGCAGGCCGCGCTGCTCCGCCGGGCGGGCGCGGCCTCGCCCGCCTCCTCCGACGGCGTCTTCACCAACGTCTCCAACTTCAACCGGACGGGCGACGAGATCGCCTACGCCCGGCGGGTGCTGGCCGCGCTCGGCGGGCCCGCCGGCCTCGGTGCCGTCATCGACACCAGCCGCAACGGCAACGGCGCCCCCGCCGACGGCGAGTGGTGCGATCCGGCCGGCCGCAGGATCGGACAGGCGCCGACCCTGAGCACCGGGGAGGCCGGGATCGACGCCTATCTGTGGGTCAAGCCGCCGGGCGAGTCGGACGGCTGCCGGGGCACACCGGGGACCTTCTCGGCCGAGTACGCCTATGAACTGGCGCGCTGATCCCCGGACTCGTCGTACGACGACGTCCCCGAGTCGAGCAGGGGCTCCTGCCTGAGATGCGCCGGGGCCATCGCCCGCAGCGCGTGATACCCGGTGATCACGACGATGGTGCCCAGCGCGATCCCGTTCAGCGAGAAGTTGTCGGTGAACTTCAGGGTGACGCCGCCGATGCCGATGATGATGCCCGCGGCGGCCGGCACCAGGTTCAGCGGATTGCGCAGGTCCACCCGGGCGTTGAGCCAGATCTGGGCGCCGAGCAGCCCGATCATGCCGTACAGGATGACGGTGATGCCGCCGAGGACGCCGCCCGGGATCGCCGCGACCACCGCGCCGAACTTGGGGCACACCCCGAAGAGCAGGGCGAAGCCGGCGGCCGCCCAGTAGGCGGCGGTGGAGTAGACCCGGGTCGCGGCCATCACACCGATGTTCTCGGAGTACGTGGTGTTGGGCGGGCCGCCGACCGCCGTGGAGAGCATGGAGGCGGCACCGTCCGCGGAGATCGCGGTGCCCAGTTCGTCGTCCAGCGGGTCGCCGGTCATCTCGCCGACGGCCTTGACGTGACCGGCGTTCTCGGCGACCAGCGCGATCACGACCGGCAGCGCGACGAGGATCGCCGACCACTGGAACGAGGGTCCGTGGAAGGACGGCAGCCCGATCCAGTCGGCCCGGCCGACGCCGGAGAGGTCCAGCCGCCAGTGGTCGGTGACCTTGCCGCTCGCGTCCATCGAGTGGATCCGGCCGAGGATCCGGTCGAGGGCCCAGGAGATGACGTAGCCGAAGACGAGCCCGAGGAAGATCGCGATGCGTGACCAGAAACCGCGCAGGCACACCACGGCCGCTCCGGTGACCAGCATCGTGAGCAGCGCCGTCCACTGATCCTGCGGCCAGTAGGTGGACGCGGTCACCGGCGCCAGGTTGAACCCGATCAGCATGACGACCGCGCCGGTCACGATCGGCGGCATCGCGGCGTGGATGATCCTCGCCCCGAACCGCCGCACGGCGAGACCCGCCAGGAACAGCACGACCCCGACCACGAAGCAGGCGCCCGTCACCGTGGCGCTGGTGCCGCCCTGCGCGCGGATCACGGCGGCGACGCCCACGAAGGAGAGCGAACAGCCCAGATAACTGGGCACCCGGCCGCGGGTGGCGAGCAGGAAGACGACCGTCGCGACACCGGACATCATGATCGCGAGGTTCGGGTCGAGTCCCATCAGGACGGGCGCCACGAAGGACGCCCCGAACATGGCCACCACGTGCTGGGCGCCGAGCCCGAAGGTCCGGGGCCAGGAGAGGCGTTCGTCGGGGCGGACGACCGCTCCCGGGGCGGGAGTCCGCCCGTCGCCGTGCAGTTTCCAGCGCACGCCGAGATCCATGGTGAGAATCGCTTTCTCTGTACGTGAATTTGTCCGGACCATTGTCAGGGGTAACCAGCGGCTCTACGCTCACACGGTCCTACTCATGAACGTCGTTCATATGTCTGATCGGAGTGTTCTGTGAGTGCACGATCCCGAATGGGCGTGGTCGCGGCGGCCGCCGTCGCGCTCGCGTCCGTCGTCGTCCCCTCGGCGTCCGCTCGTACCGCGCCCGTTGTCGTCCCCCCGGCGTCCGCCCATGCCGTGCCCGCGATCCCCAGGACCGCGGTCCTCGACGGCGGGCGGCTCCAGCGGACCCGGATCCGGCTGGACCACGGCGACCGCCGACTCGCCCGCTCGCTGGGCGCGTTGACGGCCCGGGCCGACAACTGGCTGGAACAGGGCCCCTGGACGGTCGTCGACAAACCGAAGCCCGCCCCCGGCGGCGATGTCCACGACTACCTCAGCCAGGCCCCCTACTGGTGGCCCTCGCGGCCCGCCACCGCAGACAACCCCTGGGGCTGCCCCTACGTCCAGCGCGACGGGCAGCGCAACCCCGAGGTGGACACCGGAACCGACCGCCAGGACGTCGAGAAGGTCTTCGACTCGACGTACGACCTCGCTCTCGCCTGGTACTACACCGGCAGGAAGCAGTACGCCGAGAAGGCCGCCCAGGTCCTGCGCACCTGGTTCCTGGACCCGGCGACGAGGATGAACCCGAACCTGGACCACGGCCAGTTCATCCCCTGCAAGTACGACGGCCGGGCCATCGGCGTGATCGACTTCTCGCAGTCCTACACCAGCGTTCTCGACGCGATCGCCGTCCTGGACACCGGAGCCCCCGGCTGGTCCCGGCGCGACAGGGCCGCGATGCTCGACTGGAACACCGGCTACCGCGACTGGCTGACGGACAGCGCCTTCGGCAAGGAGGAGGGCGCCGCCCGGAACAACCACGGCACCTTCTACGACATGCAGCTCGCCGCCCTCGCCTACGCGACCGGCGACAAGGCCCTCGCCCGGCGGACCGTGCTCGACGCCCGCGCGCTGCGCATCGACCCGCAGATCGCCGCCGACGGCAGCCAGCCCCAGGAGCTGGCCCGCACCCGCAGCTGGCACTACTCGACCTTCGACCTCGTCGCCTACACCCGGCTCGCGGCCATCGGCCGGCACGTCGGCGTGAACCTCTGGTCGTACCGCGGGCCGGACGGCCAGAGCCTGTACGAGGCGGTCGACTACCTGCTGCCCGCCGCCACCGGCGCCGAGCCGTGGACCCACCCCGAGCTGGAGTTCCACCGCTTCGCGGCGAGCGATGTGGTGCACGCGGCGGCCGACGCGGGGGACCGGGCCGCGCGGGCGGCCGTACCGAAGCTCGAAGCGCCGCCCGGCGGCGATCTGTGGGAGCTGCGGCCGGCCGCCGAGCAGCTCGACTCGATCGCGGGCTGATCCCGCCCGGACAGGGCTCCTGAGCGTTTGCTTAGGATGGGGGTGGCGTTTCAGCCATGCTTGCCCCATCCGCACGCCGTACGTTCCAGGAGCCCCGCCCGTGACCGCCGAAGTCCCCGTCGCCCCCGCCCTCTCGTACGGACGGCTCCTGCCCGTCACCGTCCACTTCGACGACCTCGACGCGCTCGGACTGCTGCACAACGCCCGCTACCCGGTCATGGTCGAGCGCGCCTGGGCCGCGCTGTGGTATGAGCGCGGCCTGAGCTTCGAGGGCGACTGGGAGGCGGCGGGCGACTTCTGCAACGCCGTCAAGGAACTGCGCATCACCTACGACGCCCCGGTCAGCCGTCCCGGCGAGTACGCCGTCCACCTCTGGCTGGAGCGGCTGGGGAACACCGGACTGACGTACGGCTTCCGCTTCTGCTCCCTCGACGGCGCGGTGACCTACGCGCGGGGCACCCGTGTCCTCGTCCGGCTCGACCCCGGGACGCTGCGCCCGGCGCCGTGGAGCGACCGGTTCAGGACCTTGGGCCGGGAACTGCTGCGCTCGCAGGACTGACCTTCGGGCGGTCGCGGTCCCCGGCGCGCAGCACACCCGCGAGCACGGTGAGCCCGAACGCCAGGATCGTGACCAGCCCGAACGACACCATCAGACTCGTCGCCTGCGCCACCGACCCGATCAGGCTCGGCGCGATCAGCCCCGAGGTGTACGTGATGGTCGCGACGCCCGCGATGGCCTGACTGGGGTTGGGGCCACTGCGCCCGGCCGCCGCGAAGCACAGCGGGACGACGACCGCGATACCGAGGCCGAGCAGCGCGAAGCCGCCCATGGCCACCGCCGGATGCTCCGCCACGACGATCAGCAGCCCGCCGAGCACGGCCAGCACACCGCCCGCCCGGACGGTGCGTACGGCGCCGAATCGGTTCACCACCGTGTCGCCCACCAGCCGGGCCACCGCCATGGTCAGCATGAAGCCGGTGGTCGAGGCCGCGGCGAGACCGGCCGAGCTGTCCAGCTGGTCGCGCAGGTAGACCGCCGACCAGTCCAGGCTCGCGCCCTCCGCGAAGACCGCGCAGAAGCCGACCGCGCCGATGAGCAGCGCCGACCGGGGCGGCAGCGCGAACCGCGGCGGCGGCTCCTCGTCCTCGGCGGGCTGCAGGTCGAGCACCCAGCGACAGGCGACGAGACCGAGGAGCGTGAGGGTCGCCGCGGCCAGGGCGTGGTGCAGGCGCGCGTCCGAGCCCAGATGCGCGGCGAGCGTGCCGGCCGCCGCGCCGACCAGGGCGCCGGCGCTCCACATGCCGTGCAGCCCGGACATGATCGACCTGTCGAGCCGGTTCTCGACCTCGACACCCAGCGCGTTCATGGCGACATCCGCCATCCCCGCCGTGGCGCCGTAGACGAACATCGCCAGGCACAGGGTGAGCAGGTTCGGCGCGAGGGACGGGAGGATCAGCGCCATCGTCCACAGCGTCATGAGTCCGCGCAGCGCCGTACGGCTGCCGAAGTGGTGGGTGATCCGGCCGGCCAGCGGCATCGAGCAGGACGCGCCGAGGGCGGTGAAGGCGAGGGCGAAACCCAGCTGCCCCGCGCTGACCGACGCATGGTCCTGGATCCACGGCACACGGGTCGCGAACGAGCCGGTGACGGCTCCGTGCACGGCGAAGACGGCCGCCACGGCGTACCGGGCGCGCTTCACCTCGCGCTGGTCGTAGACCACTTCACTCATGCTCGGGCCCCTCCCCGGGTGATGATGCCCCAATCTGCCGCCGTAAACTATCAGGAACCCTGCCTGATAGATAGACGATTGCTGGCCGCCCGCCCACCGGGCGGGCCCGCCGATCTGGAAGGATTCCCGGCATGCCCGCATCCCCGAGCACCGCACGGGCCATCAACGACCGGCTCGCCCTGCGGCTGTTGCAGCAGGAAGGCCCCTTGACGGCAGGGCGGTTGAAGCAGCTCACCGGACTCTCCCGGCCCACCGTCGCCGACCTCGTCGAACGCCTCACGGCCTCCGGCCTCATCACCGTGGTCGGGGAATCGGGGGAGCAGCGGCGCGGCCCGAACGCCCGGGTCTACGGGATCGTCGCGGACCGCGCCCACCTGGCCGCGCTCGACGTCCGTACGGAGGGAGTCTCCGTGGTCGTCTCCGACCTGGTCGGTGACGTCCTCGCCGAGGCGTCCGTGCCGATCGGCGGCGACACCGGGACGGGACCGGCGGTGGAGCAGGCGGTCGCGCTGGTCGAGCGGGTGGCTAAGGAGGCCGGGGCCCTCGGGGCGGCGCCCCCGCCCGAACTCGTCCGCGGGTGGGGCAGGCTGCACACCGTCGGCATCGGCGCGCCCGGCCTGATCGACCCCGCCACCGGCGAACTCCGCGACTCCTCCGGTCTGCCCGCCTGGCACCGGAGCCTGGTCGCCGCCCTCCAGGAACGGCTTCCCGAGGCCCGCGTCCTCGTCGAGAACGAGACCAACCTCGCCGCCCTCGCCGAACAGCGCGACGGCGTCGCCCGCGACCGCGACACCTTCGTCCTGCTGTGGCTCGGCCACGGCACCGGGGCCGCCGTCGTTCTCGACGGCGCCCTGCGCCGGGGAGCGTCCGGAGGTACCGGGGAGATCGGCTTCCTTCCCGTGCCCGGCACCACGACCCTCCCCTCGGCGACCGACTGCGAGGGCGGCTTCCACTCCCTGGCCGGGTCGGCGGCGGTCGCGGCGCTCGCGGCGGAGTACGGCGTCGCGGCGGAGCCGGACGCCCACGAACCGCACGCCGCGGCGCTGGTGAGGCAGGCCGTGGCAGCCCCCGGCTCCCCGGCGTCCGACGGCTTCCTCGACGCCCTCGCCGACCGCCTCGCCATCGGGGCGGCCTCTGTCATCGCCGTACTGGACCCCGGCTGTGTGGTCCTCGGCGGTGAGGTCGGCCAGGCGGGCGGCGCCGCGCTCGCCGTACGGGTCGAGCGGCGGCTCGTCCGTATGTCGCCGCTCCCGACCGAGGTGCGCGCGAGCACGCTCGGCGGCGGCGCGGTGCTGCGCGGCGCCCTGCTGACCGCGCGCGACGGCGCCCAGGACGAGCTGTTCGCTCCGCCGTCGTCGCGGTAGGTCCTGGGGACTTCGGGACGGGCTGGTGTGCGTCGGGTCCCGGGCCGGGGTGCCGGGCGCTGGGATCCCCGGGGCGGGTGTCGCGCGTCGGGCCTGGCGGGGGCGCGCCCGGGGTCACCGCGTCGTCGTGGAGCGCGCCTTCAGGAAGTCCTCGTACGTGCCCTTCCCCACGGCGTGCCCCGGTGTGAGGTGATGCCCCACCCGGAACGCCCGGTAGGCCCGGCCCGGCAGGCGCACGCCGAGCAGCGGGCGTCGCTTCCCGCCGGCGCGGAGGTGGGCGGCGGCCAGGGAGCGGAAGGTGCGTACCTCGGGCCCGCCCATGTCCTCGACCCGCCCCGCGGGAGGGCCGGCCGCCAGTTCGGCCAGCCGGTCGGCGACCTCGGCGACCTCGATGGGCTGGTCGGAGACGCCGGCCGGGAGGAGCAGCACCGGCAGCTTGGCGAGCCCGGTGAGGAGCTGGGCGACGAGGTCGTGGAACTGGGTGGTGCGCAGGATCGTCCAGCCGAGCCCGGACTCCTCGATCAGCTTCTCCACGGCCAGCTTGGTCTTGTAGTAGCCGAACGGCACCACGTCGACGCCGACGATCGAGATGTAGATCAGATGCGGGACGGCCGCCCGGCGCGCGGCCGCGATGACCTGCGCGGCGGCCCGTTCGTCGCCTCCACGCGGTGTGGTCGCGCAGTGCACGATCGCGTCGACGCCCGCGACGGCCGTGTCCAGGCCGCTGCCGCCCTCGCGCAGATCGACGGCGTACGGCTGTGCGTGCCGGCTGAGCACCCGCACCTCGTGCCCGTCCGCCCGCAGCCGCTCGGTGACGAGCCGGCCGAGGGTTCCGGTTCCGCCGGTCACCAGGATCGTGGTCATGCTGTTCAGCCTTTCGCTGCCGGACGCTCCCCGGTGGAACGCCCTTTGTGAGCTGAGACCGGACAGCCCGCGCGGATGTGACAACGGCCTGCGCCGGGACCGCGATCGCGGCCGGCGTCGGTCGGAGGGCGGACGCGGACCCTGCGTGCGACGAACCGGCGCGCGGAACCGACGGGAGGTGACGGTGGCGTGCGCGGGGCCCACCGGAGGTGACGGCTAGGCATGGGTCAGCTGGCGCCCCACGAACTCCAGTTTGTCCGGGTTCAGCACCGCCCGCACGCCCGTGAACACCCCGTCGTGGGCTTCGAAGGCGACAACTCCAATGAGGCTGCTGAGGCTTCTGTCGCTGCTGACGCCCGTGACATCGCTGACACTGCCGACCCCGTCGGCGGCCACGGGGCCGTGCGCGATGAGCCCGGCGCGGCCGTTGATCTCGGTGATCGACAGGCGGACGCCGTCCGCCGCGGTCCGGCCGAGGATGCCGGCCAGGAAGCGCAGCACCTTCTCGCGCCCTTCGAGGGGCCGCCGTGCCGCGGAGACCTTGCCGCCGCCGTCGGACCACCAGGTGACCTCCGCCGCGAGCAGCCGCTCCAGGCCGGCCAGGTCACCCTCGCGGGCGGCGGACAGGAACGAGGCGACGAGCCGGGTCTGTTGCTCGGGAGGGGCCTCGAAGCGGGCCTTCGGCGCCACGACCCGCCCCACCGCCCGCCGGTACAGCTGACGGCAGTTGGCCTCGCTCAGTTCCAGGACCTCGGCGATCTCCCGGTGGCCGTAGGCGAAGGCCTCCCGCAGCACGTAGACGGCCCGCTCGGTCGGGGTGAGCCGCTCCAGGAGGACGAGCAGGGCGAGGGACACGGCGTCCCGCTGCTCCGCCGACTCCAGCGGGCCGAGGGTGCCGTCCGCGGTGGCGACGGGTTCGGGGAGCCAGGGCCCCACATACCGCTCGCGCCGCGCCCGGGCCGAGGTCAGCCGGTTGAGGCAGAGGTTGGTGACGACCTTGGCGAGCCAGGCGCCGGGCTGCTCGACCTTCGCGCGGTCGGCGCCGCTGAAGCGGAGATAGGCGTCCTGCACGGTGTCCTCGGCGTCGGCGGCGGAACCGAGCATGCGGTAGGCGAGCCCGAACAGGCGCGGGCGATACGTCTCGAACTCGTCGGCGAGGCTCGTCGTCACGCCCCCAGCCTCGCAGAGGCCGGGATGCGGCGGACGGTGTGGGTACCGGCGGCCGAGCCGGCTCCGTGGGGGACCCGGCGGCGGGGCAAGGGCCTTCGTCACCGCCGCCGGGTCGATCGTGGGGGACCGACGATCAATGATCACGCAGTCTTGATCGAGGACACTAAGAGGACTAGACCATAGCGTCAATAGGTATGGACCAATATTGAGGTGGCGTGGTACGGCCCAAGGTCGCGCCGGGCGAAGGAAGTTGACCGGATGAGCCACTCCGTGGAAGTCCATGCCGATCGGCTGTGAGCCACCCCACAGAGGTGTGGTCGTATGGGCGCCGATCAGGCGTGGCACACTGGCCCTGTACCAGAAGCAGCGCACTCCGGGGTCGGTGTAATTCCGAACCGGCGGTTACAGTCCGCGACCCGGTCGCTTCCAGCGGCCGGTTGACCAGGTGAAATTCCTGGACCGACGGTTAAAGTCCGGATGGGAGGCAGTGCGCGGCGGGCGGGCATTCGTGCGCGCTGCCGTTTGTCGTTACTCGTCCTGCGGGACGAGTGCCCTTTCGGCGTCGCTCCCGGTGTGCCGCGGTCCGCTCATTCTGTCGTCATCGACAGGCCCCGGAGTCCGTGCCCTATGAGGCAGGAGGACCCGGGAAGTGTTCACCGGAATCGTCGAAGAGCTGGGTGAGGTCACCGCCGTCGAGACGCTCGACGACGCCTCGCGTTTCCGGCTGCGTGGCCCCGTCGTCACGCAGGGCGCGCAGCACGGCGACTCCATCGCCGTCAACGGAGTCTGTCTCACCGTGGTCGAGCACGAGGGCGACGAGTTCACCGCCGACGTCATGGCGGAAACCCTGGACCGCTCCAGCCTCGGTGCTCTCACCGTCGGGTCCCGCGTCAACCTGGAACGACCGATGGCCGTGGGCGAGCGCCTCGGCGGCCACATCGTGCAGGGACACGTCGACGGCACCGGCGCGGTCATCGAGCGCAAGCCGTCCGACAACTGGGAGATCGTCAAGATCTCGCTCCCCGCCGACCTCTCCCGCTATGTGGTCGAGAAGGGCTCCATCACGGTCGACGGCATCAGCCTGACCGTCGTCGACGCCGGCCCCGACTACTTCACCGTGAGCCTCATCCCCACCACCCTCGACCTGACCACGCTGGGCCACAAGCAGCCCGGCGACCCGGTCAACCTCGAGGTCGACGTCATCGCCAAGTACGTCGAGCGACTGCTCGGCGCCCGCGGCGAGCAGCCTGCCGGTCTGCCCGGCGCGCAGGGGGCCGGGCAGTGAACTGGATCAACTCCGAGGCCTTCGTCCTCCTCGGTCAGTCCATCAAGTGGTCGGACATGGTCGGCAACGTGTTCGGCCTGGCCGCCCTCGGGCTCGGCTGGCGGCGCTCCATCTGGAGCTGGCCCGTTCAGCTCCTGTCCGGCGTCGTCCTCTTCGCGGCCTTCGCCGGCCACCTCACCGGCAGCGCCGGCAAGCAGGTCGTGGTCGTCGTCGTCGCCCTGTGGGGCTGGTGGCAGTGGAACCGCGGCGAGGGCAAGGACGGGCGGGTGTCCGTACGGTTCGCCACCTGGCGGGAGCGCGCGTACATGGTGGGCGCCGCGGCCGTGGGAACCCTCGCGGTCAGCGCTCTGTTCCACGTCTACCCGAAGCTGTCCTGGGACCCCTGGCCGGACGCCTACATCTTCGTCGGCACGATCGTCGCCATGTACGCGCAGGCCCGCGGCATGGTCGAGTTCTGGTTCGCCTGGCTGCTGGTCGACCTGGTGGGTGTCCCCCTCAACTTCGCCAACGGCTACGCCTTCTCCGGTTTCGTCTACGTCCTGTACGGCGCGCTCGTCCTGTGGGGCCTGCGCGACTGGTGGCTGCGTTCCCGCACGGCCGGGCAGCCCGTCCTGGAAGGAGCTCCGGCATGACAACGGCGCCGGTTTGGTACAGCACCGGGCACGATCAAGACGCCTCGGACTTCGCGCTCGACCCCGTCGAGCAGGCCATCGCCGACATCGCGGCCGGCCGCCCGATCGTGGTCGTCGACGACGAGGACCGCGAGAACGAGGGCGACCTCGTCGTCGCCGCCGAGAAGGCGACCCCCGAGATCGTCGCCTTCATGATGAGCGAGTGCCGCGGGCTGATCTGCGCCCCCATGGAGGGCGACGAACTCGACCGGCTGCGCCTCCCGCAGATGGTCGACGACAACACCGAGTCGATGAAGACCGCGTTCACGGTGTCGGTGGACGCGTCCGCCGCGCACGGGGTGAGCACCGGCATCTCGGCCGCCGACCGAGCCGCCACACTGCGCCTCCTCGCGGACGGCGTCTCGCAGGCCGACGACTTCGTGCGCCCCGGCCACGTCTTCCCGCTCCGCGCGCGGCCCGGCGGCGTCCTGGCCCGCAACGGCCACACCGAGGCCGCCGTCGACCTCGCCCGGCTGGCCGGTCTGCGCCCGGCCGGAGCGATCGTCGAGATCGCCGGCGAGGACGGCCGGATGCTCCGGCTGCCCGAGCTGATCCCCTTCGCCCGCAAGCACGGACTGACGATCATCTCCATCGAGGACCTGATCGCCTACCGCCGCTCCATGGAGCTCTCGACGGCGCCCGGGAACGGGGCACTTCTCGCCGGACCCACCGTCCGCCGCGAGGCAGAGGTCCATCTGCCCACCGCCTTCGGCGAGTTCACGGCGTTCGGCTACCGTTCCACCACCGACGGCGTCGAGCACGTCGCCCTCGTCCACGGTGAGATCGGCGACGGCGAGGACGTCCTCGTCCGCGTCCACTCCGAATGCCTCACCGGCGACGTGTTCCACTCCGAGCGCTGCGACTGCGGCCCCCAGCTGCAGACGTCCATGGAGCGCATCCAGACCGAGGGCCGCGGCATCGTGGTCTACCTGCGCGGCCACGAGGGACGCGGCATCGGCCTGCTCTCCAAACTCCGCGCGTACGAGCTCCAGGAGCGCGGCCGCGACACCCTCGACGCCAACCTGGAACTCGGCCTGCCCGCCGACGCCCGGGACTACGGCGCGAGCGCGCAGATCCTGGAGGACCTCGGCGTCCGCAGCCTGCGCCTGATGACCAACAACCCCGACAAGACCGACGCGCTCGTCCGGCACGGCCTGCGGGTCACCGGACGGGAGCCGATGCCCGTACTGGCGGGCGAGCACAACCTGCGCTACCTGCGCACCAAGCGGGACCGGATGGGACACGACCTGCCCTGGCTGGACACGACCACCGTGTCGGCCTGCGGGAGCCAGTGACACCGCACGACCGGTACCACCGCACGACAACAGCACCATCGGCAACACAGCACAGCGGGACTGAGGAGAGACGTGAGCGGCAAGGGTGCACCTGAACTGTCCGTACGCAACTGCGGCGACCTGCGGGTCGCGGTCATCGCGGCACAGTGGCACGACAAGGTGATGGACGGACTCGTCGACGGCGCGCTGCGCGCCCTGCACGAGCTGGGAATCGACGAGCCGACCCTGCTGCGGGTCCCCGGCAGCTTCGAGCTGCCGGTCGCCGCCAAGGTCCTGGCGGGCCGTGGCTACGACGCGATCGTCGCGCTCGGCGTCGTCATCCGCGGTGGAACACCCCACTTCGAGTACGTGTGCCAGGGCGTCACCCAGGGCCTCACCCAGGTCTCCATCGACACCGGCGTCCCCATCGGCTTCGGTGTGCTGACCTGTGACACCGAGGAGCAGGCCCTGGACCGCGCGGGCATCGAGGGCTCCAACGAGGACAAGGGGCACGAGGCGGTGACGGCCGCCGTGGCGACGGCGGCCACCCTCCGCTCAGTATCCGAACCCTGGCACTGAGGTACGGCACCGAGCGCGTAGGGTGAGGACCACCATGTCCAATAAGACGTTCGAGGAGCTCTTCACCGAGCTCCAGCAGAAGGCCGCCACGGGCGATCCGGCCACTTCGCGCACCGCCGAGCTGGTCGGCAAGGGCGTTCATGCCATCGGCAAGAAGGTCGTCGAAGAGGCCGCAGAGGTCTGGATGGCCGCCGAGTACGAGGGCAAGGACGCCGCCGCCGAGGAAATCTCGCAGCTGCTCTACCACGTCCAGGTGATGATGGTCGCGCGCGGGATCTCCCTCGACGACGTGTACGCGCATCTGTAGGGGCCGATCTCCGCATCGCCCCCGCACCGAGCACGTCCGCCCGACCCACCCACTCCTGAACAACCTCACGCAAAGGAAGCCGACCTCATGCTGCGCATCGCCGTCCCCAACAAGGGTTCCCTGTCAGGACCTGCGGCGGACATGCTGCATGAGGCCGGCTACCAGCAGCGCCGGGAGTCCAAGGAGCTCAGGATCGTCGACCCGGGCAACGAGGTCGAGTTCTTCTACCTCCGCCCCCGCGACATCGCGATCTACGTCTCCTCGGGCCGTCTCGACATCGGCATCACCGGCCGCGACCTCCTGATCGACTCCGGAGCCAACGCGGAGGAGATCCTCCCGCTCGGCTTCGCCCGTTCCACCTTCCGCTTCGCCACCAAGCCGGGCACGGCGAACGGCGTCGCGGACCTGAACGGCATGACGGTCGCCACCTCCTACGAGGGCATCGTCGCCAAGCACCTCGCCGACCAGGGCATCGACGCCTCCGTCGTGCACCTCGACGGCGCCGTCGAGACCGCCATCGAACTCGGTGTCGCCGAGGTCATCGCGGACGTCGTCGAGACCGGCACCTCGCTGCGCAACGCCGGCCTGGAGGTCTTCGGCGACCCGATCATGAAGTCCGAGGCCGTCGTCATCCGCCGCGTCGGAGCCGACCTCAGCGAGGACGCCGAGCCCAAGGTCCAGCAGTTCCTGCGCCGGCTCCAGGGCGTCCTGGTCGCCCGGACGTACGTGATGATGGACTACGACTGCCGCGCCGAGCACCTGGAGAAGGCCGTCGCGCTCACTCCCGGCCTGGAGTCGCCGACCATCTCGCCGCTGCACAACGAGGGCTGGGTCGCCGTCCGTGCCATGGTCCCCTCCAAGGAAGCCCAGCGGATCATGGACGACCTGTACGAGCTCGGCGCGCGGGCCATCCTGACCACGGCCATCCACGCCTGCCGGCTCTGACGGGATTCTCGGACATGCCAGACCTCCCCGCCCTTCCCGTCACCTTCCGCCCCTCCCGTACTCGGGCCGTGCTGCTCACCGCGGGCGCCGCGATCCTCGTGGTCATCACCACGGTCGCGATGCTCCTGGAACAACTCGGCCCGGGGGAGCGGCTCAGCTTCATCTTCACCGCGGCCCTGCTCTTCGGAGTGCTCCTGCTGCTCTCACGGCCCAAGGTCGTCGCCGACGAGACCGGGGTCACCGTCGTCAACATCGCGAGCCGGCGGCACCTGGACTGGGCGGAGATCCTCCAGGTCAACCTGCGCCCCGGCGACCCCTGGGTGTTCCTCGACCTCAGCGACGGCACCAGCCTGCCGGCGCTCGGCATCCAGCCGGGCATCGCCAGACAGCGCGCCATCGAGGACGCCCGCACCCTGCGCGCGCTCGTGGAGGACCGCGCCCTGCGCGAGCCCGACGGGCACCGCGACGAACATCAGGGCTGACTCTCGGCCTTCCACCCTGCCCTGAGGGCCCATGTCTTGATTAATCTGTTGGCGGAGGCGTTTTCATCGCGCCTCCGCCTCCGATGTGCCCCCAGCCCTCAGAGGCTCCCTGCTACCCGAGGAGTGACTCCCTCCAGCGATGGACGGATCGTCCTGTAGTACCTGCGCCGCCCCCTTCCGACATATCGAGGCGGCGGCATGACCATCCCCCTGTTGCTCCTTGGCGCGGCGTTCCTGCTGATTCTCGCCAACGGCTTCTTCGTGGCGGCGGAGTTCGGCCTCGTCACGGTCGAACGCCCGGACGCCGAGAAGGCCGCCGCCGACGGAGACAAACGCGCCGGTACGGTCGTCGAGTCGCTCAAGGAACTGTCGTTCCAGCTCTCCGGCACCCAGCTCGGCATCACCATCACCTCACTCGTGGTCGGTATGCTCGCCGAACCGGCTCTCGCCCAACTGCTGAACGGCCCGTTCACCGCGATCGGGCTGCCCGACGGTGCGGTTCCCGGCGTCGCCGTGGTGGTCGGCATGCTGCTGGCCTCCGCCGTGCAGATGGTGGTCGGTGAACTCGTGCCCAAGAACTGGGCCGTGTCCAAGCCGCTCCAGGTCGCCCGGTTCGTGGCCGGCCCGCAGCACGTCTTCTCCCGTCTGTTCCGGCCGGTGATCGCCGCGCTCAACACGGTCGCCAACCGGCTCGTCCGGGCCCTCGGCGTCGAACCCGCCGAGGAGCTGGCCTCGGCCCGCACCCCCGGCGAACTCGTCTCCCTGGCCCGTCACTCGGCCCGGGCGGGCGCCCTGGAACAGGACACCGCCGACCTCTTCGTCCGCATCATGTCGCTCGCCGACCTCACCGCGCAGCACGTCATGACGCCGCGGGTGAAGGTCAGCGCCCTCCAGTCGTCGGCGACCGCCGAGGACGTGGTCAACCTCACCCGTGCCACCGGTCTGTCCCGCTTCCCCGTCTACCGGGAGCGGATCGACGAGATCGTCGGCATGGTGCACCTCAAGGACGCCCTCGCGATCCCCTCGCACGACCGGCTGCGCACCCCCGTCGGCCGGATCGCCCAGGCCCCGCTGCTCGTCCCGGAGACGCTGCCCGTGCAGCCCCTCCTGGAGCAGCTGCGCAGTGAGCAGCCGATCGCCGTCGTCGTCGACGAGTACGGCGGCACGGCCGGCGTGGTCACCCTGGAGGACATCGTCGAGGAACTCGTCGGCGAGGTCCGCGACGAGCACGACGACGTGCTCGGCGAACCGCCCGAGCTCGCGGCCGCTCCGCCCGAGGACGGCAGGCCGGCCTGGGACGCCGACGGCAGCTGCCGGGTGGACATCCTGCAACGCATAGGCCTCGACGTGCCCGAGGGACCGTACGAGACCGTGGCGGGCCTCGTCGCCGACCTGCTCGGCAGGATCCCGGCCCCCGGCGACAAGGCCGAGCTTCCGGGCTGGCGCCTGTCGGTGCGCCAGGTCGGGCACTACCGTGCCGAACGCGTCCGCCTGGTGCGGACCGCGCTCGCCCCGGAGGCGGTCCGATGAGCGTGCTCCAACTCCTGTTCGCGGGCCTGCTGGTGCTCGCCAACGGCTTCTTCGTCGGCGCCGAGTTCGCGCTGGTGTCCGTACGGCGCAGCCAGATCGAACCGCTGGGCACCGCGCGCTCCCGGCAGGTGCTGTACGGCCTGGAGCGGCTCCCGCAGATGATGGCGGCGGCCCAGTTCGGCATCACCATGTGTTCGCTGACGCTCGGCGCGGTCGCCGAGCCCACGGTCGCCCATCTGCTGGAGCCGGTCTTCGAGGCGGTCCATCTGCCGGACGGGGTGATCCACCCGCTCGGCTATGTGATCGCGCTCGCCCTCGTCGTCTTCTTCCATCTCGTCATCGGCGAGATGGTCCCGAAGAACCTGGCGATGGCCGCGCCGGAGAAGACGGCCCTGTGGCTCAGCCCCGGACTGGTCGCCTTCGCGCGGCTGTGCCGGCCGGTCACGGTGGGCCTCGGCGCCTGCGCGCGGCTGATCCTCAAGCTGTTCCGGGTCGAGCCCAGGGACGAGGTGGAAGCGGTCTTCACCAGCGAGCAGCTCAACCGGCTCGTCGAGGACTCGCGGCAGGCGGGCCTCCTCGACCCCGAGGAGCAGGAGCGCCTCGAGGACGCCCTGGAGCTCGGCTCCCGATTGGTCACCGACGTCCTGCTCGACGGCGGCTCGCTGGTCACCGTGGACCCCACGGTCACCCCGGGCCAGGTCGTCGCGCTCACCGCACGCACCGGGTACTCCCGCTTCCCGGTGGTCGCGGAGAACGGCGCCTTCATGGGCTGCTATCTCCATGTGAAGGACGTCCTCGACCTGGAGGAGTCCGACCGCGCGGTCCCGCAGCAGCTGTGGCGCCCCATGACCACCCTGCGGTCCGAACTGCCCCTGGACGACGCCCTCACCGTGATGCGCCGCGCCGCCACCCACCTCGCCCAGGTCGCCGACGCCTCCGGCAAGGTCCTCGGCCTCGTGGCGCTGGAGGACGTACTGGAACTGCTGGTCGGCGAGGTGCGGGACCCGGCACACCGGGATGTCGCGCCGGTACGCGTCGCGGAGCCGCGTCCGAGCCCGGCCCCCGAGGAGGCGCTGGCGAGCTGATCGTGAGCGTGGGCCCCGGGTTCCCGGCGGCCGTGCGACCGAAGTGACGGGTCGTACGGCTCCGGCGGACCCGGGGCCTTCTCACATCGCCGACGGATCCTGCGGGCCCCGTCCCGACAGGACCTCCCCGTAGGCCTGCATCAGGTCCGGCAGCCGCAGGGTCGACAGGTCGTCGCGCGACGGTGTGCCGGGGTATCCCGACAGCCGCAGATCGCGATACGCGCAGCTCTTCTCGTACAGGGTGCGCAGGAAGCGGCCGTTGCCGAGTTCGTCGATCCAGCCCTGGTCGACGACGTGGCCGGCGATCGAGCGCAGCTCGTCCAGCGCCTCCTCGTCCCATATGTCGCCGTTCTCCGCGGCCAGTACCTCACCGATGGAGGTCAGTTCGAGGGGGCGGTAGGAGGGGAAGTCCACGCGGCTGGTGAAGCGGGAGGAGAGGCCGGGGTTGGCGGCGAGCAGACGGTCCATGCCCTCGGGATAACCGGCGAGGATGACGACCAGGTGATCGCGGTTGTCCTCGGCCCGCTTCAGCAGGACCTGGAGGGCCTCGTCGCCGTACGCGTCGCCCTTGCCATAGCCGGAGTTGGACAGGGAGTACGCCTCGTCCACGAACAGGACGCCGCCGATCGCCGAGTCGATCAGCTCGTTGGCCTTCACGGCCGTCTGGCCGAGGTACTCGCCGACCAGGTCGGCTCGCTGGGCCTCGACCAGATGGTCGCCGCCGAGCAGCCCGAGGGCGTAGAAGACCCGGCCGAGGATGCGGGCCACCGTGGTCTTGCCGGTGCCGGAGGGGCCGGAGAAGACGAAGTGCCGTTTGGGCGGCTGCACCGGGAGGCCCTGTCCGGTGCGCAGCCGTGCCATGTTCAACTGCGCGGACAGCGCCTTGACCTGTCGTTTCACGGGCTCCAGGCCCACCATGCGCTCCAGCTCGGCGAGCGCCTCCTCGAGTAAGGCGGGGTCGGTCGGTCCCGCGGGCAGCGGCTGCACCGGCACCATGGCCTTCTCCCGGAAGCCGTCGCTCTGGGCCGGCAGCCCGCCGGGCGGTGACGGATCGGGCTCCGACAGCTTCAGGTCGCGGCCCTCGGAGCCGAACAGCGGATCCACGCCGTCCGGGCCCTCCAGCACGTCCTGCCCGATCCCGGCGAGCGTGATCGCCGCGAGATCGGCCGCGGCGTCGTCGTACCCGTCCCCCTCGGATATGGCCGCGAGCCGCGCCGAGGTGTCCATGAAGGAGGGGTCGACCCGGTGCACCGCCCGGTACAGGGGCAGCGCGGCGGCGGACCGTCCGGTGCCCTCGTGGGCGCGGGCCAGCCAGTACCGCAGCTCCTTGCGCTGCGGCTGCTCGCTGCGGCAGCGCATCAGCGCGGACGACAGCAGCGGCTCCGCCTGCCCGTACATCTCCAGCCGGACCCGCGCCATGCCGCCGAACAGGCCGGCCTCTATACCGAGCATGGGATCGTTGATCAGCGGATCGGTGTGCCGCACCAACTGCTCCCAGTCCTTGACCAGATAGGCGCGGCACGCGTGCAGGAACCGCACCTGGTGGTCCGCGTCGACCGGCGGCAGACCGGCCAACGCCCGGTCCAGTTCGGGGACATGACGTCCGTCGAGCCAGTGCGAGGCGTGCGCGAGCAGCAGGTCGCGCGGGCTCTCCAGCACCGGCTGCACCCACCAGCCCAGCCAGTACCAGGAGTTGAGGGTGCGGCGGTGGCGGGTGCGCTGCTCGCCGAAGCGGTCCCGGTGCCGGAACATCCGCAGCAGCGCGGTCGTCGTGTCCACCCGTAGCGCGTGCAGTCCGAGCCAGCCGTCCGCCATACCGGGGTCCATCCGGACCGCGGCGCGGAACTCCTCCTCCGCCTGCGGGTAGGCGCCCATCGTGTAGGCATCCACACCTCGCAGCCAGGCGAGGTCGGCCGGGGCCTCGGGGCCCTGCGTGCCGAAGTCCATCACGTCCCCCACAAACCGTGCCCCCGATGGTCGGGGAGTGCCTCGCGGATCAGGACACCCCCCTTGCCGCCGGGCCGGTGCCCGTCGGCAGCTCTGGTCGAACGACTGTGCCGCGGACGGGAGTTGCTGTGGTGCGCAGAGCAGCCGTCCGAAGGTCGCACCGAGAGGCATCGTACCTGCGGTGCATGGGCCTGCCGAAGGGTGCAGCACACCCCGTTCCACGAGGTGGGAGCAGATGGGGCGCACATCGGACGGTGACCCAGGGTGAGCGAATCAGGCCGGGCGGCGTCCGGAAAGGGAGGGTGTGGGCAGAACGAAGCCCCCGATCACGGGGGAACAACCGGGGGCTTCGCGACTGCGGGCGGCTCCCAAAGGCCGCTCATTCAGAACGTAAGTCCTGTACGGCCCCCTGGTCAAGCAGAGTTGAGGCACTGAGAAAACTTCAGCGGTCCCGTCCTTCACCAGTTCAGCACACTGCGGATGGTCCCTCACGGTGAGTGATGAACTGGTCCGGTCCAGACGTCTCAACAGGTCCCGGGAGCACCTCGTATCCCTCCGGACGCTGGCGCACCACATGGTCCGCGAACGGTCGCGTGGGGTCCTCGGCGAAGTGCCGGCGCTCCGCACGGACCCACTCGGCCCAGAAGTCGCTCTGCGCCTCCCCGTCCCGTCGCCGCCCCCGCGCCCAGGCCTCCTCGTGCGGCAACTCCATCCACAGGAGCCGCGCGAGCCATGGGCGCAGTGCGCGGCGTCCCGCGCCGACGCCCTCCAGGAGCACCACGGGTGCGGCCGGCAGTTCGCGGACCGGCCCGAACTCCCGGGCGGTCCAGTCGTACGGGGCGTAGTGCGCCGTCTCGCCGCGCCCGAGCGGCTCGATCACCCGGCTCAACAGGCGCCCGGTCCAGGCGAAGAGCTCCTCGTGGGTGGCGATGTCGTCGAGGTGCAGTACGGGTGCGCCGCCCAGCGCCGTCGCCAACTTCCCGGCGAACGTGGTCTTTCCGGAGCCCGCGTGGCCGTCCACGCCGATCAGGCGGACGGGACCGCAGGAGGGCGGCAGCCTGCGCAGCCGCGAGGCGAGGTCGTGAATGGGGCTTCCCGGGGTGAGATGCGAGGTGGGCATAGTCCTGTGGAACATTCTATCGAGGTGCCGTTCACAGTGGATCCACGGGTTCAGGGTAGTGCCGTATTGAACCATTCATTGAACAATCCTCAGCAATCATCTCGACCGCCGCCAAAGATTCCCGGCCACGCGGAACCAGGTATTTCAGATATGCCGTTCCAGTACTCCGGGATGCTGAGTAGGGTTCCTGTTGCGCAACGGCGAAGCGTCGTCGGGGATGGACAGGGGAAGATGGCCGCGGGGTTATTCGAGGGGCAGTATGTGTGGCATCCGGCGGCCGACGACCGCAGACTCGCGAGCGTCTGTGTGGATGTCCGGGCGGGCCGCTATCTGAGCGCCCACGAAGCTCTGGCGGAGACGCGCGCCGACTTCGGATTACGGGCTCATCGCTCGCTGGTCGTCGCCTCCGAGGCCGCCGACTCCGACCTCGCCGAACGCTGGCTGGCCGAGGAGCAGACCCCCGAGGCCGCGCTGCTGTGGGCGCGCGTCGCGGTGCTGCGGGCGCTGCGCGCGGCCGACGCCAAGGACGACCGGGCCGAGGCCCTGGAACGCATAGCGCTGACCGCCTGCGACCGGGCGGCGGCGATGGACCGGGCCGATCCCACGCCCTGGGTCGCCCGGCTGTCCATGGCCCGGCTGCACGATCTGCGCGACCCCGCTCCGCAGGGGTTGCTGACGCAACCGCCCGGCCCCTGGCGCCTGTTCTCGCACATTCTCCGTCTCGACCCGTGGAACCGTGAGGGTCATCACCGGTTCCTGGCGTTCTTCTTCACGCGCTACGGCGGTTCCGTGAACGCCGCCTGGGACGTCGCCGCCTTCCTGAGCCAGCGCGCCCCCGCCTCCTCACCGCTGCGACTGCTGCCGCTGGTGGCCCTGGTGGAGAGCTACAACCCCTCGCAGTTGCTGGTCGACCGCACCTGGGAGCAGCCGCAGTGGCGCTCCACGGCGCTCGCGATCTATCAGAACTGGCTGCCGGCGGCCTCCGGATACCGCTTCACACCGGTGCTCGACCTGGCTTATCTGGCGCACGCGCTGTTCATGGCGCAGCGCGAGTTCGAGGCGCGTGCGGTCCTCATGGCCATGGGGCCGTACGCCTGCCGTATGCCGTGGAGCGCTTTCGGTGAGCCCGAGGAGCAGCTCTCCCGCGCCCGCCGTGCCTGCGGCCTGCCCGTGCCGGGAGCCGCCTGACCCGCCGCCCACGCCCTCCCTGACGTCCTGAACCCCCCCCGAGAGAAAGGTCAGTTGTGTCAGAACGGATATCGGCCTCACGCCCCCGAGCCCGCGCCGGAGAGGATTCCGTCGCCCTCGACGACGACGCGACGCTGCACGCGATGGGATATCCGCGAAAACTCACCCGCCGATTCCAGGCGTTCGACAATTTCGCGATATCCTTCACCATCATCAACATCATATCGGGTATTTTCTCGTCCTTCGGATTCGGGATGAATGCCGGCGGTCCGCGAATTCTCGTGTTCGGCTGGATCGGCGTCTCCGTGATGGTGCTCTTCATCGGTGCCGCGATGGCGGAAGTCGCCTCCGCCTATCCGACCAGTGGGGCGCTCTATTTCTCCGCCGGAAAGCTCGCCAAGCGGCACAAGGGCGCCTGGTCCTGGTACACCGGGTGGCTGAATTTCGTGGGTCAGGTGGGCGGCACGGCCGCCACCGGATACGCGGCCGCCACCTTCATCCAGGCGTTCATCGCCCTGCAGTGGCACTCGTACGAGCCGACCGCCCAGCAGACGGTCCTGATCACCGCGCTGATCATCGTGCTCCAGGGTTTGGCCAATACCTACACGGTCCAGCTGGTCGCCCTGGTCAACCGGATCTCCGTCTGGTGGCTGCTGATCGGGCTCGTAGTGATCGTGAGCACACTCATCGTGATGCCCGACGACCATCAGTCGGCCTCGTTCGTCACGCATTTCGCGAACAACACCGGTTTCACGAACGGGATTTACGGAGGGATGCTCGGTCTGCTGGTCACCAGCTGGACCTTCACCGGCTTCGACGGCAGCTTCCACATGTCCGAGGAAACGGTCCGGGCCACGGTCAACGCGCCGAAGGGGATCACCCGTGCGATCGGCTATTCGGCGATCACCGGACTCATCCTGATGCTCGCCCTTGTGTACAGCATTCATGATTATGACCAGGTCGCCGGTTCCTCGGCGCCGCCCGTCCAGATCCTCATCGATGGACTTGGCATGGGCATGGCGAAGTTCATTCTGTTGATCGTGATCGGGTCCATGCTCTTCTGCGGTCTGGCCAACCTGACCAGCAACACCCGGCAGATCTTCGCCTTCTCCCGGGACGGCGCGATGCCCGGATCCCGCTGGTGGCACTCCGTCTCGCCGCGCACCCGTACACCCGTCAAGGCCGTCTGGCTGGCCGTCGCCTGCTCGCTGGCCCTCGTCCTGCCCGGCTGGTGGTCGCACACCGCCTTCACCGCCATCGTCAGCGTCAACGTCGTCGGCCTCTTCCTGGCCTACGCCGTGCCGATCTTCCTGCGGCTGCGGCTCGGTGACGAGTTCCAGCCCGGCCCCTGGCACCTCGGTCGCTGGAGCAAGCCCGTCGGCTGGGTGGCCGTGATCTGGATCCTCGCCAGCAGCGTGCTCTTCATGCTGCCGCAGGTCTCACCGATCACCGGGGACACCTTCAACTACGCCTCGATCGCCCTGGCCGTCGTACTGATCGTCGCCACGGTGTGGTGGTTCGCCACGGCGCGCCGCCGCTTCCAGGGCCCCGTCAGCTACGGACGCCCCGACGAGGTCGCCGCCATGGACCTCGTCTGATCCACCGCCCGGAGCTCGTCCGATCCATCGCTCGCCTTGGCCCCGGCACCCGCCGGGGCCGAGGCGCCGCAGGTCATGCCAGTGGTCCCGACCAATATTGGTGGGCGCGGCACGGGCCGAAGTGCTGGCAGAAGTCGGCCCGCGGCGTCCATAGTTGGCGAACGACCGAGCACTGGCCCCGCCCGTTCCGGACACCTGGGGGTTCTCCACCCATGAGCAGAGCCGAACAGCCGTCCCGCAGAATCGTCCTGGCCGCCGCGGTCGCCGCGGCAGCGGTGGGGACCGTCGGCCCGTCGGCCGCCGCCGCCCCGGCCCGGCAGGCCAAGGCGTCCGGCGGCCTCGTCGACAACCGCGCCTGGACCTCGTACAGCGACTGGCGCGGCGGTACCGCACGCGGCACGCGGGCCGTTCCCGGCGCGCGCCCCGGCCTGGTGATCGCCGCCCCGGCCGGAACCGCGGACTACACCGACCCGCACACCGGCAAGACCGCCACCTGGGAGTACGCGACCTGGACCACGCCGGTCCACCGGCTAGCCGTCCCCGCCACGGAGGCCATCGCCTCCTGGAACGCGCACACCCCGGCCGGCACCTGGCTTCAGGTCGAGCTGACCGGCACCTACTCCGACGGCACGGACACCCCCTGGTACGTGATGGGCCGCTGGGCCTCCGGCGAGCAGGACATCAGGCGCACCTCGGTGGACGACCAGAGCGACGGCCGCAGCAGCATCTGGACGGACACCTTCTCCATCGACGACACCGCCTCCGGTCTGCGCCTCGTCTCGTACCGGCTGCGCCTGACGCTCTACCGCACCCCGGGCTCCAGGATCACGCCCACCGTGTGGAGGCTCGGCGCGATGGGCTCCGACATCCCGGACCGGTTCACCGTCCCGGCGTCGACACCGGGGCTCGCCCAGGAGCTGAAGGTTCCGCGCTACTCGCAGGAGATCCACGCCGGCCAGTACCCCGAGTACGACAACGGCGGCGAGGCCTGGTGCAGCCCCACCTCCTCGCAGATGATCATCGAGTACTGGGGACGCAGGCCCACTGCCGAGCAACTCGCCTGGGTCGACCCGACGTTCAGCGACCCGCAGGTGTGCCACGCGGCCCGCTACACGTACGACTACCAGTACGCCGGCTGCGGCAACTGGCCCTTCAACGCCGCCTACGCCTCGACGTACAAGGACCTCCAGGGCGTGGTGACCCGGCTCGGCTCGCTCACCGACCTGGAGACGCTGATCGCCGCCGGCATCCCGGCCATAACGTCCCAGTCGTTCCTCAAGTCCGAGCTGACGGGGGCGGGTTACGGCACCTCGGGCCACCTGATGACGGTCATAGGGTTCACCGCGGACGGCGATGTGATCGCCAACGACCCGGCGTCGCCCGGCGACGACGCGGTGCGCAGGATCTACAAGCGCACCGAGTGGGAGAACATCTGGCTGCGGACCAAGCGCTACAACGCCTCCGGAAAGGTCGTCTCCGGAACCGGCGGGGTCTGCTACCTGTACTTCCCGGCGCATCCCTCGGCGCGGCAGCGCAAGGCGCTCGCGGCGGTGGGCGTCCGGTGATCCGGCGGGCGGCCCCCGGCAGTGGGGGCCGCCCGGCCGGGCTCAGCCCTGGACCGGATCGACCACCCAGTCCGGGTGGTTCGGCATCGGCGGGGTCTTCGCGCCGTACAGCCACGGGCGCAGGAAGCCGTCGAGCTCCTGACCGGCGACCTTCGAGGCCAGGTCGATGTAGTCCCGCGTACTCGCGGTCCTGCCGCGGTACTTGGTGACCCAGGCCCGCTCGATCTTCCCGAACGTCTCCTCGCCGACCTTCTCGCGCAGCGCGTACAGGACGAGAGCCGAGCCGTCGTACCGCATGCGCTTGAAGAGGTTCGGCTCGGTCGGTTCGGCCGGGGCGCCGTAGTCGTGGCGCCACTGGTCGTGGCTCGCGTACGCCGTCCTCATGGTCTCCTCGAAGCTCACGCCGCCGTGCGCCTCGGAGTACAGCCGCTCGTAGAACCGCGCGTGTCCCTCGCTCAGCCACAGGTCGGACCAGGTCCTGATGCCGACGCTGTCGCCGGTCCACTGGTGGGCCAGCTCATGGACCAGGTTCCGCTCGGCGCCGACCCGGTCCCCGAGCAGGTCGGCCTTGGGGATCAGGGAGAGCGTCTGCGTCTCCAGGGCCACCCCCAGGTCGGTGTCCCCGACGAGCAGGCCGTACCGGTCGAAGGGGTACGGGCCGAGCCGCTCCTCCAGCCACGCGATGTGCTCGGCGGTGAGCCCCCGGTACCGCGCCGTCGGGGCGACCAGGTCGTCCGGGACCACGTCACGGATCGGCAGCCCGTGCGGCCCGGTGCTGTCGACGAAGGTGAACCGGCCGATCGCCAGCTGGGCGAGCTGGGTGGCGACCGGCTGCTCGGAGTCGTACGTCCACCGCACGCGCCCATCGGCCTGCTCGGCGCGGTCGGTGAGCCTGCCGCCCGCCACGGCCGTGAGCCCGGCCGGCGTGGTGACCCGGAAGGTGATCGGGGCACGCCGGCTGGGATGGTCGTTCGACGGGAAGATCATCTTTGCGCCGTCGGGCTGCGGGTAGAGCACCGTGCCGTCCGGCGTCGGGATCCACCCGTAGTCCTCGATCGCGTCGTCGCGGTGGCGTATCCGTGTCGGGTCGGCGGTGTAGGTGACCTTGACGGTGAAGGCCCTGCCCCGGGCGAGGGGTGTCTTCGGGGTGATCACCAGCTCGTCGCCGTCGCGCTCGGCGGCGGCCGTCCTCCCGTTCACGGTCACCGTGTGCAGGGTGTTGCCGGCGAAGTCCAGATCGAAGCGGGACAGGGCCTGGGTCGCGGTCGCCCTGATCGTCGTGGACGCCTCGAAGGGCGTCTTCGGTGCCTGCCAGTCGAAGTCGAGGATGTAGCGGCTCACCTCGTAGCCGCCGTTGCCGTCCAGCGGGAAGACCGGGTCGCCGAGGCCCGCCGCTCCCGGGGAGGGGACATCGGAGGGCGAGGAGGCGGCCCGCGAGACCGGACCCGTGAAGGCGGCCGCCACGGTGATCGCCGCCGCCAGGATCAGGCGGGCTCTGCGGCGAGGCGTCCGGAACGTGCTCATCGGGAACCTTTCGGTTGGCTGACCACAGTCATGTGATGAGACGCACACCCTTCGCCCGCCGTTGTGGAATTCCGCGGGATTCGAAGCTGGTCGAAGTGTGCACGTGACCCAGGTCTCTACCGGTGGCGGCGGGTCCGGTGGCAAGGTGGTCGGGTCGGTGGGGAGCCGACGGGAGGCGGGGGGTTCCACCGCACCACTACGTCAGCGAGATGCCATGACCGCGAGCTCCGCCACCGCCCCTCGTCTCCGCGCGCGCACCGGCGGCCCCAAGGACGACGGCCCGAAGATCGTCGAGCACGTCGTGGGCTGGATCCTCGTGGTGGCCGTGGCGATGCTGGTGACGCAGCTCGGTCTGCTCTGAGGCGACCGGGTTCCCGATCGCACCCGAATGAGCGGTCGGCATGGTTCTGCCATACTGCGCATGTTCCGTCGGCAGTTGGAGACCAGGGCCGAAATTGAATAATAGTCAACAGCGCGGCCTCGACCGCCCCCGGGCGCGGGGCACCGACCGCTCACAGGCGCGCCGCGCCGAACTCATCGCCATCGGGCGGAAGTTGTTCGCCGACACGTCGTACGACGCACTGTCGATGGATGACATCGCACGTCAGGCGCATGTCGCCAAGGGGTTGATCTACTACTACTTCAAGTCCAAGCGCGGCTACTACCTCGCCATCGTCGAGGACTCGGTCGCGGACCTGGTCTCCCGGGCGGCCGACGGTATGGAGCTGCCTCCGGTGGAGCGGGTCCACCGCACCATCGACGCCTATCTCCGCTACGCCGAGCACAACCAGGCCGCCTATCGGACGATCATCGCCGGTGGCGTGGGCTTCGACACCGAAGTGCAGTCGATACGCGAGGGCGTGCGCGAGGTCATCGTCGAGACGATCGCCGAAGGGGCGTACGGCCGGGGCAGGATCGGGCCGCTGCCCCGCATCGCCCTGCTCGGCTGGCTGCACAGCGTGGAGGGGGCCACCCTCGACTGGATCGGTCACCAGACGCTGCCGCGCGACACGATGCGCGAGCTGCTGGTGAAGATGCTGGGGGGCACGATGCGTGCCGTCGAGGAGCTCGACCCCACGTACGTCGCGCCGCCCGACGCCCGGCGGGACGGCTGACGGAGGCGCCCGGCAGGGCAGCGGGCGAAGGCGCCCGGCAGGGCAGCGGGCGAAGGCGCCCGGCAGGGCGGCCGGGATGGGTGCACACCGTGGTGGCGCCCCGGGAGTCGGCGAGACCTGGGGCGGACCCCGTCACCGGTGTCCGCCCCAGGTCTCGTCAAGTCTCGTTCGGCAGGGGCTAGTTGATCGACCTGATCAGTTCGCCGTTCGAGGTGTCGCCGCTCAGTTCCCAGAAGAAGGTGCCGCCCAGACCTTGCGCGTTCTTGTAGCTCATCTTGCCCGCGATGGTCGACGGGGTGTCGTAGCTCCACCAGTTGCTGCCGCACTTGGCGTACGCGGTGCCGGCGATCGTGCCGGTCGCGGGGCACTTCGTCCTGAGCACCTTGTAGTCGTCGATGCCCTGCTCGTACGTGCCCGCCGCCGGGCCGGTCGCCGTGCCGCCCGGTGCCGCCTGGGTCACGCCGGTCCAGCCGCGCCCGTAGAAGCCGATGCCGAGCAGCAGCTTCGAGGTGGGTATGCCCAGCCCCTTGAGCTTCGCGATCGTCGCCGAGGTGTAGTAACCCGCCTTCGGGATACCGGTGTAGGAGTTGAGCGGCGAGTGCGGAGCCGTCGGGCCCGCCGCGTCCCAGGCGCCGAAGAAGTCGTATGTCATCGGGTTGTACCAGTTGACGTACTGGGCGGCGCCCGCGTAGTCCGCCGCGTCGATCTTGCCGCCCGCGGTGGCGTCGGCCGTGATCGCCGCGGTGACCAGGTTGCCGCTGCCGAACTTCGCCCGCAGCGCCCCCATCAGGTTCTTGAACGCCGCCCTGCCGCTGGTGTCGCAGGACAGGCCGCAGGAGTTGGGGTACTCCCAGTCGATGTCGATGCCGTCGAAGACGTCCGCCCACTTGGAGTTCTCGACCAGGTCGTAGCAGGACTGGGCGAACGCCGCCGGGTTCCGGGCGGCCTCGGCGAAGCCGCCCGACCAGGTCCAACCGCCGAAGGACCACAGGACCTTGAGGTTCGGGTGCTTCTTCTTCAGCTCGCGCAGCTGGTTGAAGTTGCCGCGCAGGGGCTGGTCCCAGGTGTCGGCGGTGCCGTTCACGGACTGGTCGGCGGTGTACGCCTTGTCGGTCGCCGCGTACGCGTCGCCCATGGCGCACTTGCCGCCGGTGACGTTGCCGAAGGCGTAGTTGATGTGGGTCAGCTTGGCGGCCGAGCCGGACGTCTCGACGTTCTTGACGTGGTAGTTCCGGCCGTAGACGCCCCACTCGGTGAAGTAGCCGACGACCTTGGAGCCGGCCGCGGCGGCCTTCGCCGTTGCGACGGTACGTGAGGTACCCGCGGTGCCGGTCTCGCCGGCCGTCGCCGTGCCGGCACCCGCCAGCAGCCCCGCGCCGAGGACGGCGCAACAGGCGGCGGAGACCAGCGACCGGAGTGAAGTGCCTCTGAAACGAACGGAGTCGAGGACGTGAGGGAGAGCGCGGGATCGGTGCGGTCGGAGCATCGGTTCTCCTCTTGGGGGAGGGGAGCGTGGGGGCTGGTGCTGTGACCTGCCAGAGGTCGCGAGAGCGGCCCGCCGATTGCTGCTTGGCATGAACGCGGTGATGCGTTGAGGGAACCCTAGGAGGACTAGACCATTGCGTCAATGGTTCGGACCAATTCCCGTCCTGTCGGCGGCGGTCGTCATCCGGTGAGGGCGTGCCTCCGTTCGGGCATAGTCGCCGCGCCACAGCCGCTGGTCGGCGGGTTCCGTGATCCGGACCGGGAGCATCGGCCGGGCCGGGTGAGACCCGGCGGCGCCGCTCCACCCAGGTGCGGGTTCGCCGATGTGCCCCAACAGGGAGGAGTGTCGCCATGCCCGACCGCGTCCCACCGCCGGTGGACCGTCGACTGCCCACGGACGAGGCCCGGGAGCTGATCTCGCTCGTCCGCGACATCGCGCGGCGCGAGATCGCGCCGAAGGCGGCCGAGGAGGAGGACGCCGGGCGCTTTCCGCGCGAGGTCTTCGCGCTGCTCTCGGAGTCCGGACTGCTCGGACTGCCGTACGGCTCCGCCCACGGCGGCGGTGACCAGCCTTACGAGGTCTACCTCCAGGTCCTCGAAGAGCTCGCCTCGGCCCGCCTCACCGTCGGCCTCGGCGTCAGCGTCCACACCCTGGCCTGCCACGCCCTCGCGAACTACGGCACCGAGGAGCAGCGGGCCGAGCACCTCCCCGCGATGCTCGGCGGCGGCCTCCTCGGGGCGTACTGCCTCTCCGAGCCGTCCTCGGGCTCGGACGCCGCCTCCCTGCGGACGAAGGCGGTGCGGCAGGGGGACGACTGGGTGATCACCGGCACCAAGGCGTGGACGACGCACGGCGGGGTGGCCGACTTCTACACCGTGTTCGCGCGTACCGGCGGCGAGGGCTCGCGCGGCATCACGGCCTTCCTGGTGCCCGGCGACGCCGAGGGGCTGGGCGCCGCGCCGCCCGAGAGGAAGATGGGCCTGAAGGGTTCGCCGACCGCGCAGGTCCACTTCGACGGGGTGCGGGTCGCCGACGGCCGGCGCCTCGGCGACGAGGGCCAGGGCTTCGCGATCGCCCTGTCGGCGCTCGACTCCGGGCGGCTCGGGATCGCGGCCTGCGCGACCGGCGTGGCCCAGGCCGCGCTGGACGAGGCCGTCTCGTACGCCACCGGCCGGCGCCAGTTCGGGCGGCCGATCTCGGACTTCCAGGGGCTGCGCTTCATGCTCGCGGACATGGCCACCCAGATCGAGGCCGGCCGCGCGCTCTGCCTGGCCGCGGCGCGGTTGCGCGATGCCGGCCGGCCCTTCTCCCCGCAGGCGGCCATGGCGAAGCTGCACTGCACGGACACCGCGATGAGGGTCACCACGGACGCCGTCCAGGTGCTGGGCGGGTACGGCTACACCGCCGACTTCCCCGCAGAGCGTTACCTGCGCGAGGCGAAGGTCCTCCAGATCGTCGAAGGCACCAATCAGATCCAGCGCATGGTCATCGCACGCCACCTCGTGGGTCCCGAGTCCCGCTGAGGCACTTCGCGGGTCCCGGTGCGCGCCGACCGCACCTCGCGCGACCGCACTCGCGCCGAGTCACCCCGGGGGTCCCGCACTCGGCGCGACTCGCCCGGTGGGCCCGCGTTCACCCCGACTCGCCCCGGGGTCCCGCACTCACCCCGACTCGCCCCGGGGTCCCGCACTCAGCCCGACTCGTCCCGCGGGTCCGAGCTCACGCCGAACTCGTTGCGCGGGTCCCGGGGCGGGGCGTACTGGCCCTCGCCGCGCGCGTCCCGGCCCGGGGTGGAGCGTGGCTCCCCCCGCGGGTCGGTGCCGACGACGAACTGCCCGTACCCGTACATGACCGAGGGTGCCGCCAGCCGCGCCCACTCGGGGTCGTGGCGGCCCGGCAGTGTGCGCCCGCGATCGGCCCATGTGCGCATCAGGGCTCGGTAGATGGGCGGATCCTGGGCCGGTGGGGGCGGTGGCGGGAGGGGCACCCGGTGAACCGATTCTGCCGGTGCCGGGACGAGGATCCGGCGTCGACGCCCGGTCGCGGAAGGTGTGGGGCTCATGCCGGGGCAACGCGCGGGCGGGTGGACAGGTCACCGGCCCGCGGAATCGGGCGTGCGTTCGCGACCGGCCCCCTGAGGGGTCCGCCTCGGAGCGCGCTGTCTGGTCCCGGACCCGTATCTGACGTACCGTCAAGTCTGCCGCCGGGGGCCGTACCCTCCGGGCGACGTCAACTGTCCTGAGCCCAGGGAGGCTTGACGTGACCGACGACCGCCCCGTCCCCCTCGACGAGTACCCCGTGCACCAGGTCCCGCTGTCCATGAAGCATGTCGCCGGCGGTGACCGGAACGCGTACGACCGCTGCATCTTCCACGTCCTCGACCACCGGGGCCGGGCCCTGCTGATCCTCGGCCTCGGCGTCTATCCGAACGTCGGTGTGATCGACGCGTACGCCACGCTGCGCCTCGGCGACCGTCTGCACGCGGTCCGCGCGTCCGACGCGCTCGGCGACGACCGGATGAACCTGGCCGTGGGGCCCCTGCGGATCACCGTCGAGGAGCCGCTGCGCCGGCTGCGGCTCCGCTCGGACGACGACGCCCTCTCGTACGACATCACCTGGACCGCGGACTTCCCCGCCCTCTGGGAGCCGCACCACGTTCAGCGCCGCGGCGGCCGGCTCACCCTGGAGGGTCGTCGCTTCGTGCAGGCGGGCGGTGTCGAGGGTGTCATCCGCGTCGACGGCGACGAGATACCCGTCGGTCCGGGGGAGTGGACCGGCACCCGGGACCGCAGCTGGGGGGTGCGGCCGATTCCGGGCGAGGAGGGCGGCCGGCTCGCCGCCGAGAACCCGACCGAGGGATTCCACTGGATCTGGTGCCCGGTGCGCTTCGAGGACCGCTTCCTGATGGTCGTGGTCCAGGAGGACGCCGACGGGTACCGCTCGCTCAACGACGCGACCCTCGTGCGCGACGGCGAGCGGGACCTCCAACTCGGCTGGCCCCAGGCCGACATCACCTACCGCTCCGGAACCCGGCAGCCCACCTCGGCCGTACTCCATCTCATCCGCCCCGTGGACCGCAAGCCGCTGGAGCTGGGGGTGGAGGTGCTGGCCTCGTCCCCGCTCGCGGTCGGCGCGGGATATCCGCCGGCCGACGACTGGCAGCACGGTACGTGGCGCGGCCCCGCGTGGACCGACCACCGCGTCTACGACCTCTCCGACCCGGCGGCCCATCCCCTGGCCGGCTACGGGGTCACCGACCACGCCGCCCGCTTCACCCTCGACGGGCAGGTCGGGTACGGAATCTTCGAGCACGGCTCGTTCGGCCGCCATGATCCGAGCGGTTTCACCGGGTTCGACTCGGTCGCGCCCTGAGAGGAGTGGCGAGATGGCCACCGCGCCCCGCCCGCGTACGACCACCCGTGACCCCGAGGAGCTCGCGCACCGGCTGACCGCCTGGCTGGGCACGCGACTCCCGGGCGCCGAGGCGGTGAACGTGACCGTCCCCGAGTCCAACGGCATGTCCAGCGAGACCCTGCTCTTCGATATCGAACATCCCGAACCGCCGCTGCGCGCCTGTGCGTTGAGACTCGCGGCGGACCCGGCCGCGTACAGCGTGTTCCCCGTGTACGACATGGTGCGGCAGTACCGCACGATGCGTCTGGTCGGCGAGCGCAGCGATCTGCCCGTGCCGCGGGTCCGCTGGCTGGAGGAGGACCCCGGACCGCTCGGCACGCCGTTCTTCGTGATGGAACGCGTCGCCGGGCGTGTGCCGCCGGACGTCATGCCCTACACGTACGAAGGCAACTGGCTGCACGCCGCGAGCGACCGCGAACGCGAGCACCTGGAGGCGGCCTCGATCGCGCTGCTCGCCCGCCTCCACGACCAAGTCCCCTCGAAGGACGCCGACTTCCTCGCCCTGCCCGGCGACGGCAGCCCACTGCGCCGGCACGTCGCGTCCCAACGCGCCTACTACGCATGGGTGATCGACGGGCGGTCGCGTTCGCCGCTCATCGAGAGCGCCTTCGACCGGCTCGACACGCTGTGGCCGCGCGACGAGGGCGAGACGGTGCTCAACTGGGGCGACGCGCGCATCGGGAACGTCATCTACGACGGCTTCGACCCCGTCGCGGTCCTCGACTGGGAGATGGCGGCGCCGGCCCCGCGCGAGGTCGACCTCGGCTGGACCGTCTATCTGCACCGCTTCTTCCAGGACCTGACCGAGGGTTTCGGACAGCCGGGGCTGCCCGGCTTCCTGCGCCGCGACCGCGTCGAGGCCCACTACGCCCGCCTCACCGGCCACACACCGCGCGACATGGACTTCTACACGCTGTACGCCGCCCTGCGGCACGCGATCGTCATGCTGCGCATCGCCTACCGCCAGGCGCACTTCGGCGAGGTGACCGTCCCCCCGGACCCGGACACACTGATCCTGCACCACGGCAGCCTGCGAGCCATGGTGCAGGGCAGCTACTGGGATGAACCGGGCGTCGCCCGCTGAGCGCCGGACGGGTCAGGCGGCCTGGCGCCGCATCTCGGGAACGCGCATCGGGCGCGAGCCCGGGCCGCCCACGTGGGAGAACGGCTGCGTCCGCCAGTCGAGGCCCTGAGGCAGCGTCAACAGGAGGGCCGTGTCCTGCTCCTGGAGTTCCGCGGACTCGTCCTCCGCCGGCGGTGCGTCGGCAGCCGTGCGGCCCGTGCCCGAGCAGACCGTGAGCCCGAACGGGTTCCACGGCGAGGCGCACAGGGCGTGCTCCGGCAGGATCTCCTCGTCCGCGAGCAGCGCGATGGGCTGCGCACAGTCCGGGCAGATCACCCGGTACATCTCGAAGGTGTCGTACGCGTCGAACTCGTCGCCGTCCAGGGCGTCGGGTTCGACACCCTCCGGCTCGGGCTCGACAACGGACTGCTGCCGCTTGGGTGCGGTACGACCAGGGCGCTTAAGACTCTGCATGGGATTCTCCCCCTCGGGTGGGCCGACAAGGCGCTGCGACCTCGACCACAGCAAGCACTTCCCGTCCCGTCTCTGCGGTAATCACGTGAACATCACGGACCCGGTTGCATCCGTGTGTCGTTCGTCACATGCCGCCCGCAGGTGCCTGGCCCGGCGGAATTTCTCCACCGGGTGGCGCGCGACTGACTCTAAGCCACATCACAAAGCGGGTATGACCTGCACCGCTGAGGTATCCCGTGGGATCAACGGCCCTGTAGGTTCTTGCTTCATGGAGGAGCTGGACCGACAGATCGTGCAGCTGCTCGTCGCAGACGGGCGGATGAGTTACACCGACCTGGGCAAGGCCACGGGCCTGTCCACGTCCGCCGTGCACCAGCGGGTGCGTCGGCTGGAGCAGCGTGGCGTCATCCGGGGCTACGCCGCGGTCGTGGACCCGGAGTCCGTCGGGCTGCCCCTGACCGCGTTCATCTCGGTGAAGCCGTTCGACCCCAGTGCCCCCGACGACATCGCCGAACGCCTCGCGGGCGTCCCGGAGATCGAGGCCTGCCACAGTGTCGCGGGCGACGAGAACTACATCCTCAAGGTGCGCGTCTCCACCCCGCACGAACTCGAGGAACTCCTCGGGCGGCTGCGGGCGCTCGCGGGCGTGTCGACGCGGACGACGGTCGTCCTGTCGACGCCTTACGAGGCCCGTCCGCCCCGGATCTGACCGACCCGCTAGGCCCCGACGCCTCCGAGGGACCCGCAGGTCGCCCGGACGCACGCGCCCGGGCGACCGCACGCCCCGCCCGGACGGAACACGCGGACACACGTCCGCACGGCCACGCGAACCGCCCAGAGCTGCCACGCCGACCCGCCCAGGGGCCACGCGGACCGTGCCCGGGCGATGAAGCGCCCCCCGGCCGGGGCATCCGCACACCGCCCGGGGCGATCACGCAGCACCACAGGGGTGATCACGCAGCCCGAGAGGCTGATCAGGCGGACCCGTGCGGACGGCACACGGCCCCGCCCGGGCGACCGCGCCGAGCCCACCCCGGCGGCGGCCCGGCGGCGGCAGGCGCGAGACTGTCTTCCATGAGTGAGAGCACCGCCCCGTCGGACACCGTGCTGCTGCGCGGTGGAGAAGTCCACAGCCCCGCCGATCCCTTCGCCACCGCCATGGTCGTAGAACGGGGTCAAGTCGCCTGGGTCGGCTCGGAAGGAGCCGCCGACGCCTTCGCCGACGGGGTCGACGAGGTCGTGGACCTCGAAGGAGCCCTGGTCACCCCGGCGTTCACCGACGCCCATGTGCACACCACCGCCACCGGGCTCGCGCTCACCGGCCTCGACCTGTCCGACGCGCCGTCCCTGGACGCGGCGCTCGCCCTCGTACGGGACTTCGCCGCCGCCCGTCCGGCCGACCGGGTGCTCCTCGGCCACGGCTGGGACGCGGCCCGCTGGCCCGGCGGTCGCCCCCCGACCCGCGCCGAACTCGACGAGGCGACCGGCGGGCGCCCGCTCTACCTCTCCCGTATCGACGTGCACTCCGCGGTGGCCACCAGCGCGCTCCTGGATCTGGTTCCCGGCGTCACGGCGCGTGCCGGGTACGCCGCGGACGGCCCGTTGACCCGCGACGCCCACCACGCTGTGCGCGCCGCGGCCCTCGGCGCGGTCGGCGGCGAGCAGCGCACCGAGGCCCAGCGCGCCGCGCTCGCCCACGCCGCCTCGCTCGGCATCGGCTCCGTGCACGAATGCGCGGGCCCCGAGATCTCCTCCGAGGACGACTTCACCGGCCTGCTGCGGCTCGCCGCCGAGGAGCCCGGACCCCGGGTCGTCGGCTACTGGGCCGAGCGCGACGTCGAGAGGGCGCTGGCCCTCGGCGCCCTCGGCGCGGCCGGCGATCTCTTCGTCGACGGCTCCCTCGGCTCGCACACCGCCTGCCTGCACCAGCCGTACCTCGACGCCGACCACACGGGCGTCGCCCACCTCGACGCCGACGGCGTCGCCGCACATGTGGTCGCCTGTACCGAGGCGGGCCTCCAGGCGGGCTTCCACGCCATCGGGGACGCCGCGGTGGCCTCCGTGGTCGAGGGTGTCCGCGCAGCCGCCGAGAAGGTCGGTCTGGCCCGCGTACGCGCCGCCCGGCACCGGGTCGAGCACGCCGAGATGCTCACCCCGGAGACGGTCGCCGGTTTCGCGGAACTAGGGCTCACCGCCTCCGTGCAGCCCGCCTTCGACGCGCTGTGGGGCGGCGAGGAGGGCATGTACGCCCAGCTCCTCGGTGCCGAACGGGCCCGCACGCTCAACCCCTTCGCGGCCCTGCTGCGCACCGGTGTGCCGCTGGCGTTCGGATCCGACAGTCCCGTGACCCCGCTCGATCCGTGGGGCACCGTCCGGGCGGCGGCCTTCCACCGGACGCCCGAGCACCGGGTGTCCGTGCGCGCCGCCTTCACGGCCCATACGCGGGGCGGCTGGCGGGCCGTCGGACGGGACGACGGGGGCGTCCTGGTGCCGGGCGCGCCCGCGGACTACGCCGTGTGGCGCACCGAGGAGCTCGTCGTGCAGGCCCCCGACGACCGGGTGGCGCGCTGGTCCACCGACCCCCGATCCGGAACCCCCGGACTGCCCGATCTGACCCCCGGGAACGACCTGCCCGTCTGCCTGCGCACCGTGGTCGGCGGACGGACGGTATTCGTACGGCCTAACGAGTGATGTCCCCGGGTCCCACGGCTGAGATCACCGCCCGCCATCCCGTTGCGCCACCTGCGCATCGTCCGTGCTGACCAGGGCTTTGTCGGGAAAGGCGCAGATCAAGCCAGTGTTGACAGCCGACAGCAGGAGGCCGGTAGGTTCGGCCGGGTCCACCACCGGACGGCCGGCCGGGGAACTCCCGCACGGCCTCGCAGCGCCGCTGGGTCAGGGGTGGTGTGCCGCACCGGCGCACCGCCACTGGGAGCCAGGCCCAGCGCCCGCGCCACGAGGCGAGGGAACGTTCCGACACGTCGGCAGGTGCGACCCGGGTGGGGCCCGGACGTTCAGTAGACAACGGCTTTCGGTCGACCCGCAGCCAGCGGGTCCCTGGTCGGCCCGAAGGGCGCCGGGCCCCGATCCGCAGGACGCGTTTTCCGCCTTCGCGCGCCCGTTCCTACCCGGCTCTTGCGGATTCGACACCCCCGTGGGGACGCTGCGACACAGCAGCGCAGGTTGGGCCCACTATGGTGGACCTCTGCGTACGGATACGAAGGGGCAGCAGTGAACGACGGCGACGGGACCCTCGCGGCGGAAGCCCAGGGGAGGCAGTTCGGCCCGCTCGGCACGGCCTTGGTGATCATTCCGACCTACAACGAGGCGGAGAACATCAAGAAGATCGTCGGCCGGGTGCGCTCCGCCGTGCCCGAGGCGCACGTTCTGGTGGCGGACGACAACAGCCCCGACGGCACGGGCAAGCTCGCCGACGAGCTGGCCGCCGACGACGAGAACGTCCAGGTGTTGCACCGCAAGGGCAAGGAAGGCCTCGGCGCCGCCTACCTCGCGGGCTTCCGCTGGGGCCTGGAGCACGGGTACGGCGTACTCATCGAGATGGACGCCGACGGCTCGCACCAGCCGGAGGAACTTCCCCGCCTGCTGACCGCCCTCAAGGGCGCCGACCTCGTGCTCGGTTCGCGCTGGGTGCCGGGCGGCCGGGTGGTGAACTGGCCGAAGTCCCGCGAGTTCATCTCGCGCGGCGGCAGCCTCTACTCCCGCGTTTTGCTCGACGTACCGATCCGGGACGTGACCGGCGGCTACCGTGCCTTCCGCAGCGAGACCCTCGAAGGCCTCGGCCTCGGTGAGGTCGCCTCCCAGGGCTACTGCTTCCAGGTCGACCTGGCCCGCCGCGCCGTGAAGGCCGGCTACCACGTCGTCGAGGTCCCGATCACCTTCGTCGAACGCGAACTGGGCGACTCCAAGATGAGCCGCGACATCCTCGTGGAGGCGCTGTGGCGCGTCACCACCTGGGGTGTGGGGGAGCGGGTCGGCCGGATCACGGGCCGCAAGCGGTCCTGACGCCCGGAGCCGACCCGGAGCCGCAACCGGGCCTGATCAACCGCTTATCCCGTACTGAGGCGCGCCCAGGCACACTGGGAGCATGACGACAGGCGTTCCGACCCCCACCCACCCCGTCCGTCCGCGGCGCTCGCGGCTGCGCAGGTTCCTGCCGCTCGGTGTCGCGGTGTGGCTGGTGCTGGAGATCTGGCTGCTGACGATGGTCGCGCACGCCACGAGCGGCCTCACGGTGTTCCTGTTGCTGGTCGCCGGGTTCGTGCTGGGCGCCGTGGTCATCAAGCGGGCCGGCCGCCGCGCCTTCCGGAACCTGAGCCAGACCCTGCAACAGACCCAGAGCGGTGTCACGCCCACGAGCGAGAGCGGCCGGGGCAACGGCCTGATGATGCTCGGCGGCCTGCTGCTGATGATCCCGGGTCTGATCTCCGACGCGGTCGGCCTGCTCCTGCTGGTCCCGCCCGTTCAGAAGGGCCTCAGCCGCTTCGCGCAGCGTGCCTTCGAGCGCAAGATGCGGGTGGCCGCCCCCGGTACCGTCGGCGACGCCTTCCAGCAGGCCCGTATCCACCGCCCCGACGGCAAGGTGGTCCAGGGTGAGGTCATCAGGGACGAGGACCCGCAGCAGCCCGGCGGGCACTATCCCCCGCTGAACGGCTAGAGACCCCGGCCGCTGAACGGCTGGAAACCCCGGCGCCGCGCCGCGGCCGACCAGCGCGATGAGCGGGGCCACGGCGTAGGGAAACGGCGCCCCGGAATGCGAGAAACGGCGCCCCGGAATGCACCGGAACGCACGAGACCGCGGACCCCGTACGTGACGTACGGTGCCCGCGGTCTCGGCGTGCGGTGTATGCCGCTCAACCCTCGGAAGGGTCAGGCGGACTTGCGGCTGTCCCGCGGATGCACCGCGATGTTCATCGCGCCGGAGCGAAGAACGGCCAGACGCTCCTCGAGGACCTCTTCGAGCTCCTCGCGAGTGCGCCGCTCCATCAGCATGTCCCAGTGCGTGCGCGCGGGCTTCGCCTTCTTTTCCTCAGGGCCGTCGCCGTCGACGAGAAGTGCCTGGGCCCCGCAGACCTTGCACTCCCACTCCGCCGGAATTTCGGCCTCCACCGAGAAGGGCATCTCAAAACGGTGCCCCTTCTCGCATGCGTACTCCACGGCCTGGCGCGGGGCCAAGTCGATGCCGCGGTCCGTCTCATAGCTGGTCACTACGAGGCGTGTGCCGCGAAGAGCTCGCTCACTCATGAATCGTGCCTCCCGGGCTTGTCGCCCACAGGACAGGTGTCGCTGTCGTCGTCATCCGGTCAACGTCCGGTCGGCGGTAAAGATTCCCGTTGTGGGTCATGCGTCGCCGTCGTAGCCGCCCCTTGTTGTACCCACCGTCGCCCGGTTTGTCACATCTGGCATCAGATGTCACCCAACGCTTCAGTATCATTGACGCGCAGTAACGGTACGCCAGGCAGGCCAAACGCGTACACTACCGCTCTTTGGCCCCGGACGCTAAATCCTGTCGGGTACGGGATTGCCCGCGTCGCGCACCGCCTGGCGCACCGGGACCCGCGCGAGCAGCACGAATCCGATGGCGAAGAAGGCGACGAGCGAGATGATCGCGTCCCGATAACTTCCCGTCAGCTGGTAGGTCAACCCGAACAGCAGAGGGCCGAGCCAGCTCATTCCGCGGTCGCTCATCTCGTACGCGGAGAAGTACTCGGCCTCCTTGCCGCTCGGCACGAGATGCGAGAACAGGGAGCGCGACAGCGCCTGACTGCCGCCCAGGACCAGTCCGATGCCGGAAGCGAGGACGAAGAACCACATGGGCGCGCCCGCGGGCAGGAAGTACCCGGCCCCCAGGGTGATGGTCCAGGCGACGAGCGAGCCGAGAATGGTGCGCTTCGCGCCGTACGTGCGGGCCAGCCTGCCCATGCCCAATGCGCCCCCGACCGCGAGCACCTGAACCAGGAGCACGGCCACGATCAGGGTCGACTGGCTGAGGCCCAGCTCCTCGGAGCCGTAGACCGAGGCCTGCGAGATGACCGTCTGGATGCCGTCGTTGTAGATGAGGTAGGCGAGCAGGAACGAGAGCGTGAGCGGTTTGCCGCGCATGTCGCGCACCGTGGCGGCCAGCTGCCGCCATCCGTGCGCGGACGCCCGCTCCGCGGAGGGGGTACGGCGGTCGCGCAGCCGCCTCAGCGGTACGAGGGTGAAGGCGCCCCACCAGATGCCCGCCGAGGCCAGACAGATCCGCACGGCCATCGACTCGGAGACCCCGAAGCTGTCATGGGCGGTGAAGAGGATCAGGTTCGCGACCAGCACCACCGAGCCCGCCGCGTACCCGAAGGCCCAGCCCCGGGAGGAGACGGCGTCGCGCTCCTCGGGCGGGGCGATCTGGGGCAGGTAGGAGTTGTAGACGACCATCGACACGGCCAGCGAGGCGTTCGCGACGATCAGCAGCAGTCCGCCCAGCAGATAGCGGTCGCCGTCCAGGAAGAACATGCCCGCGGTGGCTCCGGCGCCCAGGTAGGCCGCCATGGCGAGCAGCGGCTTCTTGCGGCCCGTGCGGTCGGCGGCGGCGCCCGCCATCGGCATCACGAAGATCGACAGGATGACCGAGGCGGAGACCGCGTACGCGAAGAAGGAACCGGCGCGGACCGGTACTCCCAGCGGATGCACGAACCCGTCCGCGTCCGCCGCGTGCTTGGCCACCGCTGTCAGATAAGGGCCGAGGAACACGGTGAGCACGCTCGTCGAATAGACGGAGCAGGCCCAGTCGTAGAAGTACCAGCCACGTTGTTCTCGCCGGCGCTCGGCGGCCTCCTCGGCCGCCTCCGTCCGCACGGTGTCCGTGCTCACCCGTGCCCTCGCTTCTCCGTGAACGGACCGCGCGAGGAGGCTCAGAACCAGGTGCCCCGGTCTTCCAGGACCTTGCGCAGCGTGTCGATGTGATCGGTCATGATGCCATCGACTCCCAGGTCCAGGAGCCGGTGCATGCGTTCCGGTTCGTTCACGGTCCACACGTGCACGTGCAGCCCGCGCGCGTGGGCCGCCCGTACGAAGCGAAGGTCGACAACCGGCACCCCCGACTGCGACTCGGGAACCTGGGCCGCCACGGCGGAGCGGCGCACCGCGGCCGGTACGCCCCATGAGCGGAGCCGCAGGTTGAGCACCCCGCGCGTGCCGAACGACGTGGCGAGGCGCGGCCCGGCCAGATGCTGGGCGCGGACCACGCGGGCCTCGGAGAACGAACCGACGCACACGCGGTCCCAGGCGTCGGTGCGGCCGATCAGGTCGAGCAGCGGCAGGAGGGCGGGTTCGGCCTTGACGTCGATGTTCCAGCGCACCTCGGGGAAGGTCTCGAGCAGTTCCTCGAAGAGGGGGACCGGCTCCTTGCCCGCCACGCGCGCGTGGCGCACGTCGTCCCAGGGAAGGTCCGCGATCCGGCCCGCGCCGTCCGTCACCCGGTCGAGGGTGGCGTCGTGGAAGGCGACCAGCGTGCCGTCCGCCGTGGCGTGCACATCGGTCTCGATGTAGCGGTACCCGGCGTTCACGGCGCGCCGGAACTGGGTCAGGGTGTTCTCCAGACCGTCCGCCGATCCGCCGCGGTGCGCGAAGGGGATCGGGCCGGGATGGTCGAGGTATGGGTGGCTGATGCGCGTGCTCACCCGGGCAGTATGGCCCCCTCCGGTTGACCTGTGGCAACGACGGCGCTGACGACCGGTGCCGGACGGGCGGCGAACACGCGCAGGAAGAGCTGGGCGAGCGGCCCGATGGCGACGGCGTACAGCACCGTGCCGACGCCGACCGTGCCGCCCAGCGCGAAGCCGGTCGCGACGACGGCCACCTCGAGAACCGTGCGCACCAGACGGACAGAGCGGCTCGTACGCCGGTGCAGTCCGGTCATCAGACCGTCGCGGGGACCCGGGCCGAAGCGGGCGGAGATGTACAGGCCCGTCGCCACACCGTTCAGCAGGACGCCCGCCACCAGCAGCGGAATCCGTACGGCCAGCGCGTGCGCGTCAGGGACCAGCGCGAGGGTGCCGTCCATGGCGATGCCGACGACGAAGACGTTGGAGACGGTGCCGAGGCCGGGGCGCTGGCGCAACGGGATCCACAGGAGCAGCACCGCGGCGCCCACGATGATCGACACCACGCCGATCGTGAGGCCGGTCAGCTCGGCGAGACCCTGGTGCAGCACGTTCCACGGCTCCAGTCCGAGACCCGCCTCCACGAGGAGCGCCGAACTCGCGCCGTACAGGGCCAGGCCGGCGTACAGCTGGACGAGACGGCGCGGAAGCCGCCCGGACCCGGGAGCCTCGGCAGGTGCGGACTCGGAGCGTGTGGACACGGGATGCCCCCCAGTGGTGGTAGTGGCCTTGCCCGTGACACTCTGTGGCTGGGGAACTGGCTTCATCCATGGCCAATTCGGGGAAGGTGGACTGGAATCATGGCGCAGTGGACTTCGGCGATAGGGGCCGCGCAGCTCGCCCGGCTTCTCAACTCCCAGCAGGAGCGCCCGGCGGGCCCGGGGACCCGGCGTCCGCCCGCGTATCGCGCGCTCGCCGACGGAGTGCGGCTGCTCGTGCTCGAAGGGCGGGTGCCGGTCGCCGCGCGGCTGCCCGCCGAGCGGGAACTGGCGCTGGCCCTGTCCGTCAGCCGTACGACCGTCGCCGCGGCCTATGAGGCGCTGCGCTCGGAGGGCTTCCTGGAGTCCCGCCGCGGAGCCGGCAGCTGGACCGCGGTTCCCGCCGGGAACCCGCTGCCCGCACGCGGTCTGGAACCCCTGCCTCCCGAGACCCTGGGTTCGATGATCGACCTGGGCTGCGCGGCGCTGCCCGCGCCCGAGCCGTGGCTGACCCGCAGTGTGCGGGGCGCCCTGGAGGAGCTGCCGCCGTACGCGCACACGCACGGCGACTACCCCGCCGGACTGCCCGCGCTGCGTGCCATGCTCGCCGAGCGGTACACGGCGCGCGGCATCCCGACGATGCCCGAGCAGATCATGGTGACCACCGGAGCGATGGGCGCGATCGACGCGATCTGTCATCTCTTCGCGGGCCGGGGCGAGCGCATCGCCGTCGAGTCGCCCTCCTACGCCAACATCCTCCAGCTGATGCGCGAGGCCGGTGCCCGGCTGGTCCCCGTAGCGATGGCCGAGGGACTCGCCGGCTGGGACATGGACCGCTGGCGCCAGGTCCTGCGCGACGCGGCGCCCCGGCTCGCGTACGTCGTCGCCGACTTCCACAACCCCACCGGGGCGCTAGCCGGCGAGGACCAGCGGCGCGGGCTCGTGGACGCGGCGCGCTCGGCGGGCACGGTCCTCGTCGTCGACGAGACGATGAGCGAACTGCACCTGGACGAGGGCCTGGACATGCCGCGCCCCGTGTGCAGCTTCGACCCGGCGGGCTCGACCGTGATCACCGTGGGTTCGGCGAGCAAGGCCTTCTGGGCCGGCATGCGGATCGGCTGGGTGCGGGCCGCCCCCGACGTCATCCGCAGCCTGGTCGCCGCGCGCGCGTACGCCGACCTCGGCACGCCCGTGCTGGAACAGCTCGCCGTGAACTGGCTGCTCAGCACGGGGGGCTGGGAGCAGGCGGTGGACATCCGGCGCGGCCAGGCCCGTGAGAACCGCGACGCCCTCGTCGCGGCCGTCCGCAGGGAGCTGCCCCGATGGGAGTTCTCGGTCCCGCGTGGAGGCCTCACCCTGTGGGTGCGCACGGGCGGTCTGTCCGGGTCGCGGCTGGCCGAGGTCGGTGAGCGGGTGGGCGTGCGGGTGCCCTCGGGGCCCCGGTTCGGGGTGGACGGCGCCTTCGAGGGGTATGTGCGGCTGCCGTTCACCGTGGGCGGCGCGGTCGCGGAGGAGGCGGCGGCGCGGCTGGCCGCGGCGGCCCGGCTGGTGGAGACCGGCGCGAGCGGAGGGGACGAGAGTCCGCGGACGTTCGTGGCGTAGCCGGAGGGACGGCTGCACGGACGGCTGCACGGACGACGGCGGACGGGCCGGAAACCCTGTTGGGTTTCCGGCCCGTCCGCCGTCCGTACGCGAAGACCTGGGGGCGGCGAACCTACCCCTCCGCCACCACCGCGACCCCGGCGGCCTGCGAGGGCGCCTGTTCCGCGTCTCCCGGCGTGGTCCGCTCCGGGAGAAGGTCGAGCACCGCCCGCCGGTGCGTCTCGCTCGTCGCGTCGTCGTAGGGGTCCGGTGTGGCCGGGACCTGGAGGCGCAGGACGGGCCCCGTGCCCAGGCGGGCGTAGCCGCGTCCGGGCGGCACGTCCCGGGTCGGGGTCGTGTGCGGGGGCGCTCCCAGGATCGACTCCAGCTGGGCGGCCGAGGCGGGGCCGAGCACCACGCGCGCGCGGGTGTGCTGCCGTACCGCGTCGCTGAGGAAGTCGAGGTTCTCGAAGTGCTCGGCGACCACGACCGTGACGCCCGCCGCGCGGCCGTGCCGGAGCGGAACCTGGAGCAGCGCCTGCGGGTCCCCCCGTCCGTCGGCGGCGGCCAGATGGCCGAGCGCGGTCGGACGGTCCAGCAGGATCCAGAGCGGGTTCTTGATGTCGTCGGGAGCCGGATGCCCCGCCTGACGGGCGCGGTTCGCGGCGATCAGCCGCCGCTCCGTCTCGTGCGCCGCCCATTCCAGACTGCCGAGCGCCCCGCCGGCCGCGCACTCGACGGCCAGCACACCGTCCCGCCCGGTCAGGCACGCGTACTCGCCGGTGCCGCCGCCGTCGACGATGACGACATCGCCGTACTGGAGGGACTGCAGGGCGATGGAGCGCAGGAGGGTGGTCGTACCGGTGCCCGGTTCGCCCGTGATCAGCAGGTGCGGTTCGGTGGAGCGGGCGCCCGTGCGCCAGACGACCGGCGGAACGTCGCGCCGTTCCTCGCCGTGGGTGAGCGGGAGCGTGCGCTGGACGTCGGCCGGGTCGGTGAAGCCGAGGACCGTCTCGCCGGGCGCGGTGACGAAGCGCTGGGCGGCGATGTCGGTGGGCAGGGGCGGCAGGACCGTGACGGTGAGTTCGTTGCCCTCCTCGTCCCAGTCGAAGTGATACTCACGGCCGCGGCCCGACTTGGCGTGCAGGAGCTGCTCGATACGGGCGCGGGAGTCCGGCTCGCCGTCCGTGAAGTACGCCGGGTAGCGGATGAGCAGACGGGAGACCCGTCCGTCGTCGTCGAAGTCGTACGAGTCGAAGGCCTTCTCCCAGTCGCCGCCGTGGGCGTAGAGGGGGGCGGGGTCCTCGGCGGCCGAGAAGTACGGGACGAGGGCCTCGTAGAGGGACTGGAGACGTCCGGTCTGCGCCTCGTCGGGACCGGTCGCGGGCGGTGGGGTGCGCTCCCGGCCGGTCCAGGCTGCCGCCGCCATCAGGCTGATGACGGCGAGCAGCGGTCCGTACGGCACCAGGGCCACGACCAGGATCACCGAGGCCACCAGGAACAGCAGCGGTCCGCGCCGGTCCTTGGGGGTGGCGGCCCACTTGCGCCGTCCGGCCGCTGCCAGCCGGCGCAGTCCACGGGTGACCGTGATCAGTGGATGGAGGACATCGGTGGCGCTGTCGGCTGCCGTCCGGGCCAGCTCCCGGCTCTTGGCGATCTGTGCGGTGCCGTTGCTGAGGATGCGGGGGAGAGGGCGCCGAGCCACTGCTGTCTCCTGAAGGTGCGTACGAGGTGGGGGACGTCGTCAGAACTTGATCCCGCCGAGGAGGCCCGCCAGGCTCTCCCCGCCGGCCTTGATGCTCGGCGCGATGGCCGTGCTCGCGAGGTAGAAGCCGAAGAGTGCGGCCACCAGGGCGTGCGACGCCTTCAGTCCGTCCTTCTTGAAGAAGAGGAAGACGATGATGCCGAGAAGGACGACGCCTGACATGGACAGAATCATTTGTGCTCTCCTGGTTCGTGGGGACAGTCACCATGAGTTGTTCCAGGATCACAGCATGTATCCATACGATAAAAGGTGCAACTGGGTGAATTTCGGCAGATTTCACTCGCGCGGTGGAGCCGTCTTGGGCTGCCTGAGCTGGTCTGTTGCGCCCGATGCACCCTTTGTGATCTTTGCCGCGGACGATGCCTGTCATGTGCCGCCGGAGCCAGTACCCTGTCGATTCACCCGAACGGTTGCAGTGAGAGGCGGTCCGGCCGATGAGTGAAGCCCCCGACCCCGAGGTCGTGGAGCTGGCGACCAAGATCTTCGATCTGGCGCGACGCGGCGAGACGGAGACCCTCGTGGCGTATGTCGACGCGGGTGTTCCGGCCGACCTCACCAACGACCGCGGCGACTCGCTCGTGATGCTCGCCGCCTACCACGGCCACGCGGAGGCGGTCCGCGCCCTCCTGGAGCGCGGCGCCGAGGCCGACCGCGTCAACGACCGGGGTCAGACACCGCTCGCCGGAGCCGTCTTCAAGGGCGAGGAAGCCGTCGTCCGGGTACTCCTGGCCGCCGGCGCCGATCCGGCCGCGGGCACCCCCTCGGCCGTCGACACGGCGCGCATGTTCGCCAAGACGGACGTGCTCAAGTTGTTCGGCGCACCCTGACCCAAACGTTCTGACCAGGCGATACGCAGGAAAAAGGGGAGGCGGTACGGGGCCGCCGGAAATACGGTCGCGGCAGGAAGAACCGCCGAGTCATCATGACGACGTGATTCACGGACGCGATGGCTGGGCAGAAGTTGCCGCACCGCGCGGGCCGTGACGCGGCCCGTATGGGCCACCGACGAGAGGCAGAGGAAGATGGTCTACAGCAAGCAAGAGACGGCGGGCGCTCCGACGTGTTGTCACGCGGCCAGGTAATGCAGGATCCCGGTTGCGTCGACGCTTGATGTGAGGCTGTTTCCCATGTTCGATCCGGTCATAGCGCCCAGCGGAACACTGCTCGGCCTGCTCCAGAGGGGCCGCGGCGACGGTACGCTGCACGCGCTCACCGCACCGCGCGCCGAAGCGCTCGCGGCACTGAACCACTGTGTGCTGAGGGACCCCCGCCACGACTGGCAGGTGGAGAACCGGTCCCTGTACTACGCCCGTCTCTACCTCGACCTGAGCGGTGAGCTCGACGAGATCGAGCGGCACCTCTTCGATGCCGAGGACGTCCTCGACGACTGCGAGTCACGCACGGGGCTCGCCCTCGCGGTCCTCGGACACCTCGCCTCCTACGGCAGGCGGGACGCGCTCGCGCTGCTGCGCAGGTACGCCGCCGTCGGCACCAGCTGGGCCTGGGCCCTCGACGAACTGGCCCTGCGCGACGACGACGCGGGCCTGCGCGCCCTCGCCGCCCCCGTGCTCGCCCGGTTCCCGTCCGACGCGGAGGGCGAGGCCGCCCTCGCCGCCGTCGTACGCGACGCGTTCGAGCCACGGCCCTGGCGCCTGTGGGCCGACGATCCGCGCGCGTCCATCGCCACACGCGTGCGTGCCGCCCAGGAAGCCGGGTCCTTCGACCGCTGGCAGCGCCAGATGCGGCCGTCCGGACCCCGCCCGGGGTGGAGCGTCCGCGCCGTCTTCGAGTGGGCCCAGCAGGGCATCGACCGGGGAGCCGCGCTGCATGTCCCGGCCGCCCGATGCCTCACCGCCGTCGCCGGACCGGAGGACCGTCCCGAGATCGTCGAGGCCGCGCGCCACGGCGGGGAGGGGGCGCGGTGCACAGCCCTGCGCTATCTCGCCGACGGCAATGACCCGGACGCCCTCGACCTGATCGAGGGGGCGGTCGCGGCCGGTCCGACGGCCGTCGCCGAGGCCGCCGTCGACGCCTTCGAACGGATGCGGAGCGTCGCCGCCGTCGACCGGGCACGCGGCTGGGCCCGCCGGCCCGACGCCCTCGGCGCCGCCGCCGGCCGCATGCTCGCCTGCCGGGGCGGGGCACAGGACCGCGACCTCGTACTGGCCGCCCTGCGCGAGGCGGTACGCGGCGAGGGCCCCGACGCGCCGACCCTGTGGACCCTCGTCGACGGCACCGGACGGCTCGGCATCGCCTGCGCCGCCCCTGTGCTCCGGCACATCTACCGGGAGACCGCGTCATCGCATCTGCGTCAGCGCGCCGCCCGTGCCCTGGCCGCCACCGATCCCTCCTTCCCCGCCGGCTTCGCCGTCGAGTGCCTGTGGGACTGCGAGGAGACCACCCGCGAGATCGCCGCCCGGCACGCCGAGACCGGTGACGCGCGCGTGGTGGATCAACTGCGTCGGCTGGCAGCGGATCCGGCCGAGGAGGCCGAAGTCCAGACAGCGGTACGGAGCCGGATCGGGCCCGACATGCCGGCCGTATGAACGTTCGGTGACCCGGGAGTCAGGAGCGCGTGGACGGGGGCTGACCTGGACGGGTGCGGAGCGCAACGCTCACGGGACGTTCATCGTTCGCATAGATCCACGTTGACGCGGCCACGTCCGGTGCGGCGAGAACACCCGTATGCGTGTCGTCATCGTGACCGAATCCTTTCCCCCCGATGTGAACGGCGTGGCCCACTGCGCGCTCCAGACCGCCCGGCACCTCGTCGATCGCGGTCACGCTCCCCTCGTCGTCGCCCCGGCCACCTCGGCCGGGAACGGGCCCGACGCCTCGGCGCCGTGCCCGGTCGTCCGTGTCCCCTCCCTTCCGCTCCCGGGCTACCCCCAGGTCCGCGTCGCCCTCCCCAGCCGACGCGTCGCCGCGGCCATCACCGAACACCGCGCCGACATCGTCCACCTGGCCAGCCCCTTCATCCTCGGCGTCCGCGGCATGGCGGCCGCCTCCCGGCTCGGCATCCCCGCCGTGGCCGTCTACCAGACCGACCTCGCCGGATACGCCCGTACGTACATCAGCGCCGGTGAGGCCACCGCGTGGCGGCGCATCCGCTCCGTGCACGCCGCGGCCGACCGGACGCTCGCGCCGTCCAGCGCGGCCCTGCACGACCTGGAGGCACACGGCGTGCCCCGGGTACGGCTGTGGGCGCGCGGCGTCGACACGGTCCGCTTCCGCCCCGACCACCGGGACGAGGCGCTCCGCCGCGAACTGGCGCCGAACGGTGAGCTGATCGTCGGCTACGTCGGCCGGCTCGCCCCCGAGAAGCAGGTCGAACTGCTCTCCGGAGTCTGCGGACTGGACGGCGTCCGCGTCGTCGTGGTCGGCGACGGACCCAGCGAAGCGACCCTGCGAGGCGCGCTCCCCGGAGCGGTCTTCCTCGGCCGGCGCACCGGCGACGAACTCGCCCGGATCTTCGCCTCACTGGACGTCTTCGCGCACACCGGCCCCTTCGAGACCTTCTGCCAGACCGTGCAGGAGGCCATGGCCAGCGGAGTGCCCGTCATCGCTCCCGCAGCCGGCGGACCGCTGGACCTGGTCGACCACGGGCGCACCGGCCTGCTGGTCCCGCCGCGCGACAGCGACGCCGTACGGGACGCGGTGCGCACCCTGGCTGCCGATCCCGCGCTGCGGGCGGCCTACGGCGCCGCTGGGCACGCCATGGTCGAGGGCCGCACCTGGGCCGCGGTGGGCGACCAGCTCATCGGCCACTACAACGACGTGCTCTCCGCACGGAAGCTGGTGGCGGCATGAGTCTGCGCATCGTACGGCTCGCCAACTTCGTCGCCCCCGCCTCCGGGGGCCTGCGCACCGCGCTGCGGGAGCTGGGCACCGGCTACCTGGCGGCCGGCCACGAACCGGTGCTCATCATTCCCGGAGAGCGCGCGAGCGACCGCGACACCGAGCAGGGACGGGTGATCACGCTGCCGGGGCCGCTGCTGCCCGGGACCGGCGGCTACCGCGTCCTCACGGACAAACGGCGGGTGGCCCGGCTCCTGGAGTCGCTCGCCCCCGACCGCCTCGAGGTCTCCGACCGCACGACCCTGCGCTGGACCGGGGTCTGGGCGCGACGGGCCCGGGTACCCGCGGTGATGGTCTCCCACGAGACCGCCGACGGTGTGCTGCGGACCTGGGGACTGTCCGAGGGGATGGCCCGGCGGACCGCCGACGCCCTCAACGTCCGTACCGCGCACACCTACGCGCGCGTGGTGTGCACCACGGAGTTCGCCGAGCGCGAGTTCGTGCGCATCGGCGCCCGCAATGTCGTACGCGCCCCCCTGGGCGTCGACCTGGTGAACCGGCACCCGGCACTGCGGGACCCGGCGCTGCGTGCCCGCTACGCGCGCGCGGACCAGTCCCTGCTCGTGATGTGCTCGCGGCTCTCGGTCGAGAAGCGTCCCGGAACGGCACTCGACGCGCTGGAGGCGCTGCTGCGGCGCGGTGAGCGGGCCGTGCTCGTCGTCGCCGGGGACGGACCGCTCAGGGCCCGTCTCGAACAGCGGGCCAGGGAGCGCAGGCTCCCCGTCACCTTCCTCGGGCACATAGCCGACCGCACCCTGCTCGGTTCGCTCCAGGCCTCGGCCGACGTGTGCCTGGCACCCGGGCCCGCGGAGACCTTCGGGCTCGCCGCCCTGGAGGCCATGGCGTGCGGCACCCCCGTGGTCGCCAGCTCGCTCTCCGCCCTGCCGGAGATCGTCGGCTCCGCCGGAGCCACCGCCGGTGACAACGGGGACTCCTTCGCGGACGCGGTACGGCTGCTGCTCGGCCGCACCGAGAGCGAACGCAGGCAGGCCGCACGCGCGCGTGCCGAGTGCTTCGGCTGGGACGCCGCCGTGGCGGGCTTCCTCGCCGCGCACGACGCGGTGGTCGAGGCACGGCCGCGTCTCCAGGAGGGCGTGGCATGAGACCGGTTCGGTTCGTCGCCCTCGGGGACTCGCTCACGGAAGGCGTGGGCGACCCCGTCGGGGACCGGTGGCGGGGGTGGGCCGAGTTGCTCGCCCCCGGGATCGCGCCGGCGGACGCGCCCGTGGAGTTCACCAACCTCGCGGTCAGCGGGGCGCAGACACGCGACGTACTCGAGCGGCAGACCCCGGCGGCGCTCGCCCTGGAGCCCGACCTCGTCTCCGTCGTGATCGGCGTCAACGACACCCTGCGGTACACCTTCGACATCCACGCGGTGGCCGAACGGCTCGACAAGGTGTACGCGGCGTTCCGCGCGCGGGACACGGTCGTGATGACGGCCTGCCTCCCGGACCCGGGCTCGATGCTCGGGCTACCGGGGTCGCTGGCCCGCCCGCTGGCCAGGCGGCAGCGCGCGGTCAACACGGTCGTGCACGCGCTCTCCGAGCGGCACGGGGCGATGCATCTGCACGCCGCGGAGGAGGAGTGGCTGAGCGACCGCGCCATATGGAGCGCGGACCGGCTGCACCCGGGGGAGCGGGGGCATCGCCAACTCGCCCTGCGCTTCCACGCCCTGCTCACCGAGGACGGCATCGCCACCGGGATCACGCCCTCGGCCGAGCCCGAGTTCCCCGCGCCGACCCGCTCGGCGAGCCTCCTGTGGCTGGCCACCGCGGGAACGGGGTGGGTGGCCCGGCGCTGCACGGACCTGCTGCCCCAACTGCTCACCCTGGCCGCGTCCGAGGTGCGCCACCGGGCCCGGGGCACCAGCGCCCGCCTCGACCTGAGCGCCTCGCACGCCGTCGCGTCCGCCCTGGCCGCCCTGTCGGTGGCCGAACAGCCGGACCCGGCATGACGGGCGGGCGGGGGTGCGCGGGACGTGCGGGGCGCTCGCGGGCCCGGCGTTCGGCCCGACGGAGTGCGGACCCCTGAGGTCCTCAGCGGCGGCGTACGGCCACGAAGCGCACCGGGGTTCCCGGGACCGCCTGAGCGGCGGCGGGGAGGTCGGTGCCACGGACGACCGCGATCACCGGGTACCCCCCGGTGGTCGGATGGTCGGCGAGGAAGACGACCGGGCTGCCGTCGGGCGGCACCTGGACGGCACCCAGGACCATGCCCTCGCTGGGGAGTTCGCCGGAGACGGCCCTCTCCAGCGAGGGCCCTTCCGTGCGCAGGCCGATGCGGTTGCTCGCCGACGACACCCGGTAGGCGCGCGTCGTGAGCGTCCGTACGGCCGACGCCGTGAACCAGTCGTCGCGCGGGCCGAGGGTCACGCGCAGGACCAGCTCGGCGGGCGGTGCGCTGTGCGGAACGGCGTCCACGCGCGTGTGAAGGACACCGGGGCACCCCAGGGGAAGCACCGCGCCGTCAGTGAGGGGCGCGGGGCCGAGCCCCGAGAGGAGATCGGTCGAGCGGCTGCCGAGCACCGGATCGACCGCCACGCCGCCGGACACGGCCACGTAGCTCCGTAGGCCCGCGCGCGCGGGACCGACGTCCAGGAGCGCCCCGGCGGGCACCCGGACGGGAGCACCCCACGCGGCCGGGCGACCGTCCATGGTGACCGGGCAGGGCGCTCCGGTCACCGCCACCGTGATCGTCGAACGGGGGCGCAGGGCACAGCCGTTGAGCGTCGTCTCCAGCACGGCCGCCTCGGCGGGATTGGCGACGAGCCGGTTGGCCAGCGCCGCCGCGGGGGCGTCCAGCGCTCCGGAGCGCGGTACGCCGAGGTGCGCGTGGCCCGGGCGCCCCTGATCCTGGACGGTGGTCAGGGCCCCGGCGCGCACCACCGCGAGGGCCCGGTCGCTCATGGACGCCCCGCCGGTACGAAGCGGACCCGCGTGCCGGGTGCCAGCAGCGCGGCCGGTACGCGTGCGTGGTCCCACAGCACCGCGTCCGTCGTGCCGATCAGCTGCCAGCCGCCCGGCGAACTGCGCGGGTACACACCGGTGTACGGGCCCGCGAGCGCCACGGAGCCCGCGGGAACCGCCGTCCGTGGGGTCGCCCGGCGCGGCACGTCGTACCGCGTCGGCAGTCCCGTGAGGTAGCCGAAGCCGGGCGCGAACCCGCAGAAGGCGACCCGGAACTCGGCCGCCGCGTGGATCCGGGGCACGTCGTGCACCGCCACCCCCCAAAGAGCCGCCACGTCCGCCAGGTCGGGACCGTCGTACCGTACCGGGATCTCGACGGCGTCGTCCGCGCGCGCGTTCAGCGGCGGGATCTCCCAGCCGGGCAGCCGCTCCGCGAGACGCGCGGGGTCGTCCAGGCCGTCCAGGAGCACCGTGCGGGCCGCCGGGACGATCTCCCGCACGGACAGTGAGCCCTCCGCGCGGCGCCGCAGCAGCTCGGCGTGCAGGGCCTGGGCCGCCTGCCCCGAGGAGACCTCGACGAGCAGCGCCCGGTCACCGACGGGCAGGGCCTTCATGCTGTCGGCGTCGTCGTCGGCGTCGTCGTCGGCGTCGGCGTCGTCGGCGTCGTCGGCGGGGTCCGGGTCCGTGCCGTCGTCGACGGGCCGCGCCCTCATGCGAACGCCTCCACGCGCACGCCCGAGGACTCCAGTCGGGCGCGCACCCGGCGGGCCAGGCCGACCGCGCCCGGGGTGTCCCCGTGCAGGCACAGGGAGCGCGCGCGGACCGGAACACGTTCCCCGGAGTGGGACGTGACCACCCCGAACCGGGCCAGGCCGAGCGAGCGTTCGACGACCGTCTCGGCCTCCGTGATCACCGCGCCCTCCTGGGTGCGCGGCACCAGAGTGCCCTCCTCGGTGTACGCGCGGTCCGCGAACGCCTCGGTGACGACGGGCAGTCCGGCCCGCTCGGCCACCTTCAGGAACCGCGAGGACGGCAGACCGAGGACGGGCAGAGAGCCGCCGGCGAGCACGACGCCCTCGACGACCGCCGCGGCCTGCTCCTCGTCGTGCACGACGCGGTTGTAGAGCGCGCCGTGCGGCTTCACGTACGCCACGCGCGAGCCCGCCGCGCGCGCGAAGACCTCCAGGGCGCCGATCTGGTAGGCCACTTCGGCCGCCAGCTCGTCGGGCGGCACGTCCATCGCGCGCCGCCCGAACCCCGCCAGGTCTCGGTAGGAGACCTGGGCGCCGATCCGTACGCCCCGCGCAGCCGCCAGCTCGCACACCCGCCGCATGGTGGCCGCGTCCCCGGCGTGGAAACCACAGGCCACGTTGGCACTGGTGACGACGGACAACAGCTGTTCGTCGTCGGTCAGCCGCCAGCGGCCGAAGCCCTCGCCGAGATCGGCGTTGAGATCGATGTGGGTCATGATCTGCCGTCGCTCCTCTTCCGGCCTCTTCAGGCCACTCGGTACTGCTCGTCGCGGGTGTCCGTGAGGAACATCTGCCCGGGCGCGTGGGTGATCGCGAACGGCGGGCGGGACGCCATGACGGCCGCCTGGGGCGTCACTCCGCACGCCCAGAAGACCGGGATGTCGTCCGGGGCGGCGACCACCGGATCGCCGAAGTCGGGGCGCGAGAGGTTCTCGATGCCCAGCCCCGACGGCTCACCGCAGTGCACCGGACTGCCGTGCACCGCGGGCAGCAGACTGCTCTCCCGGATCGCCGCGGCCAGGTGCTCGGGCGGCACCGGACGCATCGACACGACCATCGGGCCGTGCAGCCGCCCCGCCGGACGGCACTGCCGCGCCGTGACGTACATGGAGACGTTGCGGCCCTGCTCGATGTGGCGCATCGGGACGCCCGCCGAACTCAGTGCCCACTCGAAGGTGAAGCTGCACCCGATCAGGAAGGACACCAGGTCGGACCGCCAGTACGCGACGACGTCCGTGGGCTCGGCGACCAACGCGCCGTGCTCCCACACCCGGTAGCGCGGCAGGTCCGTCCGCAGGTCCGCGCCCACCGCGAGCGGAGTGGTCCAGGAACCGGCGTCGGTGACGTCGAGGACGGGGCACGGCTTCGGGTTGCGCTGGCAGAACAGCAGCATCTCGTACGCCCAGTCGGCGGGCACCGAGATCAGGTTCGCCTGGGTGTGTCCCGCGGCGATTCCGGCGGTGGGGACGGACAGCCCCGCACGGAACCGGCGGCGGGCCTTCCCGGGGGTCCACGCGTGCGCGTGGCCGTCGATCGCCGGCGGGCTCGGTGTGCGGTCCCCGGTGGAGGCCGGCGGTCGGACCTGGACGGTGTCGTTCACAGGAGCTCCTGGCCACGCGTCTCGGGGAGTCCGATCAGGGCGACCGCGGCGAGGGCGTAGCCGATCGCGCCGAACACCAGCGCGCCGCCCACACCCCAGCTGTCGGCCAGGAATCCGACCGTGGTGGGGAAGGCCGCGCCGACGGCGCGCCCGGTGTTGTAGGTGAAGCCCTGTCCCGTGCCCCGCACCGACGCCGGGTACAGCTCGCTGAGGAACGAGCCGAAGCCGCTGAAGATCGCCGACATGCAGAAACCGAGAGGGAAACCGAGCACCAGGAGAAGGGTGTTGGCGCCGCTGGGGATGTTCGCGTACGTGAGGATGCACGCCGCGGAGAGGATCGCGAAGAGCAGGATGTTGCGCTTGCGGCCCAGTCTGTCGGTGAGCAGACCGCCCGTCAGATAGCCGAGGAAGGCTCCGGATATCAGGAGCGTCAGGTAGCCGCCGGTGCCGACGACGGACAGTCCGCGCTCCGTCTTCAGATAGGTGGGCACCCAGGTGGCGAGTGTGTAGTAGCCGCCCTGGACACCGGTGGAGAGCAGGACCGCGAAGAACGTGGTGCGCAGCAGACCCGGGGCCTTGGCCGTACCGGGCCTGAAGATCGTGGTGAACGACCCCTTGTCCGCGCTCTTCTCGCGTACCGCGGCCGCCTCGGGGGCGTCCTGTACACGGCGCCGGACCCAGACCACGAGCAGCGCGGGCAGCGCGCCGGTCCAGAACATCACGCGCCAGGCGATGTCGTCGTCGAGGTACTGGAAGACCAGTGTGTAGACGACCACCGCCAGGCCCCAGCCGACGGCCCACGCGCTCTGGACCGCGCCGAGTGTGCGCCCCCGGTGCCGGGGGCTCGCGTATTCGGCGACCAGGATCGCTCCGACCGCCCACTCGCCGCCGAAACCGAGGCCCTGGAGGGCGCGGAACACCAGCAGCGTCTCGTAGTTGGGCGCGAAGCCGCAGGCCACCGTGAACACCGCGTAGGTGATCACGGTGATCATCAGTGCCTTGACGCGTCCGATCCGGTCCGCGACCACCCCGGCGACGGCGCCGCCGACCGCGGAGACGACCAGCGTGACCGTCGTGAACAGGCCGGTCTGGCCGCTGTCGAGGCCGAAGTACGCCGCGAGGGCGACCATGCTCAGCGGCAGGGTGAAGTAGTCGTACGAGTCGAGGCCGTAGCCGCCGAACGCGCCGCCGAAGGCGCGGCGGCCCCGCGGGCCGAGTGCGCGCAGCCAGCCGAACGCGCCGTCGTGAACGGTGGGTTCACCCGCGACGGGTGGGGAGCCGGCGGTCAGGGCCTGGGATGGAGGGGTCGTGCTCATGGGCACCTCGCAGTGAGGGACGGAGAGTGCTTGAGGACCGAGCCGTGCCGTGCCGTGCGGAAGCCGTGGGCGCCTGGGCGGTGCGGAGAGCGGTGCGGACAGTGGTACGCAGAGCCATGCCGAGAGGTGTGCACCAGCCGTGGTGCGGTGAGCGCCTGCCCGACAACGTAGAGGATCGTTGAACGATCCCTCAATACCCATGTTGTTTCGTTCTTGTATCTGCGGTTGAATTCCGGGCATGGCAGAGCTGACGGAACTGGCCGACGATCGCGCCCTGTTGGGGCGTACAAGCACCGCCGAGCGTGTCTCGGACATCCTCAGGAGCCGGATCGCCGAGGGCTTCTTCCCGCCCGGGACGCGGCTGTCCGAGGACAGCATCGGCGGCGCGCTCGGTGTCTCGCGGAACACGCTGCGGGAGGCGTTCCGGCTGCTCACGCACGAGCGGCTGCTGGTGCACGAGCTCAATCGCGGGGTCTTCGTGCGGGTGCTCACCGTCGAGGACGTCGAGGACATCTACCGCACCCGGGCCCTCGTCGAGTGCGCCGTGGTCCGCGGGCTCGGCAGCCCGCCGTACGCCGTGGTCGGGCTCGCCAGGGCCGTCTCCGACGGGCAGCGGGCGGCCCGCGAAGGTGACTGGAAAGGGATGTCGACCGCCAACATCCACTTCCACCGCGAGCTGGTCGCGCTCGCGGGCAGCGCCCGCACCGACGAGGTGATGCGCAGCGTCTTCGCGGAGCTGCGTCTCGCCTTCCACGTCGTGGACGATCCGCAGCGGCTCCACGAGCCCTACCTCGTGCGCAACCACGAGATCCTCCAGACCCTCCAGGCGGGAGACCGCGACGGAGCGGAGCGCCTCCTCGCGGGCTACCTCGACGACTCGCTCAAGAACCTCGTCGAGGTGTACGCGCGACGCGTGGCCGACGGGGGACAGGGCGTCGGCTGACGCGGGGCGCCTCCGGCGTGGGGCGCGGGAACCGCAGGCGTCGCGTCCAAGGCCGCTCCGGGCGAGTGCCTGGCTCAGGCGGGCGAGGCACGGCTGACCTGGGCAGGTGTTCGGGCCTCGGGTCGCCGCGCCGGTGTGTGGCGTCGGCCATGTGGGGCAGGTGCGCGACTGGCCGGCCCGGCCGCGGCCGACCGGGGGCAGGGGATCGGCCGCTGCGTTGCGGGGCCCGCGTGTGGGGGCTGTGCGGTGCGTGTGGGGTACGGCCGGGGCGGCGGTTTCGTGGCGGTGCCGGGGACGGCGGTCGCTTCTGCGCCGTTTCGACCGTTGTCGGACCGAGGACCTAGTCTGTGCACCGTGACTTCGCCTGCATCGACGGACAGCGTTCCGCGCCAGCTCAGCGCGGGGCCGCGCCCGGCTCCGGGCCCGGCCGCCGACGAGGGCCTGGCGCGGCGGCTGCGCGCGCTCGCCTGCACCGCGCCGCTGCACGACCTGGACGTGCGCAAGGCGAACCTCGCGGGCGAGTACACGGTGTACGGCATGGCCGAGGTCGCCCTCGCCGCCATCGACCTCGTCACACTGAACATGGACTTCGACACGGGCGCCGACCACGATCAGATAGTGGCCAGGCTCATCCCGCGCATCGCGGCCCAGGCACCCCGGCGCCCGGTCGTCGAGCACGAGCGCGTGGCCCGCTGGGTCCTGGAGAACCTGATCAACGTCGGCAGCGTCGACCGGGGCTTCCGGGCCGTGTACGGCACCTTCGCCCCCGACGGCACCTATGTGCGCCGCGACTACGACTTCAAGCTGATCGAGGAGGTCCCGGGCTACGGGGGAAGTGTCTACCTCCGTACGACCGACGAAGCGGTCAACGTCCTCGTCGGCGCCCTCGACACCGACGTCACCAGCGCGCAGATCGCCGCCGAGGTCAAGCTGGAGGTCCTGATCAGCCGCGGCCGGCTGGCCGACGCGCAGCTCGCCGCCGAGCAGGCCCGCTACCGGACCGTGCAGTACGCCGAGACGCTCCGCAGGGCTCTCGACGCGACCCGGCGCAATGTGCGGGCCGTCGACTGGCTCCAGGCCGTGCCCGACATGATCGCCGAGGCCCTGGACCACGTCGCCGACCGTTACCGCCACGAGAACGCGATCCTCACCAACATCCGCAAGGCCCGGGACGAGTCCGAGGACCCCGAGCAGAAGCGGCGCGCCGCAGAGCTCGTCGACATAGTCAAGGACTGCATCCGCAGGCACACCCAGCTCCAGTCCCGCCTCCTGGAGGCCGGCCCGCTGTTCCGCGCCGAGCAGGACCGGCAGGCCTTCGGGACCCCCATGACGACCTCGGGGATCGACCTCTACGGCCATCTGGTCGCCCCGGTGCTGCCCCTGCCCGTGGAGCGGGCGCTGCGCGTCACCGACGCCTTCTTCGCGCGCGGGACCGGCCTGCGGACACCCGTCGCCGTACGCGTCGCGGACCTCGTCGACATTCTGCTGACGCCGCCGCTGGAGCGGGAACACCTCGGTGCGGAGATGCCCGAGCCCGACCTGATCGCCACACCGGACGACAGCCGGTTCAGCGAGGAGCAGCTCGCCTCCGCCATGGAACTGCTCAATCTTTCCCCCGACGCGCCGCGCCGGTTGTCCGGGCTGCTCGCGGAGGCGCGCCGCCGAGATCCCGAGCTGCCCTACCTGGTGGCTCTGCTGGCCGTGCACGCCGCGAGCCCGCCGGTCGGCACCGCCTACCGGCAGGGCGAAGAGCGCCTTCTGTTCGCCGTGGACGACGGGACCGAGCTGGACGATCCGGAATTCGGCGGGGCCGATCTGATCGTGGGCATGGCCCTGCTCGACGCGGCCGGGATGAAGGCGGACCGGGCATGAACGCTCCGCCGCGAGACCTCGGGGACCGAGGGTCACCCCCGGCCCGCGCGTCCAGTACGGCCGGCAGCGACCGCGCGACGAAGCCCCACCCGTCCCGCCGTCGTCCCCCGCACAGGGCATTCGCCCGCACCCCCGTCAATACCGTCCCTACCGTCGTAAGTCCGAACAAGGAGCCCCAGTCGTGACCGAGCACGTCGAATGGAGTGAACCGGAGGCCACCGCCGCGCCGGTGAACGCCCCCGTCACCCCTGCCGACGCCGCCGACGCGGCGCGGCTCGTGTCCTTCGGACTGCAGCCCAAGCTCCAGCCCGCCCGCGACCAGGAATACGCCGACCTGCTGCGCCGCTATCGCGAGGACCCGCCCTTCGCGCGGCTCGCCGACGCGGTCGCCGCCGGTCTCGGGCTGATCGTTCTGGAGGTGTCCCCGCGCGCGGGGATGGCGGTGACCGCCGCCGAGGACTCGGTCTTCGCCGTCCGCATGGGCGACTACGCGCGTCGCGCCTCGGCCGACTCCGGGGACCGTTTCCTGCACGGACTCGCCCACCTCGCCGTGGCCGCCATGGCCTTCCCGCGCCCCGAGGACCTCGCGGACGACGGTTACATCGGGCGCGTCTCGGTCAACGGCGTCGACGCGTTCGTACGGCAGGCCTGCCGGCGCCTGGAGGAGCGGGCCGAGGAGACCGGCGAGAACACCGACCCGGCGACCGACGCGCCGGGCCTGGAGGCGGCCTGGCGGATCTGGGCGCGGCGCAGCTCCACCGGCGCCACCAAGGACGCGCGAAGACTGGCCGGCTCGACGACGGGCATCATCGCCAAGGCCGTCGCCTTCCTCACCGACTCCGGGTTCCTCCAGCGCACCGGCGACGAATCCGGCGGGACGTTCCGGACGACGGCGCGCTATCAGCTCCAGGTCCGCGACCTGGCGGGCAGCGCGGCCCTGACGGAACTGCTGGAGCTGGGCATCGTCCCGGTGACCGATGGCACGGCGACCCTGCTGCCCGCCGAGGACACCGACGACCTGGAGCTGGCGGCCGGAGCCGGGCTGCCCTTCCACTCCTGACGTCCGCCTGCCGCCCCCGGCCTCCTCCCACGACCTCACCTCCACGACTACGAGAGTCCGCCGCCATGTACGAGCTGTCCCGGGTCCGCCTCTACTCCATCGGGCCCGCCGGTGCGCGCTATGCCGACACCGTGCTGGACCTGCGCGGTGTCGGCGAGCCCGTGCCCGACCCCGCACCCACCCAGGCGGAGTTCTTCCAGGAGGAGCCGGTCGGCCCGCCGCGCCGCCCCGCGCCCGCAGGCGTGCTCTTCCTGGAGAACGGCGGCGGCAAGTCGGTCCTGCTCAAGCTGATCTTCTCGGTGATGCTCCCGGGCCACCGCAACACCCTCGGCGGCGCCAGCTCCGGCGTACTGCGCAAGTTCCTCCTCGCCGACGACTGCGGACACGTCGCGCTGGAGTGGCAGCACACACTGACCGGTGAGTGCGTGGTGGTCGGCAAGGCGAGCGAGTGGCGGGGGCGGCAGGTCTCGAACGACCCGCGGAAGTTCGCCGAAGCCTGGTACTCGTTCCGGCCAGGACCGGGACTCAGCCTGGACAACCTGCCCGTCGCCGAGGCCACCGCGGTACGGCCACCCGTCGAGGGTGCCTCCGGCGCGCAGGGGCGGCGGCGCACCATGAAGGGCTTCCGCGACGCGATCACCGAGGCGGGCAAGGCGTACCCGCACCTCGAGGTGCACTGGGAGGAGATCCACGACCGCTGGAACGAACACCTCGGTGACCTGGGCCTCGACCCCGAACTCTTCCGCTACCAGCGGGAGATGAACGCGGACGAGGGCGAGGCAGCCGGCCTCTTCGCGGTCAAGAAGGACTCCGACTTCACCGATCTCCTGCTGCGCGCGGTCACCGACACCCGCGACACCGACGGGCTCGCCGACCTGGTCGGCGGCTTCGGCAACAAGCTGGGGCGACGCGCCGAACTCATCGCCGAGCGCGAATTCACCGGCGGTTCCGTGGACCTGCTCGGCCGGATCGTCGACGCCGCCGAGACACGGGCACGCGCGCGTGACATCCACACCGGCGCCGAACGGCGGACGAGGACGCTGGCGCGCCGACTGTCCGCGCGAGCCGTGCGGGAGCGGGTGCGCGCCGGTGAGCTCGCCCAGCGCGTGACCGCCGCCGCGTACGGCGTCACCCATGCCGAGGGCGCCCGCGAGCGCAGCGCGCTGATCGCCGCCGAACTCGCCTACCGCCACGCCTCGCTGGCCCTCGCCGGCGCGGAGAAGTCGGCGGCCGCGCAGAAGCGCGAACTCGCCGACGCGCGCACCCTGCACGCGGCCTGGCAGGCCGCCGAGGTCGTGCTGCGCCACCGTGCCGCCACCGACCGCTCCACCCGCGTGGCCGACGCGATCCGCGAGGCCGAACGCGACGCCGCTCCCGCGCTCGCCGCCCGCGCCAGGGCCGCCGTCGACCTCGTACGCGCCCTGCACCGGGCCGCCGAAGGCGCGGAGTCGCTCGCCAACGAGGAGGAGGAGCGGTCCGCCGGCCTCCAGGAGGCCGGCGAGACGGCGCACGCCGACTCGACGTCCGCCGCCACCGCCGCCCAGCGCGCCCGCAGCGAAGTCGGGCATCTGCGTCAGCGCCTGACCGAGGTCGAGCAGGAGACCGCCGAGGCGGTCCGCGCCGGCTGGCTCGACGACAGCGCACCCGACGCCGACCCGGCCCGCGCCGCCCTCGCCGCCAGCGACGCGGAGAAGACCGCCGTCGCCGCCTGGGACACCGCCCGCGAGGCCTCACGACGCGCCGCGGACCATGCGCGGGAGGCGGCGTCCGCAGAATCCCGCGCCGAACTGACGGCGGCCCGCGCGGCGGACGCGGCGACGGCCGCGGAGCGCTCGTACGAAGCGGAACGGCGCACGGCCCAGGCGCTCGCGGAGGAGGAGCGGCTCGCGGAACTGCTCAGCCTGCCGGGCTCCAAAACCCACCGCGGCGTTCCGCAGCCCCGCCGCGACGAGGAGGCCGACGTTCCGGCCGGCTCGTCGAGCGGTCCGCCGCTGAGCGCCGAAGAGCTCGACCGGTACGCCGACGACCTCCGCGAACTCCTCGACGACGGGGTCGCCTCCGCCGAACGGCAGCTCTTCGAACTGCGCACCGCCGCGGCCGACGACGCGCGGATCCTCGGCGCGCTCGGTGACGGTGGGCTGCTGCCGCCCGGCCCGGACGTCCTCGCCACCGTCGAATACCTGGGCGAGCACGGCATCCCCGCGCTGCCCGGATGGCGCTACCTCGCACAGGCCGTCGACCCCGTCGACCACGCGCGCGTACTGGCCGCCCGGCCCGAACTCGTCGACGGTGTGATCATCACCGACCCGGACACCCATGCGCGGGCCCGCGAGGTCCTCACCGACGCGGCACTGCTGCCGCGCTCGGCGGTGGCCGTCGGCACGGCCGCCGCCCTGCTCGCCCCGACCCCGGCCTCCGACGCGGGAGACGAGGGTGGCATCGGTGGCTTCGGCGTCTTCCTCGTGCCGCCGAACCCGGCCATGCACGACGAGCACGCGGCCGACGAGGAGCGCCAGACGCTGCGGGCCCGCACGGGCCTGCGGGACGAGGAGATCCGTACCCTCGCCGCCCGCCTCGGCAAGGACCGGGAGCTCGCCGCGCGGCTCGCGTCCTGGCGCACCGGCTGCCCCGCCGGGCGTCTCACCGAGCTGGCCGCGACCGCCGGGGACGCGCGCGCGTTCGCGGAGGACGCCGAGGCCGAGCTGGCCGAGGCCCGCACCGTCCGCGCCGAGGCCGACGAGACGGCCGCCGACGCGGCCCAAGTACGCGACGAGCGGCAGGAGGCCGCGCAGAAGGCCCGGCGCGCCGCCGACGCCCTCGCCGGACTCGCCTTCCGGCTGCGCGAACGCTCCGGCTGGCAGGTCAAGCTGCGGGAACTCGCCGACGAGGCAGCGGAGTCGGAGGCCCGCGCCCAGGTCTGCCTGGAGCGCGCCCGCGCCGCCGACGAGGACCGCCGCGCCACCCAGCGTGCCGCCGACGACGCCCGCCGCACGGCCCGCGCGCTGCGCGCCGAGCGCGCGGAGATCGCGGGCGCCCCCGACGACGTGAAGCAGGACGAGACGGCGGCCAAGGCCTCGCTGCCCGCCCTGCGCGAGGCCTACCGGGCCGCGTCGCAGCTGTACGAGCAGGTCGGCGTGGGTGCCGACCTGCGGGCCGAGCAGACCCGGGCCGAGAGCGACGAGAGCGCGGCACTCGCGGAGCTGGACCGGCTCAGCAACAAGGTGCGCACACGCGCCGCACAGCTCCTGGAGTCGCCCGACGGCTCCGACAGCCCCTCCCGGCAGGCCGCCGCGGCGCGGGCCGAAGAGCTGGTGCAACTGCTGGAGACCCGGATGTCGACCGCGAGCGAACAGCTCGGGCGGCTGCGCGGCGAGGCCGAGCGGCACGCGCCCGAGGACGGCGAGGCGCACACCGAGCTGGCACCGGAACTGGTTCCGGGCGACGCCGAGCACGCACAGGCCCTGCTGCGCACCGCCACGACCGAACTCGCCTCCCGCACCGAGGCGTTGGACCAGGCCCGGGAGGCACACGCCGAGTTCCTCGACGCCCACCGGTCCGCCGAGGACGCGGCCGGCGGCTTCGACGAGACGTCCGCCCTGCTCAGGGACCTGATCCGGGAACACTCCGACGAGGAGCAGGACGAACCCGAGCCCTACCCCGGCACCCTCGACGAGGCGCGGAACTCCGCCGCTGAGAGCCGCCGCTCGCTGCGCGGCTGCGCCGCCGACCTCTCCGCCGCCGAGGCCTCCGTCCGCGAGGCGAGCGACATCCTCGTACGGCACGCCAACTCCACGCGCTACGAGCAGGTGCGGACCCCCGCCCGGCAGCAGATCCGCGAGCTGCCCGCCTCCTCGCTGCCCGAGCACGCACAGAAGTGGGCGGACGCGTTCGCGCCCCGGCTGCGGGTGCTGACCGATGAACTGGAGCAGCTGGAGCGTAACCGGGACTCGATCGTGGACCGGCTGCGCGGTCTCGTGGAGTCCGCCCTCGCCACGCTGCGGTCCGCGCAGCGGCTCTCCCGGCTGCCGGAAGGGCTCGGGGAGTGGTCCGGGCAGGAGTTCCTGCGCATCCGCTTCGAGGAGCCCGACCAGGCCACCCTCACCGAGCGGCTCGGCGAGGTGGTCGACGAGGCCACCCGCGCGGCGGTCAAGAAGAACTCCGACATGCGGCGCGACGGCATGTCGCTGCTGCTGCGCGGGGTCGGCGCCGCGCTCCAGCCCAAGGGCGTCGCCGTGGAGATCCTCAAGCCGGACGCCGTGCTGCGCGCCGAACGCGTCCCAGTCGGGCAGATGGGCGATGTGTTCTCCGGTGGTCAGCTGCTCACCGCGGCCATCGCGCTGTACTGCACGATGGCCGCGCTGCGAAGCAACGACCGCGGCCGTGACAAGCACCGGCACGCAGGCACCCTGTTCCTCGACAACCCCATCGGGCGCGCCAACGCGACGTATCTGCTGGAGCTCCAGCGGGCCGTCTCGGACGCGCTCGGCGTCCAGCTCCTCTACACGACCGGCCTGTTCGACACGACCGCGCTCGCCGAGTTCCCTCTCGTCATCCGCTTGCGCAACGACGCCGACCTTCGCGCCGGGCTGAAGTACATCAGCGTCGAGGAGCATCTCCGGCCGGGACTGCCGCGTGAGGCGCCCGCCGGGGAAACCGTGCACACCGAGATCACGGCGACGCGGATGTTCAAGCGCCCGGCCCCCATCGCACCGTAGCCCCGTAGGGACGGGGCGGTGGGGGAACCGCGGGCCGTTCGTGGCCGGCCGCGCCCACGCGGCGGAGCCGCATGTCGCTACAGCCCGGCGCCCCTCACGGGGCGCTCGTCTACGCGTCCTCCTTCAGCATGTCGGCGCACTTCTCGCCGATCATCATGGTGGTGATGCACGGGTTCACGGAGATCAGATCCGGCATCGCCGAGCCGTCCGCGACCCGCAGACCCTCGACCCCCTTGACCCGCAGCCGTGCGTCGAGCGGGGCCGAGGCGTCGTCGTCCGCGCCCATCTTCACGGTGCAGGACGGGTGGTAGACGGTGTTGTGGGTCTGGTGGATGTAGCCCAGCAGCTCGTCGTCGGACCGGATGTCCGGCCCGGGGGCCAGTTCCGCGCCCGCCCAGCCGCTCAGCGCGGGCTGTGAGGCGATCCGCCGTGCCAGCTTCAGCCCGTACGTCATGACCCGCACGTCGTGTTCGTGCGTGAAGTAGCGCGGGTCGACCATCGGCTTGTCCCGGTAGTCGCGGGTGCGCAGCCGCACGGTGCCGCGGGACTTCGCGCGCGTGACGTTCGGGGTGAGGCAGAACGCGTTCTCCGACGTGGGGAATCCGTGCCGCGCGGTGTTCATGTCGAACGGCACCGAGCCGTAGTGGAACATCAGGTCCGGCCGGTCCAGGCCCGGTTCGGTGTCGTAGAAGATGCCCGCCTCCCACCACTGGCTGGACGTGGTGGGCATGGGCTGCTTCGCCTCCCACATGATGACGCCCTCGGGATGGTCCTGGAGGTTCTCGCCGACGCCCGGCGCGTCCACGACCACGTCGACCCCGACCTCGCGCAGATGTCCCGCGGGCCCGATGCCCGACAGCATCAGCAGCTTCGGCGTGTCGATGGAACCGCAGGACACGATCACCTCGCGCCGGGCCCGGACCGTCCTGGTGTGGATCAGATCCGGGTCGAGGTACTCGGCGCCGACACACCTCCGTCCTTCCAGGACCAGCTTCTTCGCCCGCACCCCCGTCCGTACCGAGAGGTTCGGCCGCTTGCCCATGACCGGGTGGAGGTACGCGACCGACGAGGACTGCCGGATGTTGTTCTCGTCGGAGTTGACCTGGAACCAGTTGGCGCCCCGCACCACCGTCGTGCCGCTGTTGAACGAGGTGGTCGGGATGCCCGCCTGCGCGCACGCCTCCAACAGGGCGACACCGCAGGGGTCTTCGCCCTTCAGCGTGCGCAGCTTCACCGGGCCGGTACGGCCGTGATGGTCGCCCGGAGCGTCGTTGGACTCCAGCCGCCGGTAGAGCGGGAAGAGTTCGGCCGAACTCCAGCCCGTACAGCCCGCGGCGGCCCAGTCGTCCAGGTCCTCCGCGGGAGCCCAGAAGGCGATGCAGGAGTTGTGCGAGGAGCAGCCGCCGAGCACCTTGGCGCGGGCGTGCCGCATGAAGCTGTTGCCGGTGGCCTGCGGTTCGACCGGGTAGTCCCAGTCGTAGCCGGATTCCAGCAGGCCCATCCAGCGGTCCAGTCTGAGGATGTCGTCGTCGCCCACATCACTGGGCCCGGCCTCCAGCACGCACACGGTGACGGACGGGTCCTCGGACAGGCGGGCCGCGACCACATTGCCCGCCGTACCGCCGCCGACCACGACATAGTCGAACTCATCTTCGCTCATGAGGTGTTGACCCCCTTCAGTCGGCCGCCGGAGCGGTGAGCGGAGCCGTGACGGCCGGTTGCAGCCGGTGCTCGTCGAGCACACCGGTGCGGTGCCGCTGGATGAACCAGTAGTAGGCGAAGCCGCCGCCGGAGATGACCGCGACGAACAGCACCGCGCCCCAGCGCAGATACCAGTGGAACGGCGCGGCGGCGTTGTACACCTCGGCGCGCGGCCAGATCAGGTTGACCGTCATGGCCGCGCCCCAGACCACGGCGACGATGTTGACGAGAAGGCCCCAGCGGCCCAGCGAGAACTTGCCGTCACCCGCGGGCTGCCACGTGCCGCGCAGCCGGGACACCAGCATCGGCACGGTCACGCCGAGGTAGGCGAGATAGATCATGACGATGCCGATACTCGTGACCACGGTGAAGATCTGCGGCTGGCGGATGTTCACGACGAGGATCGCGACGGCGAGGACGCCGATGATCACCGCCGGCAGCACCGGGGTCTTGAAGCGCGGGCTGACCCGGGCCATCAGGGAGGACCCGGGCAGGTTGTTGTCCCGGGACATCGCGAAGGCCAGCCGGATCGCCGCCGTGTGCACCGCGAGCGCGCACACCGTGACCGCGATCAGCACGCACCACAGCATCGCCTTGCCGGCCGTCGGGCCGAGCACGTCGAGCACGATGTACTGCAGACCCTCCGTGGACAGCTTCTCGCCCTTCAGGCTGGAGACGCTCATCAGCGCGAGCAGCAGCACCAGTCCGCCCAGGACGAACGAGGCGACGATCGCGCGGATGATGGCCCGCGGAGCGTTGCGGGAGGGATCCAGGGACTCCTCGCCGAGGGAGGCCGCCGTGTCGAAGCCGTACATCACGTACGCCGACGCCAGCGAGGCCACCAGGAACGCGCCCAGATAGCCGGTCGAGTGCCCGGCGCCCGTGCCCGCGGTCTCCGTGACCACCTGCGGCCCTCGGGTGATGTGGACGGCGAACAGCACGATGAGGACGACGGTGGCGATCAGCTCGATGAACACGCCCGCGCTGTTGATGGTGGCCATCAGCTTCACGCCGAAGGCGTTGACCAGAGTCGTGAAGAGGATGAGCACCGTGGCCAGGACGACCGCGTTGGTCGCGACGTCGTACTTCCCGGTCCCGTCCCCGACGAACTGGAAGACGGAGGAGATCTGCGGGAGCGTCAGCTGATAGGCGAGCGCCACCGCCGAGATCGTCACGATGGAGGCGATCAGCATCATCCAGCCGGCCAGCCAGCCGAGATGCGGATTGCCTATCTTCTTCGACCAGTTGTAGACGGAGCCCGCGACGGGATAGCGGGCGGCCAGCTCCGCGAAACAGAGCGCGACCATGAACTGCCCGGCGAAGACCATCGGCCAGGACCACCAGTAGGCGGAGCCGCCACTGGCGTAGCCGAAGTAGAAGAGCTGGAAGGTGCCGGTGAGGATGGAGATGTAGCTGATGCCGGCGGCGAAGGTGTGGAAGTTGCCGAGGGTGCGCTTCAGTTCGGGTCTGTAACCGAACTCGGCGAGCTCGGCGTCGTCGTGATGGTGTGGGCCGGACGGTCGGTCGGTGGTCGTCATGAGGGGACTCCAGGTGGGCCTGGGGGCGGGGTGAGGGAGCGGCTCGTGCGGGTGCCGGGTCTCTGAGGGGTGGTACGCGGGTGCCATGTCCGCGTCGGTGCGCCGGGACGGGGCGGGCCGCCCCGGACGATCGGGATCAGTCGAACCAGCCTTGCGGGGACGGGTCGGTGTTGCGCCAGATGTGCTTGGGCTCGCGGTACTCGGCCAGCCCCGAGGGCCCGAGTTCGCGCCCGGAGCCGGACTGCTTGAAGCCTCCCCACTCGGCCTGGGGGACGTAGGGGTGGTAGTCGTTGATCCACACCGTGCCGGTGCGCAGCCGGGCCGCGACGCGCTGGGCCTTGGCCTCGTCGGTGGTGAAGACGGCGCCCGCCAGTCCGTAGATCGTGTCGTTGGCCAGGCGCACGGCCTCCGCTTCGCCGCTGAACCGCTCCACGGTGAGCACAGGTCCGAACGACTCGTCCTGGACCACGGACATGTCGCCGCTGCACTCGTCGAGGACCGTCGGCGGATAGTAGAAGCCCGTGTCGAGGCCGGGTTCCCTCGGCCGGGCGCCGCCGCAGCGGAGCACCGCTCCCTCGGCCAGGCCCTTGGCGACGTACGCCTCGACCTTGGCGCGATGCTCCGCGGAGATCAGCGGCCCGGTCTGCGCCCGCTCGTCGAACGGTCCGCCCAGTCTGATCTCCGAGGCCCGGCGTACGACCTCGTCGACGAACCGGTCGTGCAGCGTGTCTTCGACCAGCAGGCGCGCGCCCGCCGAGCAGACCTGCCCGGAGTGGAGGAAGACCGCGGTCAGCGCCATGTCGACGGCCGTCTCGAAGTCGGCGTCGGCGAAGACGATGTTCGGGTTCTTGCCGCCGAGTTCGAGGGCGACCTTCTTCACCGTCCCGGCCGCGGCCGCCATGAGCGCACGCCCGGTCGCGAGGCCCCCGGTGAAGGAGACCAGGTCCACGTCCGGATGGTCGGCGAGCGGGGCGCCCGCCTCGGGGCCCGCGCCCAGCACCAGATTGGCGACGCCCGGCGGTACTCCCGCCTCTTCGAGGAGCCGCATCAGATGGATCGCCGTGTGCGGGGTCAGCTCGCTCGGCTTGAGGACGAAGGTGTTGCCCGCCGCGAGTGCCGGAGCCACCTTCCAGGCCGTCTGCAGGAGCGGGTAGTTCCACGGGGTGATCAGCGCGCAGACCCCGACGGGTTCGTATACGACGCGGCTGTCGACGCTCGCCGTGCCCGTCTCGACGACGCGGCCCGCATCGGCGGCGGCCAGCCGGCCGAAGTAGCGGAAGCAGTTGGCGATGTCGTCGATGTCGTACTCGCTCTCGACGAGCCGCTTGCCGGTGTCGAGCGACTCCGAGCGGGCGAGGGCGTCCTTGTCGCGGGCGAGGAGGTCGGCGACGCGCAGCAGCAGATCGCCGCGGTCCGCCGACGGGGTCGTGGGCCAGGGACCCTCGTCGAAGGCGCGGCGCGCGGCGGCGATCGCCTCCACCGTGTCCTTTCCGCCCGCCTCGTCGACGACTCCGACCAGCGAGCCGTCGGCGGGACAGCGGATCTCGCGGGTGCGCTCGTCCAGCGCGCCCCGCCATGTTCCGTCGATGTACAGGTCAGGCACGTGGGCCTCCCAATCGTGCGATCAACCACGCGTGGAAGACCCCGATGTGATGCTCGGTCGGAACCAGGACACCGCCGTGGCGATAGGCCCGTGACGCCATCGCCGGCTGTGTCCTCTCGCAGGCTGCGAAGTCCTGTTCGTTCACCCGGTGGAAGAGTTCCACCGACTTGGACACGTCCGCGCCCGACTCGACGACCTCCGGGGCGTAGAGCCAGTCGCACTCGACGACCGTGCGGTCCTCCGCGAGCGGGAACATGCGGTGCAGGATGACATGGTCCGGGACCAGATTGACGAAGACCGTCGGTTTCACGGTGATCGCGTAGTAGCGGCGGTCCTGGTCGTCCGCGACCTGGGGCAGCTTGGCGAAGCCCTCGCTGCCGTCGACCGTGAAGCCCTTGATCTCCTGACCGAACTCGGCGCCGTGGCCCACGTAGTACTGCGCCGCGTACCCCTCCGCGAACTCCGGGAGCACCTCCGTCAGTTCGGGGTGGATCGTCGCGCAGTGGTAGCACTCCATGAAGTTCTCGACGATCAGCTTCCAGTTCGCCCGGACGTCGTAGGTGATGCGCCGGCCGAGTGCGAGGCTCTCGGTGCCGTAGTGCTCGATGGCCGCGGTGGTGCCGAGCCGCTCCACGGCCGCGCCCACCACCGTCTCCTCGAACGAGGGGGGCTCGTCGGCCAGGCACACCCAGGCGTAGCCGAGCCACTCGCGCAGGGCGACCTTGACCAGGCCGTACTCGACGCGGTCGACGTCCGGCATCTTCGCCAGGTTCGGTGCCGCGACCAGCTTGCCGTCGAGGCCGTACGTCCAGGCGTGGTACGGGCACTGGAGGTTGCGCCGTACCTCGCCCGACTCCTCGGTGCACAGCCGGGCACCCCGGTGACGGCAGATGTTGAGGAAGGCGCGCAGCTCACCTGTCCGGGAACGGGTGACCAGGACGCTCTCCCGGCCGACCTGGACCGTGCGGAAGGCTCCGGGCCTCGCGAGATCCGCGGAGCGCACCGCGCAGAACCACATCGACTCGAAGAGCAGTTCCTGCTCCTGCCGGAAGATGTCCGGGTCGGTGTAGTAGTGCCCGGGCAGCGTGGCGATCAGGCTGGGGGAAGGGGAGACGGGGGTCGTCGTCACGTGCGTACTCCTCCGGCGGGCGCGGCGGCGAGGCGGTGGGGGTCGAACAGGCCGATGGGGTGCTCGGTGGAGCCGTCCAGGGCGAGGTCGGCGAGGATCTCACCGACGACCGGTACGAATTTGAAGCCGTGCCCGGAGAACCCGCAGGCCACGGTGACGGACTCCGGGTGAGCGGGATGGCGGGCGATGACGAAGTGCTCGTCGGGGGTGTTGGAGTACATACAGGTGGCGGCCTTGAGGAAGGTGCCGGGCAGATCGGGGATGCAGCGGGACATTTGGTCCGCCATGGCCCGGATCTCTTCCTCGTGAACGGTCCGGTCGATGTTCTCCGGGGTGCACTCGACGCCCTTGCGGAAGAAGGCGACCTTCGTGCCCAGTTCCGGTCCGTCGATGGACGGGAAGCCGTAGACCTGGACTCCGGCCGCGTCCTCCCAGATGTAGATCGGATGCCGCTCGGGCATGAACGGCCGCACCCCGCCCGTCGGCTGGAACCAGTACATGACCTGCCGTTCGATCCGGAAGGGCACCCCGAGATCGGTGAGCAGCCGCGGCGCCCAGGCTCCCGGGCAGATCACCAGCTGACCGGCCGTGTACGTATTCTCCGCCGTGTGCACCCGCACGCCGTCCCGGTACGGCTCCCAGCGTGTCATCGGCTCGTCGAAGTTCAGGTCGGCGCCCTGCCGGGTGGCGAGCTGGAGGTGCGCGGCGACCGTGTTCTCGGGGCGGACCAGTCCCGCCCGCGCCTCGAACAGCGCGACCTCGTCGTCGAGCGGATTCAGGGTCGGGAAGCGTCGCCGGATCTCCGTCGCGTCCAGCATCTCGTGGGGCAGGTCCCACTGCTGTGCCGAGCGCAGCGAACCGGAGACGGTCCGCGAGTCCGGGGGCCCGACCATCACGCCGCCGCACAGGGTGGCGATGTCGCGGCCCGTCGCCCGCTCCAGCTCGTCGTACAGCTCGTAGGAGCGCAGCAGCAGCGGGACGTACGCCGGGTCCTCGAAGTAGGACTGCCGCGTGATGCGGGAGCCGCCGTGGCTGGAGCCCCGGCTGTGCACGGGGCCGAATTTCTCCAGCCCGAGCACTCGGACGCCGCGGGCGGACAGATGGTGCGCGGCGGCGCTGCCCATGCCGCCGAGACCGATCACGATCACGTCATAGCTGGGGGACACAGGGCCTCCTCATGCCTTTTGTCCGGCTCTTGACTCCTCATCGGATTCAACGGCGGATTCGGTTCATCTTGGGATCGAAGAGTGGTTCCTCGGAGACGGTCGCCGGGACCTTCTCGCCGAAGTAGCCGATGTGCACGCCCGTTCCGGTGGCCAGCGCCGGCAGCCAGGCGTAGGCGACACAGCGGCCGAGCGAGTAGCCGTACGAGGCGCTGGTGACGTAGCCGGCGGGGGCGCCGTCGACGTAGACGGGCTCCTTGCCGAGGACGACGGCGGAGGGGTCGTCGAGGAGGAGCGGGGTGAGCCTGCGCGCCGGCTCTTGTGCCACGAGGCCCTGCAAGGCTTCCTGGCCGACGAATCCGTCCTTGTCCATGCGGACGGCGAAGCCGACGCCCGCCTCGTACGGGTTGTGCTCGTCGGTCATGTCGGTGCCCCAGGCCCGGTACCCCTTCTCCAGGCGCAGGGAGTTGAACGCCGAACGCCCGGCCGCGATCACGCCGTGGCTGCCGCCCGCCTCCCAGAGCGTGTCCCAGAGCCTGAGCCCCAGGTCGGCCGTGGTGTACAGCTCCCAGCCGAGCTCCCCGACGTAGCTCAACCGCAGGGCGGTGACGGGGACATGCCCGACGTACGTCTCCTTCGCACGGAAGTAGCCGAAGCCCTCGTGCGAGAAGTCGTCGCGGGTCAGCGGCTGGACGAGGTCCCGGGCGAGCGGCCCCCACACACCGATGCAGCAGGTGCCGTAGGTGAGGTCGCTGATGTGCACGTCCTGCGGCGCGTGTCGCAGGAGCCAGTCCAGGTCGGCGGGGGAGTTGGCGCCGACCTGGAAGCGGTCGGGGGCCAGCCGGGCGACGGTGAGGTCGGAACGTACGCCCCCGCTCTCGTCGAGGAGCAGCGTGTACGTGACCGCGCCGGGCTTCTTGCGGAGGTTGTTGGTGGTCATGCGCTGGAGGAAGGCGAGGGCGCCGGGCCCGGTGACGTCGAGACGGCGCAGCGGGGTCATGTCGTACAGGGCGACCTTCTCGCGGGTCGTCCTCGCCTCGGCGGCGGCGATGGGGGACCAGTAGCGGGCCGACCAGGCGTCGCGTTCGGGGAGGGGACCGATCGAGTCGACGAGCGGGGCGTTCGCCTCGTACCACTGCGGCCGCTCCCAGCCGCCGCCCTCCAGGAAGCGCGCGCCGAGTTGCTGCTGCCGGGCGTAGAAGGGGCTGACGCGCAGGGGCCGCGGCTGCTCCATCGGCTGGAGGGGGTGCAGGATGTCGTACACCTCGACGAACTGCTGCGAACCGCGTTCGAGAACGTACGACGGTGAACGCTGTACGTCCTCGAAACGGGCGAGGTCGCACTCGTGCAGGTCGATGGACGCGCGCCCGTCGACCATCCACTCAGCGACCGCCTTCGCCACACCGGCGGAGTGGGTGACCCAGACGGCCTCGGCCAGCCAGAAACCGCGGAGCCGCCGGGACTCCCCGAGCACCGGCATACCGTCCGGGGTGAAGGAGAAGACCCCGTTGAAGCCCTCCTCGATCTCCGTGTCGCACAGGGCGGGCAGCAGTCGGCGGCAGTCGTCCCAGCTCGGCGCCCAGTCCTCCTCGGTGAACGGGTACGAGGACGGCATCGCCATGTCGTTCGCCCGTGCCTCGTCGTACGGCAGGATCCCGAACGGGTCGACCGGCAGCGGCCGGTGGGCGTAGCTGCCGACGCCGATGCGGTCGTGGTGCTCGCGGAAGTAGAGGTCGCGGTCCTGGAAGCGGAGGATGGGCATCGAGGCCTCGGACTCCGCTCCGGTGAGTTCGGGGAGCGGCCGGGTCTTCGCGTACTGGTGTGCGAGCGGTTGCAGGGGTACGTCGACTCCGGCCATGTGTCCGATGACAGGACCCCAGAAGCCGGCGGCGGAGACGACGTGATCGGCGGGGAACGTGCCCCGGTCGGTGACGACGCCGGTGACCGAGCCGTCGGCCTTCTCGATACCGGTGACGGTGTGACGGTCGAGGAAGCGGGCGCCCCGTTCGGTCGCGCGCTCCATCTGGGCGCGGGCCGCGAGCAGGGCGCGCGCCAGCCCGTCGTCCGGGGTGTGGAAGCCGCCGAGGACGGCCGACCGGTCGATGAGCGGCCAGAGTTCCTTGCACCGGTCGGTGCTGACGATCTCGCCGCGGACCCCCCAGGAGGCCGCGTAACCGGCCTTGCGGTGCAGGTCGGCCAGGCGCTCGGGGGTGGTCGCGAGTTCCAGCCCACCCACCTGGTTGAAGCAGGAGACGCCGTCCACCTGAAGGGAGGAGAACTTCTCGACCGTGTAGCGGGCGAACGCGGTCAGCGTCCTGGAGGGGCTGGTCTGGAACACCAGGCCCGGCGCGTGCGAGGTGGAGCCGCCCGGGGCGGGCAGCGGGCCCTGTTCGAGAACGGTGACGTCGGTCCAGCCACGGGCGGTCAGTTCGTCGGCGAGGGAGCAGCCGACGATGCCGGCGCCGATGACGACGACACGGGGACGGGGTGCGGGCGTACTGGACATGCCCCTCCTTGCCGGGGTGGGGGAGTGAACGCGCTCAGGTGGCCGGGACGTCGGGCCGCTCGGCGGCGTCGGTGGTGTCCGCGCCGTCTCCGGTGCGGACGAGCGTGCCGCCGGGGAGGCCGAGGAGCCGGTCGCGGACGGAGACCTCGATGGCCGGCCGGTCCGTGTACGGCCGGGCGGTCGGGTTGAACGTGCGGGAGGGGACGCCGTGTTCGACCTGTACGGCGCCCCGGATGTTCACAGGACCACCACCGACCGGAGGACCTCGCCCCGGTGCATCTTCGCGAACGCCTCCTCGACCTGGTCGAGTGAGATCGTCTCGCTGACGAAGGCGTTGAGGTCCAGCAGTCCGTACAGGTACTGGTCGATGAGGAAGGGGAAGTCGCGGCTCGGCAGACAGTCGCCGTACCAGGAGGACTTCAGGGCGCCGCCGCGCGAGAACAGGTCGATCAGCGGCAGGTCGATCTTCATTTCGGGGTCGGGCACGCCGACCTGGACGAGCACACCGGCGTGGTCGCGCATGTAGAAGGCCTGCTTGTACGTCTCCGGCCGTCCCACGGCGTCGATGGCGATGTCGACTCCGAAGCCGTCGGTCAGCGCGCGGACCGCCTCGACCGGGTCCGTTCCCCGTGAGTTGACGGTGTGGGTGGCGCCGAACCTCTCGGCCAGGTCGAGTTTCTTGTCGTCGATGTCGACGGCGATGACCTTCATCGCGCCGTTCAGGCAGGCGCCCGCGATGGCGGCGTTGCCCACGCCGCCGCAGCCGATGACGGCGACGGTGTCGCCGCGCCCGACGTTGCCGGTGTTGACGGCGGCGCCGTATCCGGCCATCACGCCACAGCCGATCAGTCCCGCGGCCTCCGGCCGTGCCGCCGGGTCGATCTTCACCGCCTGTCCGGCCGCGACCAGGGTCTTCTCGGCGAAGGCGCCGATACCGAGGGCGTTGCTGAGGGGGGTGCCGTCGAGGAGGGTCATCGGCTGGGCGGCGTTGCGGGAGTCGAAGCAGTACCAGGGGCGGCCACGGCGACAGGAGCGGCAGCTTCCGCAGGGGGCGCGCCAGGCGAGGACCACATAGTCGCCGGGGGCCAGATCGGTGACGCCTTCGCCGATCGCCTCGATGGTGCCGGCCGCCTCATGGCCCAGCAGGAAGGGGAATTCGTCGTTGATCGCGCCTTCCCGGTAGTGCAGATCCGTGTGGCAGACCCCGCAGGCCTGGACGTTGACGAGCACCTCGCCGGGGCCCGGGTCGGGAACGACGATCGTCCGCACCTCGACGGGTGCGCCCTTCTTGACGGCGACTACGGCACGGACCTCGTGGGGCACGACAAGCTCCTCTGCTGTTGCGCATTGCACGATGGGTTGCGTGATGAGGAACATATTGAGAACGCCGTCAGGCGGCCGTCAAGAGGTGGGAGTTAACCCTTGGCAAAAGGAACGCGAGGCCCGAAACGTGGCCGACACACGAGGACGCGGGGTCCGGGAGACTTCCGGCCCCGCGTCATGGGGAGGCGTCCTCGTCAGCGGGCGCGAGCGGTGGTGGCCGAGTGCTGCCTCAGAAGCCGTAGCCCATCCGGCGCGACAGCTCGGCTCCCGCCGCCACCGTCCGCTTGGAAAGCTCCGGCAGGCGGTCCGCGTTCAGCCGGTACACCGGTCCCGACACGCTGATCGCGGCGATCACCTTGCCGTCGTGCGCCCGCACCGGCGCGGCCACGGCGGCGAGGCCCAGCTCCAGCTCCTCGAGGGTGATGCCGTACCCCTGCTCGATCACGGCCTCCAGCTCGCTGCGCAGGGTGGAGGGCCCGGTGATCGTGCGTTCCGTGAAGCGCGGCAGGGGGCGGGCCAGCAGGCCCTCACGCATCGTGGGCGGCATGTGGGCGAGCAGTACTTTCCCGCTGGACGTGGCGTGCAGGGGAGTCCGTCTGCCCAGCCAGTTCTGCGCCGTGACCGACGCCGTGCCGCGGGCCTGCATGATGTTGACCGCCGCGTCGTCGTCCAGGACCGCGATGTTGACGGTCTCGCCCAGTTCGTCGGCGAGTTCGCGGCAGACCGGGACGCCCTCCTGGGAGATGTCGAGGCGCACTGCCGCCGCCCCCGCGAGACGCAGCACGGCGGCTCCCAGGTAGTACTTGCCGCGGTCCTTGGCCTGTGCGACCAGGCCGCGGTTCTCCAGGACGCCGAGCAGTCGGAACGCCGTGGACTTGTGCACGTCCAGCTCCTCGGCGATCTCGGTGACGCCCGCTTCGCCGAGGCGGGCGAGGATCTCCAGCACGCTCACGGCGCGGTCCACCGACTGGACGGCGCTGCCCGCGCCCCTGCCGCTCTGCTTCTCGGGGGTGTCCTCGGTGCGTTCAGCCTTCTGCGTGCGGGTCATAGGTCAACTCTCACCACCTGCCGGCCCTGTTCGGGCCGCATCTGCGGGAAGCCCTTGACGTGACGGGATCCCCGCGCGGATTCTGTTGCGCATAGCGCTCCCTCGTGCGCCATACGAAACATCATGTTACCGAAGCGTCCGGAACCCGGAAGGTTCCCGACGACCTGGACCTGAGAGGTCGCGGACGAAACGTCCGGACCGAGAGGGGGGCCCATGATTCCCGTCTGCCGCCTTGAAGACCTCCCCGAGGGCGAATCCGTCCGTGTCGAGACCACACCACCGGTCGCCGTGTTCAACGCCGACGGTGAGCTCTACGCCATCGACGACACCTGCACCCACCAGGACGCCTCCCTCTCGGAGGGCTGGCTGGAGGGCTGTCTGATCGAATGCCCGCTGCACGCCGCCTTGTTCGATCTGCGCACGGGCCGGCCGACGTGTCTCCCGGCTCGCCGCCCCGTCCGCACCCACCGCGTCACCGTCGACGACGGAATCATCCACGTCCATCTCGCCGCGGAGGAGGGCACCGCCGCATGAGGACCGTGACCGTCGTCGGTGCCTCCCTCTCCGGTCTGTACGCGGCCCGTGAGCTGCGCTCCCAGGGCTTCGACGGACGACTGGTGATCGTTGGCGACGAACCCCATCGTCCCTACGACAGGCCTCCCCTCTCCAAGGACTTCCTCACCGGTCGCGCGGACGAGGATCAAATCGCCCTCACCGACGCCGAGGAGAGCGCGGAGCTCGACGCCGATTGGCTCCTCGGCGTACGCGCCCGCGGCCTCGACACCCGTGGCCGCACCGTCGTCCTGGACGACGGCCGCACCGTGTCCACGGACGGAGTGGTCATCGCCACGGGCGCCTCCGCCCGCCACCTTCCCGGTGACGACCTCGCCGGCGTGCACACCCTGCGCACCCTCGACGACGCCCGTGCCCTGCGCGTGGAACTCACCGCGGGACAGCGCCGCGTCGTCGTCATCGGCGGCGGCTTCATCGGCGCCGAGACTGCGTCCTCGTGCGCCGCCCTCGGCCATGAGGTCACCGTCGTCGAGGCCGCCCCGCTGCCCCTCCTTCCTCAACTCGGCCCGGACATGGCCGCCGTGTGCGCCGCACTGCACCGGCGCGCGGACACCCGCCTCATCGCCGGAACGGGCGTCGCAGGGTTCCGGGGGAGCGGCGGCACCTCTCCTGGCGCGGTCACCGGAGTGGAACTGTCCGACGGCCGCTCCCTGCCCGCCGATGTCGTGATAGTGGGTATCGGCGCCGCCCCGAACACCGGCTGGCTGGCAGGCTCGACGCTCGCCCTGAACGACGGCGTGCTCTGCGACGACGGCTGCGCGACCGGTCTCCCGCAGGTGGTCGCCGTCGGTGACGTCGCCAGGGTCGGCGGCACCCGCACCGAACACTGGACCTCCGCCACCGAGCAACCCCGCGTCGCGGTGGGCAACCTGCTCGCCGGACGCACCGTGGGAACCCTGCGCTCCCTGCCCTACTTCTGGTCCGACCAGTACGGTGCGCGGATCCAGTTCGCGGGGCGGCGGCGGGACTCGGACACGGTCCGGATCGTCGAGGGCGCCCTCGACGAAGGCGGACCGGCCGAGGGCGGCTTCCTCGCCCTCTACGAGCGCGCCGGCCGTACGACGGCGGTGCTCAGCGTCGACCGTCCCCGGCCCTTCCTGCGCGTCCGCCGTGAACTGGCGCGCAGCGGGGACCCGTTGGAGTCGGCGGCACTGTGACGGCGTGACGTCGGTGACCGCCCGACCGGTGGTCGTCAGTGCGAGGGGTGGAGGTTCGTCCCTCTCCCCTGCGCCGGCCTGGTGCGTGGGTGGCGAAGCACCGAACACCGCGTCGTGCTCCACAGCTGCCGAGCGGGATGAACAAAGCTCCGCCGCCCATCAGATCGCGTGGTGCAGCTCCTGCCCGCACCCGGGGTCAGGGCGGAGAAGGTGCCGCTTCTCTACGAGTGCGACAGCTGTCCGGCCCCGCCCCGCCTGCGTATCCGCTCCTGAGCCCGCGCGGAGATCCGTGCCTGACGCCTGGCCTTGCGGCGCTCCCGCCGGAGGGCTCGCGCGGTGCTGCTGGGTACCGACACCACGCCGTTCCGCTGGTTCCACACCTGTCGTGTCACCCAGACGTCCAGGGCGGCCCATGTGGCGACGACGGTACTGGCCACGCTGCTCAGGACCATCGGAAAGGCCAGCCAGGACCCCGCCATCGTGCACAGGAAGGCCACCACGGCCTGTGTCAGCGTCACCGCGATGATGATCACCGCGCGCACGGCCGACGTGCGCACCGGATCAGGCAGCCGGCGCCTGCGCGCGGGCTCCTCGATCCACAGCGGCCGGTAGTAAGCCTGCTCTTCGCGGCCCTCGTATCCGTCCGTGGCAGCGCCCTTCTCATCGGCCCGGCCGCACCTGTCCGTGGCGGTGTCCCGGACCTCCGCCGTCTCGCGGCCGCCCCGCGCGGCCCGCCGACTGTCCGACTGGCCCTGACCGGCTGCCGGAATGTCGCGATCCGGTGCCTGCGTGGCCAGTTGTGCCGCCTCGCGCGTCGCAACCCCTGTCCCGGGTGCCCCGCTCCGCTCCGCCGTGCCCATCAACTTGTCACTCCCCACCGCCCAGCAGGCCTCTCGCACGGATGTCTCGCGACTCCCGCTCCCCAGTGGCTGCCCGGCTTGCGCTCTTTTACGCCGCCTGAGCGCGGGATGCGGCGCCTGTAGCCGATTCCGCCCTCAATTCCCGTACAGAAAGACGAACAACCTGCCCTGAAGATTCCCGCAGAGCGAAGAATTCCGGCCAACTGACGAAGTTCCCCGCTCCGTTGCGATCCGGCCCCAAGTGCCGGATTCAGGGAGGCGATCTCCCCCAATGAACGGACAACTCCCCATGTCTCGTTCCCCGTAGGGCTGGAACGCGACCGGACGGGTCTTCGAGTTACCTGTGGGTCAGTAGTAGGCTCACGCCGTTTGTTGACGCACATGTGTACCCCCGGCCGGAGGGGGTCGACTGGGGGAGGCCATGCGCTTTCGCGGGAAGTCCATCCGCCGGAAGATTGTGGCGCTGCTCCTCGTGCCTCTGGTGTCCCTGACCGGGATCTGGGCCTTTGCGACCGTGATCACGGGACGCGAGGCCAGCCAGCTCTTCAGCGTGTCCGACATCGTCGAGAAGATCGGCTACCCGACCGAGGACACCGTCAGGGTCCTCCAGCAGGAACGCCGCCAGACGCTCGTCTACTTGGCCGATCCTCGCGCGTCCGACGGGCTCGCGGCGCTCAAGCGCACCCGGAACGCCACGGACCGCGTCGTGGCGAAGGTCCGTAGGAACGCCAAGGACAAGGACGTGCGCAAGGAGCTGAGCGGGGGCACCTCGGAGCGCCTCACCTCCCTCCTCGACGCGGTCGACGGGATCGCCTCGCTGCGCAACGGCGTCGAGGAAGGCACCGTCGACCGGGCGCAGGCCCTCGGCCTCTACAACCGTCTGATCGACCCCTGCTACGTCCTGATGGCCAACCTGCACGTGGTCGACGACGTGGAGCTGGACACGCAGGGCCGCGCTCTCGTCCATGTGTCCCGCGCCCGTGAACTGCTCTCCCGTGAGGACGCACTCCTCGGCTCCGCACTGGTCGCCGGTCACCTCACCCGGGACGAACTCCGCGACATCTCCGACCTCGTGGCCCAGCGCACCCTGCTGTACGACATCAGCCTGCCGTTGCTGCCCTCCTCGGAACGCCAACGCTTCGAGCGCTACTGGAAGAACGCCGGCACGGCTCCCCTGCGCGTGGCGGAACAGGCCGTCGTCGGTTCCACGGCCGGCTCGCCGCGCGGCGTCACCGCGAAGAGCTGGGACGGCGCGGCCGGGCATGTGCTCGCTGAACTCGGCAAGCTCGAGGACCGGGCGGGCGACCACTACCAGGACCGGGTCAGGCCCGTGGCCATGGGCGTCATCCTCAAGGCGGTCGTCGCGGGCGTGATCGGTCTGATCGCCCTGCTGATCTCGCTCGTGATGTCCGTGCGGATCGGCCGAAGCCTCATCCGCGACCTGCGGCGGCTGCGCCTGGAGGCCCACGAGGCGTCCGGTGTACGGCTGCCCAGCGTCATGCGCCGTCTCTCCGCCGGTGAGCAGGTCGACGTCGAGACCGAAGTGCCGCGCCTGGAGTACGACAGGAACGAGATGGGCGAGGTCGGCCAAGCCCTGAACACCCTCCAGCGCGCCGCCGTCGAGGCAGCCGTCAAGCAGTCCGAACTGCGCGAGGGCGTCTCCGAGGTCTTCGTCAATCTCGCGCGCCGCAGCCAGGTACTGCTGCACAAGCAGCTCACTCTCCTCGACACCATGGAGCGCAGGACCGAGGACACCGACGAGCTGGCCGACCTGTTCCGGCTCGACCACCTGACCACCCGTATGCGCCGCCATGCCGAGGGCCTGGTCATCCTGTCCGGCGCCGCGCCGTCCCGGCAGTGGCGCAAGCCGGTCCAGCTCATGGACATCGTCCGCGCCGCCGTCGCCGAGGTCGAGGACTACGAGCGCATCGAGGTACGCCGGCTGCCGCGCGTCGCCGTCACGGGCCCCGCCGTCGCCGACATCACCCATCTCGTGGCCGAGCTCCTCGAGAACGCCACGGTGTTCTCGCCCCCGCACACGGCCGTTCACGTCGTCGGGGAGCGCGTCGCCAACGGATTCACCCTGGAGATCCACGACCGGGGCCTCGGAATGGCGGCCGAGGCGCTGCTCGACGCCAACCTGAGGCTCGCCGAGACCCCCGAGTTCGAACTCTCCGACACCGACCGGCTCGGCCTCTTCGTGGTCAGCAGGCTCGCCCAGCGGCAGAACGTTCGCGTCTCGCTCCAGCCGTCCCCGTACGGCGGTACCACCGCGGTCGTCTTCATGCCGGACGCCCTGCTCACCGACGACGTGCCGGACACCAACGGCATCGGATTCCGCCTCGATCGCACCCTGCCCACCAAGGAGGGCGAGACCGCGGAGAGCCGCAGAACCGCGCTCAACCAGGCGCAGCCGCGTCTGCCGGGACTGCCCGCCTCGATCCTGGACGGCCCGGTCGAGCTGGAGGCGCCCGTCGACCTGGACACGCTCACCGGCTTCCCCGGCGCCCTCGGCGACGACGACAGCGAACGCGGAGGCCTGTTCCGCCCGCGGCGCTCCATCGCGGGAGTCCCCGCAGGACAACACCAGCAGGCCGGTGACAGAGGAGAGGACCCCACCCGCTCCGGTGACGGCGATCGCCCGGGCACCGCTTCCGTCCCGCTGCCGCGCCGCCGGACGCCGAAGCTCGTCAGCTCCCACGGCCGTCCCGTCACCCAGGCCAGGTCGCTGCGTGACCAGGCGGACGACGACACGGCCCCGGACCTCGAATCGGCCCAGAACCTGGAGCCGGTGCAGAGCCTGGGTACCCCGTCGGACCCGGAGCCGCTGGGGAGCGCGGATCGCCCGGAACGTCGTGCGTCGGAACGTGAGGGCGCGAATCCACTGCCCAGGCGGCGTGGCGAGCGATCCACGCCGTCGGCCCGGCGCGGCGAACGCCCCGGTGTCCCCGGCCCGCGTGGCGCATCCGAGCGACCCGGCCTTCGTGAGGCACCCGAACTTCGCCCTGCGCCCGGCCTCCGTGGGTCTCCCGGCCATCCGGATGCCCCGGCGCTGCCCCGGCGCACCCGCGGCACCGCCGCGGCGGCGGGCCCGGACGACACCACCCCGCGACGCGACGCCACGGCGGGGGAGGCAGAATCGAGTGCGGCCCCGCTGCCCCGGCGCGTCCGGCAGGCCAGTCTGGCCCCGCAGTTGAAGGATGGACCGGCGCGGCTCGCAGAGCGCGAGGCCCGCGGCGGCACGGGGGCGGACCCCGCCGAGCGGGACGCCGACGAAGTACGCAGCCGGATGGCCTCGCTCCAGCGGGGCTGGCAGCGCGGCCGCGAAGAGAACGCCGTGGGCGACCAGGCCCAGGACGGCTCAGCAGGACGAACCACAAAGGGGGACGGTCGATGACCGCATCGAAGGCCGCAGGGCCCACCGCGACCAGCAAGGTGACCGGCGAGCTGAACTGGCTGCTCGACGAACTCGTGGACCGCGTCGCCAGCATCCACAAGGCGATCGTGCTCTCCGGCGACGGCCTTCCCACCGGGGCCTCGAAGGACCTCACCCGGGAGGACAGTGAGCACCTGGCCGCCGTCGCCTCCGGCTTCCACAGCCTCGCCAAGGGCGTCGGCCGGCACTTCGAGGCGGGCAGCGTCCGGCAGACCGTCGTCGAACTCGACGAGGCCTTCCTGTTTGTCACGGCCGCCGGCGACGGCAGTTGCCTCGCCGTCCTCTCGGACGCCGACTCGGATGTGGGCCAGGTCGCGTACGAAATGACGCTCCTCGTCAAGCGGGTCGGCGTACATCTGGCCGCCAGTCCGCGCACCGATCTGCCTTCGGGCGGGTAGTGGGATGACATGAGCGGAGACGGTCAGGGAACGCGCCACTGGTTCGACGACGAGGCCGGACCGGTGGTCCGTCCGTACGCCATGACACGCGGCCGCACCACCAGCGCGGCCCAGCATCGCCTTGATCTGATCGCCGTGGTGGTCACGGAACAGCACGCCGAGGACCCGGAGGCGGACCACACGCTGTCCCCGGAACACGTGGACATCGTCGAACTCTGCCGTGACACCCCCCAGTCGGTCGCCGAACTTGCAGCCGAACTCGATCTGCCCATCGGAGTGGTGCGGGTCCTCATCGGGGACCTCGTGGACGACGAAATGGTCCATGTGACACGTCCCGTACCCCCTGCCGAGCTGCCGGACGAGAGTATTCTGCGCGACGTGATCAGCGGCCTCCGGGCACTCTGAGCTGGGCGGAAACGGGGAACAGACGTGACAGGCTGGCAGTTCTGGGTCGACCGGGGCGGTACCTTCACGGACATCGTCGCGCGGCGGCCCGACGGCCGTCTGCTCACGCACAAACTCTTGTCCGACAATCCGGCCCGCTACGCCGACGCGGCTGTCGCGGGCGTCCGTGAACTCCTCGGCGGCGAAGGGGACGCCGCGGGCGCCCCGGTCGACGCCGTCCGCATGGGCACCACCGTCGCGACCAACGCTCTCCTGGAACGCAAGGGCGAGCGCACGCTCCTCGTCACCACCCGGGGCTTCCGAGACGCCCTGCGCATCGCCTACCAGAACCGCCCCCGGATCTTCGCCCGCTCGATCGAACTCCCCGAACCGCTCCACGAGCGGGTCGTCGAGGTCGACGAACGGATCGCCGCCGACGGCACCGTCCTGCGCGCCCCCGACCTGGACGCCCTCGCCGCAGAACTCCAGGAGGCGTACGACGACGGGATTCGCGCGGTCGCAGTGGTCTGCATGCACAGCCACCTCCACCCCGCCCACGAACAAGCCGTGGGTGAGCTGGCGGCCCGCGTCGGCTTCCCGCAGATCTCTCTCTCCAGCGAGGTCAGCCCGCTGATGAAGCTGGTCCCCCGCGGTGACACGGCCGTCGTCGACGCCTACCTGTCGCCCGTGCTGCGCCGCTACGTCCAGCACGTCGCCGATGAACTCCAAGGCGTACGGCTGATGTTCATGCAGTCCAACGGAGGCCTCGCCGAGGCCGGCCAGTTCCGCGGGAAGGACGCCATCCTGTCCGGCCCCGCGGGCGGCATCGTCGGCATGGCCCGGATGTCGCAGCTCGCCGGCTTCGACCGCGTCATCGGCTTCGACATGGGTGGTACGTCCACGGACGTCTCCCACTTCGCCGGAGAGTACGAGCGGATCTTCACCACCCGGATCGCCGGGGTCCGGCTGCGCGCCCCCATGCTGGACATCCACACCGTCGCGGCGGGCGGCGGATCCGTGCTCCACTTCGACGGCTCCCGCTACCGCGTGGGCCCCGACTCGGCCGGCGCCGCCCCCGGGCCCGCGTGCTACCGGGGCGGTGGCCCGCTGACGGTCACCGACGCCAACGTGGCACTCGGCCGCGTCCAGCCCGGCCACTTCCCGAAGGTGTTCGGCCCCGGCGGGGACCAGCCCCTCGACGGCGCCCTGGTCCGCGATCTGTTCACCGCCCTCGCGCGCGAGATCCGCGAGAGGACCGGCGACGACCGCACCCCGGAGCAGGTCGCCGAGGGCTACCTCCAGATCGCCGTGGCCAACATCGCCAACGCGGTCAAGCGGATCTCCGTCCAGAAGGGCCACGACGTCACCCGCTACGCGCTGACCACCTTCGGCGGCGCCGGTGGCCAGCACGCGTGCATGGTCGCCGACTCCCTCGGCATCCGCACCGTCCTGGTCCCGCCCATGGCAGGCGTCCTGTCCGCCCTCGGCATCGGACTCGCCGACACGACAGCCATGCGTGAACAGTCCGTCGAGGTCCCCCTGGAACCGTCCTCGATGCCCGGCATCCTGAAGACGGCCGACGACCTGGAGGGTGCCGCCCGTGCCGAACTCCTCGCCGAGGACGTCCCCGAGCACCGAATCCGGATCACCCGCCGGGCCCAGCTCCGCTATGACGGCACGGACACAGCGCTGACCGTCGAGCTCACCGAGCCCAGCTCCATGACCCACGCCTTCGAAGAACGTCATCGCGCCACCTACTCCTTCACCCTCGACCGCCCGGTCGTCGTCGAAGCCCTCTCCGTGGAAGCCACCGGTCTCACCGACCCCCCCGATCTGTCCGCACTCGCCCCGTACGAGGCAGCCACATTCCGCTCGGCCCCATCGGAGACGGTCAGCCTCCACACGGGCGGCACCTGGCGCGACGTGCCCCTGCACCGCCGCGAGAACCTCCCGCCCGGCGAGACCGTGACCGGGCCCGCGATCATCGCCGAAGCCGGCGCCACGACCGTCGTCGACGACGGCTGGCGGGCCGCGACGACCCACGACGGGCAGCTGGTCATGGAACGCGCGGCGATCACGGAGAGTTCCGATCTCGGTACGCGAGCGGATCCCGTACTGCTCGAGGTCTTCAACAACCTCTTCATGTCCATCGCGGAACAGATGGGCGCCCGCCTGGAATCGACCGCCCAGTCCGTCAACATCAAGGAGCGCCTGGACTTTTCCTGCGCCCTCTTCGATCCCGACGGCAACCTGGTGGCCAACGCCCCCCACATCCCGGTCCACCTGGGCTCGATGGGGACGAGCGTGCAGGAGGTCGTCCGGCGGCGCGGCGATGGCATGCGGCCGGGCGACACCTACGCCGTCAACGATCCTTACCACGGCGGCACCCACCTCCCTGACGTCACCGTGATCACCCCGGTCTTCGACACGGAGGGTGACCGGATCCTGTTCTACGTCGCCTCGCGCGGCCACCATGCCGAGATCGGCGGCATCGCCCCGGGGTCCATGCCCGCGAACAGCCGCACCATCGACGAGGAGGGCGTCCTCTTCGACAACTGGCTGCTCGCCGAGAACGGCCGCTTCCGTGAGGCCGAGACACTGGCCCTCCTCACCGAGCCGCCCCACCCCTCGCGCAACCCGAAGACGAACCTCGCCGACCTGCGCGCCCAGATCGCCGCCAACCGGAAGGGCGTCGACGAAGTCGGCCGCATGATCGAGGACTTCGGACTCGACGTCGTCCAGGCGTACATGAAGCACGTCCAGGACAACGCGGAGGAAGCGGTACGCCGCGTCATCGACACACTCCAGGACGGCGAGTTCGCCTACGAGACCGACTCGGGGGCGGTCATCCGTGTCCGTATCTCCGTGAACCACGAGCGACGCGCCGCCACCGTCGACTTCACGGGTACGTCCGCGCAGCTCACCACCAACTTCAACGCGCCCTTCGCCGTGGTCAACGCCGCGGTCCTGTACGTCTTCCGCACCCTGGTGGACGACGACATCCCCCTCAACGACGGCTGTCTGCGCCCCCTCCGCATCGTGGTGCCGCCGGGATCGATGCTCGCCCCCGAGCCCCCGGCCGCCGTGGTCGCCGGCAACGTGGAGACGTCCCAGGCGATCACCGGCGCCCTCTACGCGGCCCTGGGTGTGCAGGCCGAGGGCTCCGGCACCATGAACAACGTCACCTTCGGCAACGAGCGCCACCAGTACTACGAGACCGTTGCCTCCGGTTCGGGCGCGGGCGACGGTTTCCCGGGCGCTCCTGTCGTTCAGACGCACATGACCAACTCGCGGCTCACCGACCCCGAGGTCCTTGAGTGGCGACTGCCCGTCCGGCTCGACGAGTTCGCGATTCGACGCGGCAGCGGCGGCCCCGGACACTGGCGAGGCGGCGACGGCGCCGTACGCCGCATCCGGTTCCTCGAGCCGATGACCGTCTCGACGCTCTCCCAGCACCGCAGAGTGCCGCCGTACGGCATGGCGGGCGGCGAGCCCGGCGCTCTCGGAGCCAACCGGGTGGAGCGCGCCGACGGCACCGTCACGGCACTCGGCGGAAGCGACGCGGCGGACGTCGGCCCCGGCGACGTACTCGTCATCGAAACCCCCGGCGGCGGGGGCTACGGCCCACCACCGCGCGACCCCCATCAAGCAGGAGAAGAGATCGATGATCTTCGGGCGTTCTGAGCGCGGCAAGCCTCCGGTCGAGCCCGTCACGCTCAAGATCCTGGTGGCCGGCGGCTTCGGCGTGGGCAAGACGACCCTCGTCGGCGCGGTCAGCGAGATCAAACCGCTGCGAACCGAGGAACTCCTCACCGAGGCGGGCCGGCCCATCGACGACATCAGTGGTGTGGAAGGCAAGCACACCACCACTGTCGCCATGGACTTCGGCCGGATCACGCTCCGCGAGGACTTGGTGCTCTACCTGTTCGGAACCCCCGGCCAGGACCGTTTCTGGTTCCTCTGGGACGAGCTCGCCACCGGCGCCCTGGGCGCCGTCGTGCTGGCCGACACCCGCCGCCTGGAGGACTGCTTCGCCGCGGTCGACTACTTCGAACGGCGCTCCATACCCTTCGTGGTCGGAGTCAACTGCTTCGAGGAAGCCTCCCGCTATCCCGCGGAGGACGTCCGCCAGGCCCTCGACCTCGACCCGGGGGTGCCTGTCGTCCTCTGCGACGCGCGGGACCGGGAGTCCGTCAAGGAGGTTCTCATCCGCGTCGTCCAGCATGCGATGGCATACGCGGCCGCCCGCCGGGAGGCCGTCGCGACCTGACACCCGCGCGGCGCCGCCGTCGTCACACGGATGCGGCCCGTACCCCCACCGACCGGGGTACGGGCCGCGGTCATGTCACGCGCGCGTGGTCACGCGAGACGCACGCGCGCGTGGACACCTGTTCCGCGCCCACCTGCGCGGGCACGGACGTCTGGATCAGCCGATGGCGTCGTCGTGCCAGCCGAAGCTCTTCTCCACCGCCTTGCGCCAGTTGTGGTACTCGCGGTCGCGCACCGAGGCCTCCATGGCCGGTGTCCATTCGACGTCCTTCTGCCAGTGCGTCTTCAGCTCGTCGAGGTCGTTCCACACCCCGGTCGCGAGTCCCGCCGCGTACGCGGCGCCCAGGCAGGTCGTCTCGGAGACCTTCGGACGGATCACCGGCACGCCGAGAACATCCGCCTGGTGCTGCATCAGCAGATTGTTCTTGGTCATTCCGCCGTCCACCTTCAGGGTGGTGATCTGCACCCCGGAGTCCTGGTACATGGCGTCCACGACTTCACGCGTCTGCCAGCTCGTCGCCTCCAGAACCGCGCGCGCGAGGTGCGCCTTCGTGACGTACCGCGTGAGACCGGTGATCACGCCGCGCGCGTCCGAGCGCCAGTACGGGGCGAACAGGCCGGAGAAGGCGGGCACGATGTACGCGCCGCCGTTGTCCTCGACGCTCGCCGCCAGCGTCTCGATCTCGTCGGCGGAACGGATGATGCCCAACTGGTCGCGGAACCACTGCACCAGCGCGCCCGTGATCGCGATCGATCCTTCGAGGCAGTAGACCGGCGCCTCGGTGCCGATCTTGTAGCCCATGGTCGTCAGCAGTCCGTTCTTGGAGGGAACGGGACGGTTTCCGGTGTTCAGCAGCAGGAAGCTGCCCGTGCCGTAGGTGTTCTTGGCCGTGCCGACGTCGTAGCAGGCCTGCCCGAAGACCGCCGCCTGCTGGTCGCCGAGCGCCGACGCGACCGGCACACCGCCCAGTTGGCCCACGGCGGTCCCGTACACCTCGGCGGAGGACCTGATCTCGGGGAGCACCGCTTCGGGGACGTTCATCGCGGAGAGGATGGACGGGTCCCACTGGAGGGTTTCCAGGTTCATCAGCATGGTGCGTCCGGCGTTGGTCACGTCGGTGACGTGCCGCCCGCCGTCCGTGCCGCCGGTCAGGTTCCAGATGAGCCACGAGTCGATGGTGCCGAAGGCGATCTCACCGCGCTCGGCACGCGCGCGCAGGCCCGGGACGTTGTCGAGCAGCCAGGCGGCCTTGGGCCCCGAGAAGTAGCTCGCCAGGGGCAGGCCGGTCTGTTCGCGGAAGCGGTCCTGGCCGTCCGAGCCGCCCAGTTCGTTGCAGAGCGCCGATGTACGGGTGTCCTGCCAGACGATCGCGTTGTGGACGGGCTTGCCGGTGGCGCGGTCCCACAGCACCGTCGTCTCACGCTGGTTGGTGATGCCGAGCGCGCTCAGCTGGTCGGCGCGCAGGCCGGCCTTGGCGATCGCTCCCGCGACCACGGCCTGCACCTTGGACCAGATCTCGGTGGCGTCGTGTTCCACCCAGCCCGGTTTGGGGAAGATCTGGCGGTGCTCGCGCTGGTCGACGGCGACGATCGCGCCGGCGTGGTTGAAGATGATGCAGCGGCTCGAGGTGGTGCCCTGGTCGATTGCGGCGACGTATTTCTCGGCGTTGTCCGTCATGACGTCCCCTTACGTGTTCTTCGTCAGGAGGCTGCGTTCTCGTCAGGAGGCTGTGTTTTCGGGCAGGCTGCGCTTCGTCAGAAGGCTGCGTTGTAGATCACGGCGCCGAGGGCGGCACCCGCGATCGGGCCGACGACCGGAATCCAGGAGTATCTCCACTCCGAGGTGCCCTTGTTGGGAATCGGCAGCAGTGCGTGGGTGAGGCGCGGCCCCAGGTCGCGGGCCGGGTTGATGGCGTACCCGGTGGGGCCGCCCAGCGAGAGGCCGATCCCGACGACGAGGAAGGAGATGAGCAGGACCGGCAGGCCCGCGTTGCCGATGCCCGCGACGTGCTTGCTGCCGCCTACCAGCCCGAGAATGGGCAGCATCAGGGCGGCGGTGGCGATGATCTCGGTGATCAGGTTCTGCACCGGGTTGTCGATCTCGGGTCGCGTCGAGAAGATTCCCAGTGTCTCGATGGCCTTGTCCTCCTCGGCGTTGAGGTTGAACTGGCCGAGGTAGAGCAGCCAGCACAGGACCGCGCCGATGATGGCTCCGGCGAACTGCCCGAGGATGTAGAAGGGCACGTCCTCCCACTTCGTGGAACCCTCGATCGCGAATCCGATGGTGACCGCCGGGTTGATCTGGCCTCCCGACAGCGGCGCCGAGGTGTACGCGCCGGCGAGGACGCCGAAGCCCCACCCGAAGGCGATGACGACCCAACCCGCTCCCTGGGCCTTGGACTTGTTCAGGGTGACAGCGGCGCACACACCCGCGCCGAAGAGAATCAGAATCGCGGTGCCGATCAACTCGCCGACAAAAATGTCTCCGTTGCTCATGGCGGCTCCTAGGCCTCGCCCGGGGCGATCCGCTCCGGGCCACCGTGCAGGGGTGCGTTTCCCATGGCTACTTCAGCCGAAGGCAGGGAGATCCCGCGCCCCGCCCGGCGTCCGTGACGAGCGTGCCGTCGCAGCGGAATCGCCCGTGGGGGACGGCCTGGGTACAGGTCGGAGACCCGAGCGGTGCGGTGCTTGAAGACGCCCGAATGCGGCGATGCCGACTGACACCCGGAAGTGTTCACCGGCGCCCAGGGGGCGTCAAGGTCGCGGACCGCAACGGTTCCAGGGCGCAAAGAGGACGCGGTACGGAGGGACGCCGGCGTCATGGTTGTGGACCATTTCCGGTCAGCCGGTCAGCGTCTGCCCGTACGGCTCCATCGGCGCGGCTCCCGTGCCGCGGCGGATCTCATGACCGGGCAGCCCCGCGCGCCCCAGCACCCAACTCGCCCCGTCCAGAGCCTTGGCGGCTTGCTTGAGGGGGGCCAGGCAAGCGGCCGCCTGCCGGTGGTCGCTCACAGTGCCGGGGGCGCACAGCACCGTGGCCAGCGAAAGGGTGACGGCGCGGCCGCCCGCGGCCCAGGGTGTGTCGAGCACCGAGGCCGCCAGCGGATCGAGGGCGGCCGGGTCCGCGAGGACCAGGAAGTCGTCGCCGCCGATGTGCCCGACGCGCGTCGCCTCGGACGCCACGAGCTGCAACGCCCGCCCCACCGCCCGGATCAGCTCGTCGCCGGCCGCGAACCCCGCTCCGTCGTTGACCTGCTTGAAGTGGTCGACGTCCAGCCAGCTCAGCGCGAACACCCGGCCGTCCGAGATCCGCCGGTCCACCTCCCCGGTGATCGCGTCCGAACCGGGCAACCGGGTCAGCGGGTTGAGCCCCGCCGCCTCTTCGACCCGGTTCTCGGACAGCGCCCGTACGAGGTCCGCGAGGCGTACGACGCCCACGCACCGCCCGTACCGGTCGACGACCGCGACATCGTCGGACGTACGGTCCCGATCCCCGTCCGCGACGACGTCGAGCACTTCCCAGGCCGTGGCGTCGACGCCGACCGTACGCGGTGGATCACCGAGCTTGGCGGCCGGTCGATCGGCGTACAGCGCGTGCCCGTAGCGCCCGGACATCGACAAGAGGAACCGTGACCGGTGCACCGACCGGAGCGGAATCCCGGAAGGGTCCACGAGCAGCACCCCGGACACGTCGGGCGACCCGGTGAGCAGTGCTCTGACCTGACCGGCCGATGCCGTGGTCGGCAGCAGCGCGGCCGGGCGTACGAACTGCCGTACGGACGGCCCGGACCGGGGCGAGGTGCCGACGCCGGGCGGCAGCGCCGGAACGTATACGTCCGCCGATGGCAGCCGGGCGGGCGGCGCGAACAGTTCGCCCTGCGCGAGTTGCGCGCCCGCCGACACCGCGGCGGCGCACTGCAGTTCCGTCTCGACGCCTTCGACCGACAGCAGCGCGCCCAGCTGTTCGCAGAGGGTCCGCATCGCGCGCACAGCGGCGGGCCGGGACAGCAGGGACACGTCCAGCTTCATCAGTTCGGGCGCGAGGTCCGTCAGCAGCCGCAGCGGTACGTCGCCGTCCCCGATCCCGTCCGCGCAGATCCGGAAGCCCTCGCCGCGCACCGCGGCCACCGCCTCCAGGAGGGCGTGCTGCGGCACGTGCGTGTACGGGGGGCCGATGTCGACCGTGACCTCCCAGGGCAGCCGCCCGGCTTCCCGCACCTCGTTCCGCAGTGCCGAGAGCCTGCCCAGATCGGCCAGGGTTCCGGCGAACACGTTGACATGCAGGGGGAGCAGCGTCTCCTTGCGGGCGGCGGCCCGGATCGCCAACGCGGCCAGCCGGCCGTCGAGTTCGGGGTCACGGCGGGCCTGCGCCAGGATGTCTCCGGATTCCGGACGGGCGAGTATCTCCAGCGCCGCGACCCCTCCGGTCGTCAGATTGACGACCGGCTGGAAGGCGAAGCGGACAGTATCCGTCCAGGAGGGCACAGCATCATAGTGCCGCTACTGGCGTACGCCGGTGCGCGATTCATAAGGTGTTCACGCAGGATTTCGAGGTCGTAACGATGTGTGCGTACGCGTGTCCGGACGCGCCGCGTACACCGTCCACCGGGACAGGTGGTGAGCGCGGCTTCGCCCGGGTGAGGAGGGGCACAGGGGCGACCCTCGTGGTCGGCAGTGGAAGGACCAGTCCTTCTCAGAACCGGCGCGGACCCACGCGGGGTTACCGCACCGCCACAACCGAGGAGCCGTGTCCGAACAGCCCCTGGTTCGCGGTGATCCCCACACGCGCCCCCGCGACCTGCCGGTCACCCGCGCCGCCCCGCAATTGCCACGTCAGCTCGCACACCTGGGCGATGGCCTGCGCCGGAACGGCCTCTCCGAAGGATGCGAGCCCGCCGCTGACGTTCACCGGTATGTGCCCGCCGAGCGTCGTGGCCCCCTCTCGCAGCAGCTTCGCGGCCTCGCCCTCCCCGCAGAGTCCGAGGTCCTCGTACCACTGGAGCTCCAGGGCGGTCGACAGGTCGTACACCTCGGCGAAGGAGACATCCTCGGGACCGATACCCGCCTCCTCGTACGCCGCGCGGGCGATCGACGCCCGGAACGTGCCGGCCGCCGGTTCCACCGCGACCGCGGAGTCCGTGGCGATGTCCGGAAGATCCAGCACCGTGCTGGGATAGCGCGGCGTCACGGTCGACACCGCGCGGATCCTCACGGGCTCCGATGCCCCGTGCCGGCGCGCGAACTCCATGCCGGCCAGCACCACGGCCGCACCACCGTCGGAGGTCGCGCAGATGTCGAGCAGCCGCAGCGGATCGGAGACCACGGCCGATTCTGAGACCTCCTCGGCGGTGACCCTCTTGCGGTAGCGCGCGTAGGGGTTGAGCGCTCCCAGCGCCGCGTTCTTCACCTTGACCTGGGCGAAGTCATCCGGAGTGTCTCCGTACAGAGCCATCCGGCGGCGCGCGTACAGCCCGAAGTACGTCGGATTCGTCGCCCCGAGGACACGGAACCGCAGCCAGTCCGGATCGTCCGGCCGGTCTCCGCCCGCGGGGCGGAAGAACCCCTTGGGTGCCGCGTCGGCGCCCACCACGAGGACCACGTCCGCGAGACCCGAGAGGATCTGCGCACGCGCCGTGCCGAGTGCCTGCGCCCCGGACGCGCATGCCGCGTACACGCTCGCGACGCGCGCTCCCTGCCAACCGAGCGCCTTCGCGAACGTCGCCCCCGCCACGTACCCCGGATAGCCTCCGCGCACGGTGTCCGCGCCCACGATCGAGTCGACGTCCCGCCAGTCGATCTCCGCGTCGGCCAGTGCCGCGCGCGCCGCCACAACCCCGTACTCGACGAAACTCCGCCCCCACTTGCCCCACGGGTGCATCCCCACGCCGAGCACCGCCACATCACCGGTCACGCCGCCACCCCCGTCCGCCCCGCGTCCCTCATGCCGTCACCCCGGTCGGCCGCCAGTGCCAAGTCGTCCAGGTCGTCTCCGTGTCCTCGTGCAGCACACCGGGGACGACCTCCACCTCCATGCCCACCGCCAGGTCGGCGACAGTGATCCCGGGAGCCGCCTGGCCGAGGACCACGAGGCGCTCGGATTCCAGCTCCACAGCGATCAACGCGTAGGGCTTCCAGGAGAGTTCCGGATCGGTCACATAGGGTGACGGGGGTCGGTACCGGCTGTCCGTGTACGACCAGACGCGGCCACGGGGGGACAGTGCCACCTCGGCCAGCTCATCGCCCGGACACCCCGGATTGCGGCAGAAGGCGTCCTCGCGGGGGAAGAAGACCGAGGTGCACATCGAGCAACGGGTGCCGAGCAGACGGAAGTCGTTCCCTTCGCCGGTGAACCATCCGGCGACCACGGGTGTGCGTGTGCGCGACAAAATCCCTCCACGACACTGGATCTGACGGGACGTCAGAAGTGTGCCACGGGCAACGAGAATTGGGCAGGGCAGGACGGCAGGGCTCCAGGCCGCCGGGGCGAACGAACGGGAGCCGCGCGGCGTCTCAGTACCCGTCGGGACGGCCGGGGCGCACGGGGGTGGTTCCGGCCACCTCGTCCGAGCCACCCCGATGACGACCGTTCTCCGGCCGTCCTGAAGACGTCCGTCCGGTGATCGGCTACAGTCCGCGGCGTGTCCGCAACCCCGCACCCACCCGCCGACTTCGCGCCCGATTCACACTGCTCGAGCTGTGGCGCCCGCTACGGCGAGGGCATCTCCGGCTGGCCTCGCACCTGCGCCGCCTGCGGCACGGTGGCCTACCGCAATCCGTTGCCGGTCGCCGTGGCCCTCCAGCCCGTGTACGACGACCGGGGCACCGCCCTGGTCGTCATCACCCGGACCATCCCTCCCGCGCGCGGGGGAGTGGCCCTGCCCGGGGGGTTCATCGACCACCGGGAGGACTGGCGGCACGCCGTCGTGCGTGAACTCAAGGAGGAGACGGGCATCGACGCGCCGAGCAGGGAAGTGCGGCTCGCCGACGCCATGAGCTCTCCCGCGGGCCATCTCCTGCTCTTCGGGCTCCTCCCGGAACGCCCCGCCGCCGAACTGCCGCAGTCCGCGGGCACGGACGAGACGGAAGGCTGGCATCTGCTGCGCAGGCCGGCCGAACTCGCCTTCCCGCTCCACACGCTGGCGGCCCGGGCCTGGTTCGAGGGGCGGTACATCTGACGGTCAGTGTGCCCCGAGCCCCCGCACTCGTACGGGATACGGCGGCTCGCTGAGGCCCCCTTGGCCGCCGGCCCGTCGCACCACCACCTCATCCCCTTCCCAACGGGTCACGTAGCGTTCGGCCTCGGATTCCTCCCAACCGTCGCCCGTGTCCGGTACGACGAGCCCACCTCCGCTGCGCCCGCGCGCGGGAGCCCACGCCTCCAGCTCCAGCCCACCGTCCCCACCGCGGACGGGCAGGACGGTACCGGCCCGCGCGAGCACCGGAATCCGCGACAGGGGGGCGTCGATCAGCACCTGCCCCGCCCCCTCGTACGCCTCCTCGGTGGCCGTGTCGTACCAACGCCCCCGCGGCAGCTGCACCGCCCGCCGGTCCGCCCCATGGTCCAGTACCGGTGCCACGAGGAGGCTGTCGCCGAGCAGGAAGGCGTCCTCGCAGTCGCGCAGCGCCCGGTCCTCAGGCGCACCCCACCACAACGGCCGGACATAAGGGGCACCCGTGCGGCGCGCCATGTGCGCCAGCGTCATGAAGTACGGGAGCAGCCGCCGCCGTTCGACGAGCGCCACGCGCGCGTGCTCCAGAACCTCGTCCCCGAACTCCCAGGGCTCCCGGCGCCCGGCCCGCAGGCTCGCGTGGGTACGGAACAGCGGGAGGTAGGCCCCGAGCTGGAACCACCGCAGATACAGCTCGGGCGACGGGCTGCCGTCGAAGCCGCCCACGTCGGGTCCCGAATAGGGCACCCCGCACAGCCCGAGCCCCATCACCAGGGACAACGACGCCCGCAACCCCGGCCAGCCCGTGGCCACGTCCCCCGACCAGGTCCCTCCGTAGCGCTGCAGTCCCGCCCACCCGGAGCGCGAGAAGAGGAACGGCCGCTCCTGGGGCACCAGTTCACGCAGCCCCTCGTAGGCGGCCCGGGCCATGCCCAGCGCGTACACGTTGTGCGCCTCACGGTGGTCACCGCCGCGGCCCTCCAGGGAGTGCCGGGCTGAACGCGGCAGCGTCGACTCCCCGAAGGCCGTGAACGACGTCGGCTCGTTCATGTCGTGCCAGAACCCCGCGAACCCCTGCGCGAGCCGCTCCTTGTAGAGCCCGCCCCACCACGCACGAGTCCCCGCGTGCGTGAAGTCCGGATAGACGGACTCTCCGGGCCACACGACCCCCCGTACGAGCTGCCCCGAGGCATCCCGCACGAAGGCGTCCTCGGCCAGGCCGCTGTCGTACACGGCGTTGCCCGGCTCGGCCTTGACCGCCGGGTCGATGATCGACACCAGACGGATTCCGTCGCGCCGCAGTTCCTCAGCAAGCACGGGAAGCTTCGGGAAGTTGTCGCGATCGACGGTGAACACCTGATGGGCGTCGTAGTGGTCGATGTCCAGGTGCACGGCGTCCAGCGGCAGGCCGCGCTCCTGGTAGCCCGCCACGATCCGCCGCACCTCCTGCTCGGTGCCGAAGCCCCACCGTGCGTGCTGGTGCCCCAGTGCCCATGCGGGCGGCAGCGCGGCCGGGCCGGTCAGCGACGCCCAGGCGTGCAGCACGCGCGCGGGAGTCCCCACCATCACCCAGCAGCGCAGCGGGCCGCCGTCCATGCGCAGCTCGCACGATCCGGCCCGGTCGTGCCCGGAGCCGGCGCCCTCCTTGCCCTCGCGCAAGGTCACGGTGCCGTCCCACGTGGTGTCGTGGAACACCAGGTGCGTGGCCGCGTCGGCGACCACCATCTGCACGGGCATCGTGATGTACAGCGGATCGTCGCCAGGACCGAAGGCCTGCCCGGGGTCCGTGTTCCACAACCGGTACGTCCCGTCGCGCAGCCGGGAACCCGCCGCTCGCCCGCCCAGACCGAAGAAACGGGCGTCGGCCGCCACTTCGGAGCGCTGCATCCAGCGGGCCGCGCCGCCGTCGACGGGCTCCCACCACCGGGGCGGCAGATCGCGACGCAGGGTCACCCCTCCGGGGGTGAGTACTTGGACCTCGCCGTGCCGTGAGACCACGACCGTGACCCGCTCGGCCACGACCCGCCAGCCGCCGTCCTTGTCCGGTTCCAGGACAGCCCTCGGGTCCGGCTCGGGGCAGCGGCCCGCGAGGGCGTACGACGGCTCCGGCGCCACCGCGTCCCAGCCCCAGAACACCGCTCCGCCCACCGCGACCGTGATCCGCAGCTCCGACCGCGTGAAGCGGACGACTCCGCCGCCGGGGCCCGGCTCCACCCCGAGCACCGGCCCGGGCACCCGCGCCCGCTCGGCGCCCCGCTGCGGCAACCCGGTGGCGTCGGCACGCCTCCTACGCCACGCGGCCCGCACTGTGAGCAACCCCTGAGTGGCACCCCCCGAGCCGACCGCTTTCACCGAACGCACCAGGTCACGACCGTCCATGCTGCTCACCCTGCCACTATCGGCGCCCGATGAGTGAGCCGTTCAACTGCCGTTCACCTGTAGCGACGCCACATCTTCATGTGGCGGACTATGTGTGGCGTGCCCTGGTGCAGAAGTCGATCACATGGCATCGTCCGTGTCAGCCGCGTGACGCGCACACCCCCGCTCGTGCGCGACCGACGCACACGACGCGCACAGTCCGGGAGCCGCCCCATGTCCACCCAGCCCGCACCGCTCTGGCAGCCCAACGATGAGGTCATCGCCCAGGCGCAGATCACGAAGTTCCAGGCCTGGGCGGCCGAACGGCACGGAGCCCCGTCCGAGGGCGGCTACGCGGCCCTGCACCGCTGGTCGGTCGATGAGCTGGACACCTTCTGGAAAGCCGTCACCGAGTGGTTCGACGTACGGTTTTCGACCCCCTACGCGCGCGTACTCGGCGACCGCTCCATGCCCGGCGCGGCATGGTTCCCAGACGGGACCCTCAACTACGCGGAGCACGCCCTGCGCGCCGCGGAGACCCGGGCCGACGAACCGGCCCTGCTGTATGTCGACGAGAGCCACGAGTCCGTCCCCGTGACGTGGTCCGCCCTGCGCCGCCAGGTCGGCTCCCTGGCCGCCGAGCTGCGCACCCTCGGCGTACGCCCGGGAGACCGCGTCAGCGGCTATCTCCCGAACATCCCCCAGGCCGTGGTCGCCCTGCTGGCCACAGCCGCCGTGGGCGGTGTCTGGACGTCCTGCGCCCCCGACTTCGGCGCCCGCAGCGTCCTCGACCGCTTCCAGCAGGTCGAACCCGTGGTCCTCTTCACCGTCGACGGCTACCGCTACGGCGGCAAGGAGCACGACCGCCGCGACGCGGTCGCCGAACTGCGCCGTGAACTGCCCACCCTGCGCGCCGTCGTGCACATCCCGCTGCTGGGCACCGAGGCACCCGAAGGCGCCCTGGACTGGTCGGCCCTGACCTCCGCCGACGTGGAGCCCGTTTTCGAACCGGTCCCCTTCGACCACCCTCTGTGGGTGCTCTACTCCTCCGGGACGACCGGCCTCCCCAAGGCCATCGTCCAGTCCCAGGGCGGCATCCTCGTCGAGCACCTCAAGCAGCTCGGCCTGCACTGCGACCTGGGCCCCGAGGACCGCTTCTTCTGGTACACGTCCACCGGCTGGATGATGTGGAACTTCCTCGTCTCCGGCCTGCTCACGGGCACCACGATCGTCCTGTACGACGGCAGCCCCGGGTACCCGGACACGGGCGCCCAGTGGCGCATCGCCGAACGCACGGGAGCGACCCTCTACGGCACGTCCGCCGCCTACGTCATGGCCTGTCGCAAGGCGGGCGTCCACCCCTCGCGCGATTTCGACCTCGCGCGCGTGCGGTGTGTCGCCACCACCGGCTCGCCCCTGCCGCCCGACGGATTCCGCTGGCTGCACGACGAGGTCCGCGACGACCTGTGGATCGCCTCAGTCAGCGGTGGCACCGATGTGTGCTCCTGCTTCGCGGGAGCGGTACCGACGCTCCCGGTCCACGTCGGCGAACTCCAGGCCGCCGGCCTCGGCACCGACCTCCAGTCCTGGGACCCCAGCGGAAAGCCCCTCATCGACGAGGTCGGCGAGCTGGTCGTCACCAACCCGATGCCCTCGATGCCGATCCGCTTCTGGAACGACCCCGATGGCAGCCGCTACCACGACAGTTACTTCGACACGTATCCCGGAGTGTGGCGCCACGGCGACTGGATCACCATCACCTCCCGAGGCTCGGTCGTCATCCACGGCCGCTCCGATTCGACGCTCAACCGGCAGGGCGTGCGCATGGGCTCGGCCGACATCTACGAAGCCGTCGAGCGACTCCCCGAGATCAAGGAATCGCTCGTCATCGGCATCGAGCAGCCCGACGGCGGCTACTGGATGCCCCTGTTCGTCCATCTCGCGCCCGGAGCCGTCCTGGACGAGGCGCTCCTGAACCGCATCAAGCAGACGATCCGCGAGCAGCTCTCCCCGCGCCACGTCCCGGACGAGGTCATCGAGGTACCCGGAGTGCCCCACACCCTCACCGGCAAGCGCATCGAGGTGCCGGTCAAGCGCCTTCTCCAGGGCGCCCCCATGGAGAAGGCGGTCAACGTCGGCTCCGTGGACAACGTCGAGCTCCTGCGCTTCTACGAGGAGCTGGCCCGCAAGCGCGGCTGATCAGCCTCCGTAGGTGGCCTCGGACTCGCCGAGCACCGCGGCGAAGTCCGAGGCCAGGCGCAGGGCGTCGGCGGGTGTGAGCTCCGCGACCGAGATGCGTACGCCGGGCGCGGCCGAGGTCCGGAAGCGCGCACCCGCCGCGACCCACCATCCGTACGAACGCAGCCCGTTCACCACGGCCGACTCGTCCCGCACGGGTACCCAGACGTTCAGTCCGCTCACGCCGTGGGCCTCGATGCCGCGGTCGGCGAGCTCACGGACGAGGGCACCGCGGCGCAGCGCGTACGTCTCCTGGGCGCGCGCCACCAACGCGCGCGTGCCCTCGTCCGTCATCAGCCCGTGCACCGTCTCCTGCAGCAGATGACTGACCCAGCCCGACGTCAACAGCAGGCGACCGTCGTGCCGGGCCAGAGTCGTGGGATCGCACGCCGCGGCCGCCCAGCGCAGATCGGTCCCCAGGAACTTGCTCACCGTCCGCACATGGACCCAGCGCGTCAGGCCGCCCGCGGTCAGGGTGTGCAGCGGCGCGTCGGCGACCGACGACGCGTGATCGTTCTCCACGACCAGCACATCGGGCTCCTCCTGCAGCACCTCGACGAGGGCGTCCCGCCGTGCCCTCGAGAAGCTGCCGCCGTACGGATTCTGCGCTCGCGGACTGCACACCACCGCGCGTACTCCCGCCCGTAGGGCCGCACGCAGGGCCTCGGGGCGGACGCCCTGGTCGTCCACGGCCACCGGAACGGTGCGCAGTCCCAGCGCCGTGACCAGATCCAGCAGATGGTGATAGCCGGGGTCCTCCATCGCGACCGCGTCCCCCGGACGCAACTCCACCGACAGCAGCCGCCCGATCAGATCCAGCGCACCATGAGCGAACGTCACGTGCTCCGCCGGCACTCCGTCCGGCTCCAGCCAGGCGCGCACCGCCTGCTCCAACCGCTCCAGACGCGGTGTGCCGCGATGCGAGCGCGCACCGGGAGAGAGCCGCGACGGCGGAACCAGACGGGGGAGCAGTTCGGGGTCCGGATGCCCGCCCGCCACGTCGCGCAGCCCGTCGGGCACACGGGGCGGACGCCGTGACGCCACCGCGGGCGCGGCAGCGACCACGGTCCCGCCGCGCCCGCGGGTCACCACGATCGCGCGCCGCCGCAGTTCCTTGTACGCCGTCGCGACCGTCCCCGGGCTCACGCCGAGCCGTTCGGCCAGGATCCGCACCGGAGGCAGTGCCGTGCCCGGCTCCAAAGCACCTTCAGCCACGCCTCGTTCGACGGACGCGGCAATTCCCTTGGCCGTCGTACCACTGATCCTATATTGTGTTGCCACGTTGCTGAGTATGTATCAATACATAATCTGAGGCAAGGGGGAGCAGTGAGTCCGATGCGCCACGCAGCCGCATGGTCGACACGAATTCCAGGAGGCCCCGACGGCCGCAGAATGCTCTGGATCGCCCTGATCGACCGCATCGGCAGCGGCCTGTGGGCATCCGTCTCCGTCCTGTACTTCACTTACGTCACCGGTCTCTCGGTCGCGCAGATCGGCACCCTCGTCGCCGCGGCCGGAGCCGTCGGCATAGCGGGCGCACCCCTCGGCGGGCGCCTCGCCGACCGTCTGCCGCTCACCCACGTCCTGATCGCGCTCCAACTCCTGCGCGCCCTCGCCTCCTTCGCGCTGCTGACCACCGACAACTACGCCCTCCTCCTGACGTTCTCCGCCGCGGGCAGCCTCGGCGACCGTGCCGCGAACGTCCTCACCAAGCTCTACGCCATCCGCGTCTCGGGACCCGACCGTGTCCGCTACCAAGCGGTCAACCGAACCGTCGCCAACGCCGGCTGGGCCCTCGGAGGCCTCGTCGCGGCCGGGGCCCTCACCATCGGCACCACCGCCGCGTACCAGTGGCTGCTCGCGGGCGACGCCGTCTCGTTCGTGGCCGTCGCCCTCGCGACCGCCCGCTGCGGCGAACCGCCCTCGGCCACCCGCACGATCGCCACATCGAAGGACTCCGCCCCCGCGACGCGACCGGCCAGTCCCTGGCGCGACCGCACGTACCTCGCCTACGTGGCCACCGAGACCGTCCTCTTCCTCGACGACGCCGTGTTCAAGGTCGGACTGCCCTTGTGGATCGCCCACTCCGACCGTGCACCCCACGGCCTCGCACCTCTGCTGATGGTCCTCAACAACGTGATGGTCGTGACCCTCCAGGTCCCCCTGGCCCGGTTCGGCGCGACCACGACCGCGGCCCGGGCACTGCTCATCCCGCTCTCCGCCGTCTTCGCCATCGGAGGCCTCACGATGGCACTCTCCGCGACGGGGGGAGTCGTGACCGCAACCCTCTTCCTGACCGCAGCGGCCACGGCCTTCACCGTGGCGGAGATGCTGCACGCCACCGTCTCCTGGGAGCTCTCCGTGGCTCTGGCCCCCGACACCGCACAGGGCGCCTACCTCGGCGTCCACGGACTGGCCCAGGCCGTGCAACGCAGCCTCGGACCACTCGCCGTCACCGCGGCAATCGCCGCCGGCCCCCTCGGTTGGCCCCTCTTCGGCGCGACCATAGCTTTGACCTGCCTGTTTCAGCATCGCGTCGTGCGTGACCGGCTCTCCCACCCCGCATTGTCAGTGCCGCCCGTTACTGTGAGTGAGCATTGATCGACTGTGCACAGGGGGAAAAATGGCGCACACCCAGCACCACACCATGCGACGCGTCCTGCGCCGCGAGATCGCCGGCACCATCGGCCTGCTGACCGACGAACAGGACTTCCGGGCGATGCGGCGCTACCGCACCTTCGCCTTCGACGACCACACGACCTATCTCCAACAGGTCGAAGCCCTCCTCAGGACCCTCGCCGCCCAGGGCAGCCACACCACGGTGGCCCTCTTCGACCCCGAGGAGTACGCCGAATTCTGCGCCGAAAGCGGCCTGGAACCCGACGCCCCGGCCAGCCGAACCCGCTTCACCGCGCTCCTGGCAGCGAACGGCCCCACCGTTCCCTACGACGGACAGCCCCTCGACCAGCTGGTCCCGGATCTCGTCGACGAAGCGGTCCGACGAGCCACCTGGGAGTACGCGACCACACTCCTCGCCCGCATCGGCACCTGCGCGACCTGCGGAGAGGACATCGGACGGGCCTCCTTCATCCGAGCCGCCCAGCTGCTGACCCGCATCGTCGACACCGCGAGGCCTGGAGACCTCCACCTCGTATGCAGCGTCTCGACAGCACCCGACACACTCGTCGCCGTGCTTCGAGCAGAGGGACCCGCCGAAGGTGCCACGCGCCTCGACGAATCCGAAGCCCTCGAATTCACCACTGTTCTGGCCCTCGGCATCGCCACCCGGAGCGCCGGTGGCCTCGTCATGCGCACCACCACACCCGACACCACCGACCACGTCTACGGATGGCGTCTGCGCGGCGACTGCCTGGAGCCCCTCACCGCCGCGGAGGTGTTCGACGCCTATTGCACCGATGTCGAATCCGGCGACCTGGTCTCCCCGGAATCGGGCGTCGACTATTGCGCACCGCCCGACCTGGGAGACGAGGCAAGGGGGACAGGCCACACGCACTGAACGCTAAAGGGGCGCCCCATCCGTGGATGGAGCGCCCCTCTTACCGCTTACCGCTTTACCGCCAACGACGCCGCCGGGGTCGACGGCGGGGACGGGCTACTCGCCGGACAGCACCGCCTGGGCCGCGGTGCGCGCCTCTTCCGCCGTGTCTGTGGCACGTGCGGCCAAGGCGGCGCGCTCGCACTGGGCCAGCGTGTACTTGGCCAGCGTGGCCCGTACATAGGGAATCGACGCAGCACCCATCGAGAGGGAGGTGACACCCAGACCGGTCAGCACACAGGCGAGCAGCGGGTCCGACGCTGCCTCACCGCAGACGCCACAGCTCTTGCCCTCGGCCTTCGCCGCCTCGGCGGACAGCGCGACCAGGTCGAGCAGCGCCGGCTGCCACGGGTCCTGCAGACGGGACACCGCGCCCACCTGCCGGTCGGCGGCGAACGTGTACTGCGCGAGGTCGTTGGTCCCCAGGGAGAGGAACTCGACCTCCTGCAGGATCGACCGCGCCCGCAGCGCGGCCGACGGAATCTCCACCATCGCGCCGAACTTCGCCCGCAGCCCGGCCGCACGGCACGCGTCCGTGAACGCCTTGGCGTCCGTGCGGTCCGCGACCATCGGAGCCATCACCTCGAGATAGACCGGCAGCCCCTCCGAAGCCTTCGCGAGGGCGGTGAGCTGCGTACGCAGCACGTCGGGGTGGTCGAGCAGCGAACGCAGACCCCGGACACCGAGCGCGGGATTCGGTTCGTCGGCCGGAGTCAGGAAGTCTAGCGGCTTGTCCGCGCCCGCGTCGAGGACCCGGACCACGACCCGGCCCTCCGGGAAGGCCTCGAGCACCTGTCGGTATGCCTCGACCTGCTTCTCCTCGGACGGCGCCTGCTTGCTGTCGTCGAGGAAGAGGAACTCGGTACGGAACAGACCGACGCCCTCGGCACCGGCCTCCACGGCCGCGGGCACGTCCGCAGGACCGCCGACGTTGGCGAGCAGCGGCACCTTGTGCCCGTCGGAGGTGGCACCGGGTCCCGTCGAGGCGGAGAGTGCCGCCTTGCGCTCGGCCGCCGCGGACGCCATCTGCGCCTTCTTCTCCGTGCTCGGCTCCACGAAGATCTCACCCGTGCTGCCATCCACCGCGATCACGGTGCCTTCGGCGAGCTCACCGGCGCCGGGGAGTGCCACGACGGCCGGTACACCCAGCGCACGCGCCAGAATCGCGCTGTGGCTGGTCGGCCCGCCCTCCTCAGTGACGAAGCCGAGGACCAGGGTCGGGTCCAGCAGCGCCGTGTCGGCCGGCGCGAGGTCACGCGCGATGAGTACGTAGGGCTCGTCGCTGTCCGGGACGCCCGGCATGGGCACGCCCAGCAGCCGCGCGACGATACGGTTCCGCACGTCGTCGAGATCGGCCACACGTCCGGCGAGGTACTCACCGGCGCCGGCCAGCAGCGCCCGGTACGCGGCGAACGCGTCGTAGACCGCACGCTCGGCCGTGCTGCCGACGGCGATCCGCCGTTCCACATCGGCCATCAGCTCGGGGTCCTGGGCCATCATGGCCTGGGCCTCGAGTACCGCCTGGGCTTCGCCCCCCGCCAGATTGCCGCGCGCAATCAGGTCGGCTGCCACAGCCTCCACGGCCTTGCGGGCACGCCCCTGTTCGCGCTCCGCGTCCTCCGCAGGGATCTGCTTGGCCGGCGGTTCAAGAACCGCCGTTCCCATGTGCCGAACCTCGCCGATCGCCACACCGTGGCTCACGCCGACGCCTCGCAGCGTTGTCTCCATCTCACCCGTCTCCGATAGTGCGGCGGGTCCGCCGCCGTGATGGTTTGTCGAACGCGCTGTCTACGACAGCGTTGATGTCACTGCCAGCCGAAGAGCTCGTCGCCGGCTTTCACATCGCCGTCCTCGCGAACGTCGGAGAGAGAGTCCGCCGTGGCTTCGAGGGCCACGATCGGGCACACCGGGGATTTGCCGGCGGCCTCTACGGCGGCCGGGTTCCACCGCACGACGCTCTGGCCGCGCGTCACGGTGTCCCCCTTGTTGACGAGCAGCTCGAAGCCCTCGCCATTGAGCTGCACGGTGTCGATGCCCAGGTGCGTGAGCACGCCGTGGCCCTCGTTGTCGACGACGACGAACGCGTGCGGGTGGAGCGAGACAATCACTCCGTCCACAGGAGCGACAGCCTCCGAAGGCTCACGCACGGGGTCGATCGCCGTGCCGGGGCCGACCATCGCCCCGGAGAACACGGGGTCCGGTACCGCGGCAAGTCCGATGGCGCGTCCTGCAAGAGGGGACGTCACTGTGGTCATGGGAAGCCTCCCAGGGGTGGAGATCTATATGGGCCGTCACTGCCTGTCCCGGACGGCACACTTTTGAGCAGGGTATGTCATATGAAGTGCCGCTTCCGCACGAGAGATCACGGTTCGCGGCCGTAGGGCACAGGGCAAACGATTTGCGCCTGCTCCCGACCTCCGTGTAGAGTCGGACCCCTGCTTGAGGCTGAGCGGCGTGACCAAGCGTCGTTGCCCGGCAGCACCCAACTTGTCAGATCCTATCTCGGGGTCTCGTTCCGCATGTCTGCGGGACGGCGGTCAGAGAGAAGGAAAAGCACTGATAGAGTCGGACTCGCCGGAAAGGGAAACGCGGAAGCGGGAACCTGGAAAGCACCGAGGAAATCGGATACGGAAACGGTCTGATAGAGTCGG
>NZ_JBEXNW010000022.1:0-150112 GCF_040611295.1 Streptomyces sp. NPDC002935
GCGCTGGTCGCCACGCTGTCCACGGACGACGAGGCGACGTACAGCCGACTGGGCCGCGGCGGTCGCCGTCCAGACCGGTGTCGCGGCGGCGAGCGAGGTGACCAACTCCCTCGGCGACAACGACGGGATGAAGGGCCACAACCAATAGGCCACGAGGCCCCGGGAGTTCGGGGCGGCGCCTCCTCGGCCCCACCGCGGCATGTCCGCGCGAACAGCCGCGGTGTCCCGGTGGAGCGATCACCGTGTTCCCGCCGGTCCGCCGCCCCGGACTCCGACCCCTGTACGTATCCAGCGCTTCGAGCCGGAAGAAGGAACCCCATGTCCACCGACGCCATGACGCGTCCCACGTACGGGAACTGGCGCAGGCCCCGCCGTCCCGGACTCGGTCCGCTGGGTCTGCTCGGCACCGTCGTCGCCTTCGGCGGACTGCTGGTGGCGCTGCTGGCGTCGCTGGTCTCGCTGGCCGCCGCGATCGTCGTCCTGGTGCCGGTCGGGCTCTTCCTCGCCCCGCTGGCGCTGCGTACGGTCGACGGCCGCAATGTCTACCAGGTCCTCGCGATCCGCCTCGGCTGGATGCGACGGAAGGCCAACGGCTCGCACACCTACCTCTCCGGACCGCTGTCCAGGCGGAGCGGCGGCCACTACCAGCCGCCGGGACTGCTCGCGCGTACCCGGATGCACGAGGGCCGCGACGCCTACAACCGTTCCTTCGGCGTGCTGCACCACCCGGGCCGCGGCCTGTACACGGTGGTGCTGGCCTGCGAACCGGACGGCGGTTCGCTCGTCGACCCCGCTCAGGTCGACATCTGGGTGGCCTCCTGGGGCGACTGGCTCGCGCGGCTCTCGCACGAGCCGGGCCTGCGCGGCGCCCAGGTCGTCGTGGAGACCGCCCCGGACACCGGGACGCGGCTCGCGGCCGAGGTGCTTCCCCGTATCGTGCCGGACGCCCCGGCGGCCGCGCGTGCCGTGATGGAGGAGGTCGTCGAGCGCTACCCGTCGGCGTCCTCCGAGATGCACACGTACATCGCCCTCACCTACGGCCCGACGGGCGGGCCCAAGCGCGGCACGGACGACATCGTCACCGATCTGTCGATGCGGCTGCCCGGCCTGCTGTCCGGGCTGGTCGCGGCGGGCGGCGGCAGCGCCTACCCGCTGTCGGCCGACCGGCTCGCCGAGATCGTCCGGGTGGCGTACGACCCCGCCATCGCGCCCGATGTGCTCAGCGCCCGCGCCGAGCACGCCACGACCGGTCTGGAGTGGAGCGACGCCGGCCCGGCCGCGGCCGTCGAGACCGTCACCTCGTACAAGCACGACTCGGGTGTCTCGCGCACCTGGATGCTGACGCTCGCGCCGCGCGGCACGGTCCGCTCCAGTGTGCTGCGCGGGCTCCTTGAGCCGGCTCCGGGAACCCGGCGCAAGCGGGTCTCGCTGATCTACCGGCCCATCGACCCGGCGACCTCCGCCCGCATCGTCGAGTCCGACCGGCGCACCGCGCACTTCATGGCGGGCTCGCGGCGCGGTCTCGTCCAGGCGCGGGCCAGTTCGGAGATGCAGGCCGCCGAGCAGACCGCGGCCGAGGAGGCGGCGGGCGCGGGGCTCGTGGAGTTCTCGCTGATGGTGACGGTCACCGTGGACGACGAGGAGCAGTTGCAGGACGCGGGCATCACCGTGCGCAACCTCCAGGCCTCGTCACGCATCCTCATGCGCCCCGCGGACCGTATGCAGGCCTCCGCCTTCACCTGCACGCTGCCGGTCGGCCTGCTGCCGTGGGAACACACCCTCGTTCCGTACCAGATCAGGGAGGCGCTGTGAGCAAGCAGTCGACGCGGCGGACCCCGGGGACTTCGCCCACCGCCCCGCCGCGTGGCTGGTACGGCCCCGCGGGCGGCCAGGTCGGGCATGTGGACCCGCCCGCGCTGTGGCGCGCGACCACCGTGCAGGCCTGCGGGCTGTGGCCGTTCGCGGCCGGCTCCGGCGCGCCGATGACCGGGGTGCCGCTCGGGCAGCATCTGCACACCGGGGCGACGGTGTGCGGCGACCCCATCTCCTGGTTCACGCGGGCCCGTTACATCTCCAACCCGTCGCTCTTCATGCTGGGCATGCCGGGCCTCGGCAAGTCGACCCTGGTCAACCGCATGCTGATCGGGATGTCCGCGACGGGCATCACGCCCCTGGTCCTCGGCGACCTGAAGCCCGACTACGCCGACACGGTACGGGCGTTGGGCGGCCAGGTGATCTCCATCGGCCGCGGGGTCGGCGGCATCAACGTCCTCGACCCGGGCGCGATGGGCGAGGCGGCGGTCCGGATCGGGGGCGAGCGCGGCCGGATCCTCGCGGCGGAGGCGCACGGCCGGGTCCTGAACATGGTCGCGGCGCTGATCACCATCGTGCGCGGACGTCCGATGGACGACCACGAGCAGTCGGTCCTGTCCGCCTGTCTGCACCATCTCGCGGAGCGGACGAAGCCAGGGCGGGCGCCGATCCTGCCGGATCTGCTGAAAGTGCTGGACGAGGGTCCGGACCGGGTCCGCGCGGTGACGCTCGACCGCGGGAACATGGCCCGCTACCAGGAGGCCGTGGACCCTCTGCACCGCTCGCTCCTTGGGGTGCTCGACGGGCCGCTCGGCGACACCTTCGCCACCGAGACCTCGACCCGGATCAACCCCGCCTCCCCCGCGGTCTGCGTGGACATCTCCCGGATCGGCGAGGCGGACACCCAGCTGACCGCCGCCGCGATGCTCGCTGCCTGGTCCGACGGGCTCGGTACGGTGGCCGCCGCGCACGCGCTCGCGGATGCCGGACTCGCCCCGCAGCGCTGGTTCTTCACCGTCCTCGACGAACTGTGGCGTCCGCTGCGGGCCGCCTCCGGCATCGTGGAACGGATCGACGCGCTGACCCGGCTGAACCGCTCGCTCGGCCTCGGCGACGCGAAGATCACCCACACCCTGAAGGACGCCGAGGCCCTCGGCAGCGAGTCCGACCGCGCGAAGGCGCGCGGCTTCGTGGAGCGGGCGGGCATGGTCGTCTGCGCCGGGCTTCCGCGGTCGGAGATGCGGGAACTCGGCGAGATCGTCGGCATGTCCGAGCGCGAGATCGAACTCGTCTCCTCGTGGTCGTCCCCGCCCGGCTGGGCCAGCACCGGCGGAAACGAGGAGCCGCCCGGGCGCGGACGCTTCCTGATCAAGGTGGGCGGCCGCCCAGGCATCCCGATCAAGGTGTCCATCACCGACACCGAGCGGGCCCTGCACAACACGAACACCCGCTGGTCGGAGGCGGGCAAGCCGTCGCTGTCCAAGCGGGAGGGCGGCCTGCGGTGAGAGCCACCGACCCGTCGCCGTCGGGGAGTTGAGACCCGGCCGTCGGACATTCCAGGGGCGGCGGGGGTGACAACCATCAACGGGGGGACCAGAGATGAGCAGCACGAAAAGGACGGCATCTGGCAGCGGGGAGGACTTCCTCCCCTGGATCGTGCCGGGGGCCGCCTTCCTCATAGGCACCGTGTTCTTCGGGGCGTGGCTCGGCGGAACGCTGGGCGCGGCGGTGAGCGGCGCCGGCTGGCACCCGCCGCCGTTCAGTCTGTCCACCCTGTCGACGCTGGTGAAGGACGGTCCCGGCACGGTATGGCCGACGGCCTCACCGACCGCGCTCGCCGCGGGCATGGCCACGGTCTTCGGCACCGTCGTGGCGGTGATCGTCGCCCTGATCACGCTCGTACGGCGCCGGATCACCGCGCCCACCGGCCTCGCCGGCCGCAAGGAACTGGCAGTCCTCCTGCCCAAGGGCGCCGCGCGGCGGGCCCGCCGACTCCGCCCGGGGCTGGCCAAGTTGCCGAAGGTCACCCCGGACGACACCGGGAACCTGATCGGCAACCTGGAGCCCCGCGGCCCCGAACTCCGTTCCAGTTACGAGGATGTCGAGCTCGACCTGATGGCGCCGCGCGCGGGCAAGTCCACCGGCATCGCGGTGCCACGCGTCCTGCGGGCCCGCGGCAGTGTGCTGCTGACGTCGAACAAGGCGGACGTGTACAGCGTGACGCGCGCGGAGCGTGAACGCGTGGGCCGGGTCTGGACGTTCGACCCCCAGGGCATCGCCCACTCTCCGCGTGCCCTGTGGTGGGACATGCTCGCCGACGCGGCCACGATCGAGGGCGCCCGCCGGCTGGCCGGGCACTTCGTGGGCGCGGTCAACGACGACGCGTCCCGCCGCGACTTCTGGATCTCGGCCGCCCAGAACACCCTCACCGCCCTGTTCCACGCGGCCCATCGGGGCGATCGGCGGATCGGCGAGGTGCTCGGCTGGCTGGCCGACCCGGCCGACCGCACCCCCGTCGACCTGCTGCGCGACGCCGGGATGACCGCCCTCGCCGACCAGTTGCAGGGCACCGTTCAGGGCGCGGTGGAGACCCGGGACGGCATCTACGAGACCGCCCGCCAGTGTGTGGCCTGTCTGCTCGACCCGTCGATCGCGGCGTGGGTGACACCCGATCCGGGGCTGCCGCAGTTCTTCCCCGACCGTCACGTCCTGTCCACCGACACGCTCTATCTGCTCTCCAAGGACGGCGGCGGCTCGGCGGCCGGTGTCGTCGCGGCGGCCGCGGACTCCGTGCTGCGCGCGGGGGTCGTCGCCGCCGAGCGGATGGGCGGACGTCTCGAACCGCCGATGACGGCGGTCCTCGACGAGGCGGCGAACGTCTGCCGGATCGCCGATCTCCCCGACCTGTACTCGCACTTCGGCTCGCGGGGCATCAACATCGTGACGCTGCTGCAGAGTTACCGGCAGGGCTCACGGGTGTGGGGCGAGGCCGGCATGGACACGCTCTGGTCCGCCGCCACCATCAAGCTGCTCGGCGCGGGCCTGGACGACGCCGACTTCGTGGAGAAGATCTCCCGGCTGGTCGGCGAGCACGACGTGTCGACGGTCAGCTGGTCCAAGGGCAGGGACGGGCGGTCCCGGTCGACCTCGTACCGCCTGGAACGCATCCTGCCCGCCGACCGCATCCGCGCGCTGCCCAAGGGGACGGCGCTGCTCCTGGCCACCGGCATCAGGCCCGCCCTGGTCCGGCTCCGGCCCTGGTACGCCGAACCGGGCGCCGACCGCATCGCGACGGCGGCGCAGGCCGAGGTGAAGGCCATCACCGCCCGCGCGGCCGAAAGGATCACGACCCGCCGGACGGAACACGACCCGATGACATCCGCCGCCGAAAGGAAGTCTCCCCGATGACGACCACCGCAGCCGAGGAGCAGCCCGGCGCCGCTCCGCCGTTCATCCTCTGTCTCGACGGCCCGGAATACGCCGAGGAGATGAGCCGACTGGCCGTCTGGGTCAGCGACTTGCTCCTTCCCGTCTACGGCCGCGAGGTCACCTCACAGCAGCCCTGGTGCCCCCGCTGGTGGGAGCACCCCGAGGCGGTCGCCCGGCTGCACGGACTGTGGCTGGCCTGGCAGGAGCACACCGACCCGGCGGCGGGCGCGTCCGGACCCGCCGTCTGGCACCGCGACCACCTCGGCGCCGTACTGAACGAACTCCGGTCTCCCAGCGGCCCGTTCGCGGGATGCAGGACGGGGGGCCACCGCCCGAAGACGCCGCCCGCGGTCGAGTCGTACGAGGATGCGGTCACGGCGTCCCGGCAGCCCGACCCGGATCCGTACGAGACCAGTCTTTGGTAGACGAGGAATACTCCGCTATGAACGACACCCCCGCACCCGGCGCCTCAGCCGCCGATTCGGCCCCCTCCCTGCGCGCCTACCTCGGCCTCTACGCCGCCGGGTTCGTCGAACGCGAGCAGATGATCGCGACCGTCGCCGCCTGGCCCTTCGAGACGGAGGAGGGACTGGACGAGGGCCACCCCGAGCCGACCCACCAGGACAACACGCTGTCGGTGCTCGCCGCGGCACGGCTGCTCGGCCAGGTGACCCGCGAGGACGTGGCGGAGATCCAGCGCCGGATCGACGGCCCGCCGGACGACCCGGCGGACGGGGCCGAGCGGCGGCCATGACCAGGAGCGACGGGCCGGAGGCGGGGCTCAGACCTGAATACCGCTCGCTGTACCGGGAGTTGCAGACCCGGATGTCGCCCGGCGGCGATCTCGCGCCGGGGGACGCGGACACGTTCGGCCAGTTCCGGCACGGTGCGCTGTGGACGCCGGACCGCGAGCGGATGCACGCGGCGATCCTGGAGGACTTCACGGCGCGCTGCGCGGGCCTGCCGCGCGACGGGCATGCCGCGCTGCTCACCGCCGGGGCCCCCGGTGCCGGAAAGGGCGGCGCGCTGCGCGGGCTCGCCGCGTGGCAGGGGCGCGACGACGAACTCGGGCGCGCCCTGCACCGGGTGCACGGTATCGACGTACGCGACTATGTGGTCCTGGACCCGGACGACTTCAAGGTGGCGCTCTTCGAGCACGGCGGCACGCCCCGACTGCCCGCACACGCCCGCGAGTTGTCCGACGGGCGGCGGGTCTCTCCGTCCGAGACGGCCTCGCTCACGCACCGCGAGTCGGCGTTCCTGCAGGGGACCTTCGAGCAGTGGGCGCGCGCCGAGGGCTACAACCTCCTCTACGACGCGACCCTGCGCGACCAGCGCTGGAACGAGAAGCTCCTCGGTGATCTCCGCGCCGACGGTTACGACCGACGCGTCCTGCTCTCGGTCGAGGTCCCCGTCGAGCAGTGCCTCGCGCAGAACGCCGGCCGCTGGCAGCACGGCCGCACCGAGTTCGACGCGGGGCGTGACCTGTACGGCGGCCGTATGGCTCCCGAGGCCATGATCAAGGACCTGTACGCGCGGAGCACCTCGGGCCGCGGCTTCTCCGTCGGCCGCGAGAACGCCGAGAAGCTGGTCGAGGGAGGACTGGCCACCGGGCTGATCACCTCGGAGCGGGGCACGTTCACCGCCGGCCGGGGAACGGGCACGGCCGCGGTGTCCGGGCTCGGCGCCTCCGCCGCCCACCGGCAGGGCGACGCCACGATCCGGGTCGCCGCCGCGGGACGGCTGCGGTCCGGAGGCGGGAGCGCGGCCCCGGCGGCCGGACGGGCGCCGACCGCGCCCGGAGCCCTGCCCCCGGGCGCTTCGGCCGTGCCGAGCCGCGCGCCCCGGCCCCCGCGTACGCCGTGAAGCGCTGCGGACAGGTCCTACGCGCCCGGCGGCGGGCTGAAGTGGTCGACACCCTCCAGGATGCGGCGCTTGCGGGCGATGTTCTCGAGGAGCGCGGCACGCTCGAAGCGGTGCGGGTTCCTGTGGAAGACCTCGCGGCCCCGCTCCGAGGTGATCAGCTCCTCGGGGACACGATCGGCGCCCTCCGGAAGGAACTTGAGGACCTCCTCCACCGCGGCGAGCGCGAACGCGGAACCCTCGCGCTGGTCGCGCCGCTCGGCGGGGGGCGTGTGCAGCAGCCGCAGCCCCGTGTCCGTGGCGATCTGGTCGGCGACCCACAGGAACTCCCCCGGGTCGATGATCCGCGAGGGCTCGGCTCCGCCGAACGCCGGTGGCGCGGGCGGGAGTTCGTCGGTGAGCCGGAACGCGAAGGAGCGGGCGCGGCCGCACCGGGGGCAGACCCCTTCGTACACCGCGACCAGTACACCGTCACGCTCGTCGAGACGGTGCTCGCGCTCGAAGTCCTCCGCCCCGCACACACACGCGTGCAGGTCCATGTAGAGGTGTGCTTCCTGCGTCGAACGGGCGATCAGCATGCCGAGATCTTACGTGCCGCGAGGCCGGCCAAGGGGGAGAGTGCCAGTGGACCAGGAACCGCTCGACCGCGGGGACACCGGCCCCACCGTCCCGGCGGACACCCGGCCGAACCCCCTGCGAGACGCGCGGCGGGACCCGCTGCGGGGCGCCCACTCGGACAGTCCGGCCACGGCCCCGGCGCCGCGGCCGGAGCCGGCCGTGATCACCGCGACCGACATCGCGGGCAGCCGCTTCGTCTCGGGCACCGGCCGAGCCCCTGATCCCGGGCGGCAGGCGGCCGTCGTCGCGCAGGCGGAGAGCGCCCTGCCGACGGTGGTGCGGAACCTGTACGCGGAGCGACTGCGCTCGGTGGAGCTGCGGCCCGGCGCCGCGGGCGACCGCTTCTTCGCGCTCACCGACGACCGGGGCAGAGATCTCACCCTGCGCCTGGACGCCGTACCGCTCCCCTCCGGAACGGTCGCCCGGACGCACGTCAACACCACCTCGGACCAGCACGTCGTCCAGCTTTCCGACCGGATGGACCCGCGCCAGGTCGGCCGGGCGCTCAGCCACGAGGTCGGCGAACTGCTCGCGGTGCGCGACCGGGCGACCCGTGCGGCCGCGGGTGACCCCGAGGTCGCGGGCGTCGCGCCGAGCCACGACGACCTGCTGGCCCGTGGCCGACTCGGCACCGCCGAACGGCGTCTGGGCCTCACCGAGGAGGACCTGGGCCGGGTCGGCGAGCTCAACTATCTGGCCGCCCGCATGAACGACGCCACGCTCGACGCCACCCGACGCGCGGAGGCGCGGGGCGAGTTGTCGGCGCTCATCGACCACAGCGGGCTGCGGCCACAGGCTGCGGCCGGTTCCGAGCGGTACGCGCTGGAACTCCAGGCCGCCGACATCCGCCGCGATGTCCTCGACCAGCACCTGACCCCGATGGCGACCGACGCCCTGCGTGAACTGGCCGTACCCGTCGAGCGGTTGGGCGCCGCCGATGGGGCCGAACTACGGGAGTTCCGGTCGCGTTCCGAGCACGCCCGGCCCCTCGGGACGTCCGCCGGCGCCCCTCCCCTGCCGGGCGTGCGGCCCGACGGCTCCCCCGTCCCCCGTGAGGAACTGGCCGCGGCGGCGGCGCGAGCGGCCGACCGGCGCACCCGGGCCGCCGCCGCCACCCTGGACCAGCTGCGCGCGGAGTCCGCCGCGACGGGCGAGTGGCCCGCCCGTCAGATCGTCATCGGCGGTGGCGCCAGCCTCGTCGGGCGGGATCCGGACGCCCTGCTCGTCGACGCGCGCGGCCGCTGGCACCTGGACCCGGGCCAGGGCATCGTCCAATCCCCCGACCAGGTACGGGACATGCGCACGACCGGGCTCGGCGACGCCCACCAGTTCGCCGACCCGACCGCGCGGGTGCCGCGCGACGCGGTACGCCTGTGGGAGGACCAGCTCGCGGTACGCGGACCGGTCGTCGACGGGACCGCGCGGCTGGTCCCGGCGCGGGACGGCCACCTGTACGCGCACATCCGGCCCGGCGACGGCTCCTCGGACGTCTACGTGAAGGTCCGGGGCACCCCGACCGTCGCCACCGGACTGCCGCCGGAGATGGTCCCCGGCGTCGACCGCCGGGACGTGGTGAACCTGCCGGAGGCCCTCGACGCCGTACGCGGACAACTGCCCGCAGATTCCCCGGTGCACGCCCGGCTGACCGGGGCGACCGGCGCCGAGCGGACACTCCAGGTCCTGCGGGAAGAAGGGGTGCTGGACGGACTGCGCGCGGCCGGCGGGGCGCGGGCGGCGCTCCAGACGCTCGACGCCACCGCTCGGTGGGAGCGGGCGAGGGCGGCCGCTCCCGGGCGGGTCTTCATCGGGGACGAGATCGCCGAGAACCGTTTCGACGTCAGCGCCGAGGGCGCCCCGAAGACCTGGCTGGTCGCGGGCGCGGGCGGCACGGGGGTGGCCAACGCCGAGATCATCCTGGAGGCCGACCCCGAGGCTCGGGTCACCCTCTACGGGCCGAACCTTCCGCCGGCGCTTGAGAACCAGGTGCAGTTCACCGCGATGCGCGAGCGGTTCGTCAGCGAGTACGGGGGTGACGGCCGCCTCACCATCGACATCCACCCCGACAACCGGGTCGGCGCGGTGCAGATGCGCACCGGGCCCGACGGGAAGCCCCGGTTCCGGGAGGGCCACGTGGAGGCGGAGGCGTATGTGGCGAGCCTCGGACGGACCGCGCCGATGCCGGAGGCCCTCCAGGATCTGAGTGAGCGGACCAGGGCCGGGGGCGGGCGGGTACGCGGGGACCTGATGTTCGACCAGGACCGGCAGTACCTCGGCTACGGCGTCACCTTCGAGACGGGGGGCGGGCAGCACCGCGTCGAGGTGACCGGCGCGGCCTCGCAGTTGCTGCCCCGCGATGTCTTTCCTCGCGACACCCAGGCCGCCCTGAACGCCATGGCCGCCCGCCAGGTCCCCTTCCAGAGCGGCAACGCGGCCCCGGGCTTCGCCCCCACGGCCCAGCAGGCCGCCCGGCTGGCCTCGGCACGCGAGCACGGGACGGTGGAACGGCACACCTCGGTTCCGGAGAGCTGGCGCAGGCCCGCGGTGGCGGGTGCGACGGCCGCGGCGACACCCGGGGTGCCGACCGCGGGTCCCGGAGGGCCCACCAACCCTGTCGCCGGCGCGGCCCGCCGTCAGTCCGTCCGGGGTTCGGCCACCCCTGGCGGCCCCGTTCCCGGTTCGGCGCCCGGGCCCGTCGCGCCGGGGCAGCCGCCGCGGGTGCCGCGCCCTCCGAAGCCTGGCGGCGCGCCTGGACGCTGACTGTGGTGTGGCCGGGGGCGGGTGCACGTGCGGCTCTCGGCCCTGGACGATTGCTTGCGTGTGCATATATTGTGCACGCATGTAGTCGACGCCGTTCGTGGCGCGCACCCCAGGGGGAACCATGACCCGCCATTTCCTGTTCCTGCTCGGCAGCAGCCGCACCGGCGGCAACACCGAACTGCTGGCCCGCAAGGCCGCCGAGCAGCTGCCCGCCGATGTCGAGCAGCGCTGGCTGAGCCTGGCCGAGCATCCGCTCCCCGACTTCGTGGACCTGCGCCGGGACAGCGACCATGTGCGTCCTCCCGCCGGGAGCGCCCCGGCCATGCTGCTCGACGCCACACTCGCGGCCACCGACATCGTGATCGCCTCACCGCTGTACTGGTACTCGGTGTCGGGACTGACCAAGCGCTACCTGGACTACTGGTCGGGCTGGCTGCGCACGCCCGGCATCGACTTCAAGGCCACCCTGGCCGGACGCACTCTCTGGGGCGTCACCGCGCTCGCGCACGAGGAGCAGGAGGTCGCCGACCCGCTGATCGGCACCCTGAACCACTCGGCGGCGTACATGCGGATGCGCTTCGGCGGGGTCCTGCTCGGCAACGGCAGCGGGCGCGGCGATGTGCTGAACGACGCCGAGGCACTGACGCGCGCGAAGACCTTCTTCGCGCAGGAACCGCCGCTCGCCCACTTCCCGTACAAGGCGTGAGGCGCCCGCGCCCCTGCCCGCCCGGACGGTGATGTCCGCGCGGTGATGTCCGCCCGGGCCGGTGCTGTCCCCGTCTAGGTGTTGATGTCCTTCGCCGTGAACCGCGCCCACGCCGCCGATCCGAACACGGCGGCGTACAGCCCCTGGAGGCCTAGATCGCGGACCAGGTCGTCCCAGTAGACCGGGTCGCGCATGAGGTCGGCGAAGGACATCCAGTAGTGGGAGAAGAAGTACGGCTGGAGCGCGTGCAGCTGGGGGATCTGGTCGAGGATCTGGACGGTGATGAGGAGGCCGACCGTCGTCGCCATGGCCGCGATGCCGCTGTTGGTGAGGGTGGAGACGAACAGGCCGAGTGCGGCGACGCCGGTCAGTGACGCGGCGACGACGAGGGCGATGAGCAGCGCGCGTCCGAGCCCCTCGGTGAAACCGATGCGGGTCCCGGAGATGGTGGTCAGCTCGCCCAGCGGGAACAGCAGCGCGCCCACCACGAGCGCCGAGACCGCCACCACCAGGGTCGCGACCAGGCAGAACGTCATCGTCGTCGCGTACTTCGTGAGCAGCAGCCGGGTGCGGCCGGCGGGCGCGACGAGGAGATAGCGCAGGGTGCCGGCGTTGGCCTCACCGGCGATCGCGTCGCCCGCGATGACACCGATCGCCATCGGCAGGAAGAAGGGGAGGGTCGCGGCGAGCGCGGTGAACACCAGGAACAGGCCGTTGTTGGTGATCTGCGCGATGAACGCGGGTCCCTCACCGCCGCCACCGCCCGCGGTCGAGCCGTCGCTCGTCTCCACCTTGATCGCGACGCCGATGAGGATCGGCACGGCCGCGAGCACACCGAGCAGGGCGATCGTCCGCCAGCGCCGGAAGGTCGTGACGAGTTCACTGCGGAAGAGCCCGAGCGTCCACAGCGGGCTCGGCGCCCGCCCGCTCTTCGCCCCCACGCGCACCGCCGCCCGCCCCGCGCCCCCGCCCGGCGCCTCCGTACCTGCCACTGCCACAGCCGCAGCCGCAGCCCCAACCGCTGAGCCGGTCCCCTCTTCCGTACCTGCTCCTGCTCCTGCTCCTGCTCCCGCTGCCACTTGCCCTGTCTCGGTGACCGCGTTCGGCAGACTCTCAGCCGGCGACATCGAAGCCCTCCCCCGTCAGCGCCACGAACGCGTCCTCCAGCGAGGCCCGTTCGACCCCGAACCCGCGAACCCGGACGCCTGCCGTGACCAACGCGGCGTTCAGTTCGGCGAGTTCGCGGTCGGGCGGCTCCGCGGTCACCCCTGTGTCGGTCACGACGAGATCGACGACGCCCTGCTCCTTGAGGACCCGCGCGGCGTCCCCCGCGTCCGGGGTGGTCACCACCAGCCGGCCCCGCGCACCCGCCGCGAGGTCGGCCACCGCGCCCTGGGTGATGAGCCGCCCCTGCGCCATCACGGCAGCGTGCGTGCAGACCTGCTCGATCTCGTCGAGGAGGTGCGAGGAGAGGAATACGGTCGTACCGTCGGAGGCCAACTCTCTGACCAGCGAGCGGATTTCGCGCATGCCCTGGGGGTCGAGACCGTTGGTCGGCTCGTCCAGGACGAGCAGTCGGCGGGGCTGGAGCAGCGCGGCCGCGAGGCCGAGCCGCTGCTTCATGCCCAGGGAGTACGCCTTCGCCTTCTTGCCCGCGGCGGCGGTCAGCCCGACCCGGTCGAGGGCGGCCGCGACGCGTGTCCGCCGGGTACGGGGATCGGCGGTCGGATCGGCGGCGTCGTACCGGATGAGGTTGTCCCGCCCGGAGAGGAAGCCGTACAGGGCGGGGCCCTCGATGAGCGCCCCGACGTGCGGGAGCACGGCCCGCGCCGACCGGGGCATGGGCTGCCCCAGCACGCGAGCCGTGCCCGAGGTCGGCTCGATCAGGCCCATCAGCATGCGGATGGTGGTGGTCTTGCCGGAGCCGTTCGGCCCGAGGAAGCCGAAGACGCTGCCCGCCGGAACGGTCAGGTCCAGGCCGTCGACGGCGAGCTGTCCGCCGCGGTAGCGCTTGCTCAGCGCGCGGGTGGCGATCACCGCGTCCTCGGCGGGCACGACGCCGCCCCCGGCCTGGGCCGGATCGGGCTCGACGGCGGACAGCTCCTCCATGGGCTCCCTCGGTTCGCTTTCCTGGGGACCTACTGGGCCGCGTTGGCCGCCTTCACCAGCGCGCCCTTGGTGACGGCACCGGCGTACATCTTGCCGTCGTCCGTGATCAGTGCGTTGACCAGGCGGGTCGAGAAGACCGTGCCCGAGCCGAACTTGCCGGTGACGTGGTCGCCGAGGGAGTTCAGGAAGCCGTCGACGTCGCTGTTGCCGGTCGAACCGGACGCGCCGGACGGCATGCCCTGGCCGCCGGTGTCGAACACGGCGATGGAGTTCCAGCCCTCGCCGATGGTCTTCAGACCGTCGAGACCCTGGCCCAGTCCGTCGTCGCCCTTCGGCAGCCCCTTCTCCGCGCCCTTCGGAAGCCCCTTCAGCCGGCCGTCCTCCGCGCCCTTCAGGTCGCCGCCCTTCGCACCCTTCAGGTCGTCACCCTCGGTGACCTTCGCGCCCTTCGGCGGGGTGAAGGCGAACGTCGACGCGGCAGGCTTGGAGAAGTCGACCCTGGTGAAGCCCGCGTCCACGACGGCCGCGCCGCCGCCGGCCGGGGTCAGCGTGAACTTCAGCGGCAGCCCCGTCCTCGCGTCCACCGCGATGCTGATCGCGCCGACCGTGGAACCGGACTGCTTGGGCTTGATGACCAGCTTGTAGGCGTCGCGGCCTGCGACGTGCGCCGTGCCGTCGACGGTCACGGAGGTCGTGTCGTCCACGGACTTGAGGGCCTCGTCGGCGAAGTCCTTGGGCGTGGCCGGGACATCCCGCGGCGCCTTCCCCTTCGCGTCCCCGGACTCGGCGGACGTGGCGTGGTAGACCTCGTTCGACTTGCTGTCGTACCCCCACACGTCCTTGCCGTTGTGGATGACGCTGTACTCGGCGGCGCTGTCGAGGAGGGAGACCTTGCCCTTGTCCGGGCCGTCGGCGGCGACGCGCAGTGTGTGCGTGCCCGAGGCCAGTTCGAGGAGCTTGGACTGCGGGTCGGCGGAGGAACCCCCGTCGCCCCGGGCGGCGCCCGACGCGAAGCTGCTCTCCAGGCCACCCAGGTTGGGCAGTCCGAGATCGGTGCTGATCTTGACCGTGCCGGACAGCTGCTGGACGTCCGACTTGGCGATCTTCTCGATGAGTTGCTGAGCGGTGACCTTCGGCAGGTCGGGGTCTCCGGAGTCGGCGAGCGCCGGGACGAGCCCGATGGTCGCCGCCGCCACCCCCACCACCGCGACCGGAACGACGTACCGCGCGGCCTTGCGCCGGCCGGCGCTCATGTCGTCGGCCTCCGCGGCCCTCGCGCTGTCGTCGGATTCGTACGGTGCCATGTGTGCCTTACCTCCGTCGTCGGCGGCGGCCCTGCCCTCGTGCCCTGCTCCACCCCTAAGCCGCCATTCTCACCCGAACCGGTGAGGAGTGGTGTTCTCCATCTGACCAAATCGGCCGGATGGAAGCGTCAACCCCCGGGCTCAACTCCGCGTAGTCCTGCGGTATGACGTGAGAGGGCGGCGCCTCCCCGGACCCGTAAGGGTCATGCAGGGAAGGGCGCCGCCCTGGCCGCGCGCCGGGCCGGAGAGTCCTGCCGGACTCCGGCCGGACTCCGGCCGGACTCCCGCCGGAGTTCCGCCCGTCCGGCTTCATGCGCCGCGGAGCGCATCGCTGCGCGCCGCACCGACCGGCCCGGCTCGGCGCCGCACCGGTCGCGGGCCTCAGCGCTGCACGAACACGTAGTCCGCCTGGTAGGGGACGCCCACGATCGTGCCCGGCGAGCAGGAGCCGGCCGGGGCGACGCCGCCCACGGTGTTCAGGCGCAGGATCTCCTGCGTGTCGGCCAGCAGACCGTGGTGCCTGCCCGACTGGGTGGCCCTGAGGTCGAGCTCGGGGATGTTCGTTGCGCCGTTCGGGGTCTTCGCGATCAGCGCGCCGGTGACCGCGCTGCGGTCGGGCGCGACCCACTGCGGGGTACCGGAGTTGGGCTTCACGAACGAGTGGGCGATGTGACCGCCGAGCCGGGCCGCGACATCACGCTGGGCGAAGGCATAGCCACCGCCCTCGGCCGGCTTGCACTCGTAGATCTGCTTGCCCTTGACCACGGACGCCTGGAAGTTGTGGAGGGCGTTCCTGAAGTCGAAGGTGCTCGTGACCTTGTGGAGCTGGCCGCGGACGGCCCCGCCCGGGAACTCGGCGGTGTGCAGGTTGGCGTAGAACGAACCGGGGTCGGTCTTCAGCGCGTCGAGCAGCGCCGCGTCATCGACCTTGACGGTCCCGACGACGCTGTGACCCTTGATCCGGTCGAGCAGCTTGCCGAAGTCGACCTTGACGCCGCCGTTGGTGCCCTTGGCGCCCTGGTGGATGTGGAGCAGGGTGGGCCTGCCGGTACCGCGCCAGGTCACGGCGACGGACACCTTGTCGCCCTTGACCTTGATGAACTCCAGCGCCGCGCCGTCCTTGTCACCGACGGCAGGGCCGCCCTGGACGGGCACTTCACTGGCCCCGCGCAGGCTCGCGGCGAGGATGGTGCCACCGCTGCCGCCCAAGACTCCGTGCTGCGTGACGACGGTCGAGTCGCCGTGCCCGGAGTGGTTCGTCGCGCTGCTCTCGCTGTGGCTCGTGCCGTGGTTCCCGCCGTGACCGCCGTGGTCGGCGGCGACCGCCGGGATGACGGCGGCGGCGACACCGGCCGCGGCGGCCACCGCGACACCGGTCAGGATCAGGCTCTTGCGACGCGTCGTGAACGTGGCGTTCGATCCCATGATTCTGTTTTCTCCCCGTAACTCGGCTGACGCCCCCTGCGTCAGCTTCTGTGCATGAGTACGGACCTGATCCGATCCTGGACTCAATCCAAGAGTGTGACGCCGGTCACATCACTCAGAGCCCAACAAATCCGGCGGCGATTCGAGTGAAAACCGCCACGAATCCGTACTTACGGGTGGCAACGATCGGGATCACCCAGTACTCCAGGGACCCGCGGATCGAGGGATCGAGGGATCGCCATGCTCACCATCAGGCATGTCACGGGATACGCCGCCACGGGCGCCGCCGTCCTGGCACTCACGCTCTCCGGATGCGGAGGCGGAAGCGGAGGGGGGAGCGGAGGGGACGGCAGCAGCAGCGGGGGCGGTTCCGCGACGAGCAGCGGCTCCACGGGGCCGGCGACGGCGACGCTGACCACCGCCGAGGTCGGAAAGCTGGGCACGGTCGTGACCGACAGCAAGGGGTACGTCCTGTACCGCTTCGACGCGGACTCGGCGAACCCGACCAGGGTCAGCTGTTACGACACCTGTGCCAAGGTGTGGCCGCCGGCCACGACCCAGGGCGGCGTGACCACGAACGGCATCGACAAGAGCCTGGTCTCCACGGTGAAGCGCACCGACGGCAGCACCCAGCTGACCCTCGCCGGCTGGCCCCTCTACCGCTACGCCAAGGACGACGAGCCGAAGGAGGCCTACGGCCAGGGAGTGGACGGAACGTGGTTCGCCGTGACACCCACCGGAGCGAAGATCACCACACCGGCATCGTCACCGGCACCGACATCCACGAGCACCGGAGGCATCGGAGGGTACTGACAGCCGACCCGGTCGCACGACCCGGCAGTCTCAGCGGACCCGGTCGCACCACCCGGCAGTCTCAGCGGACCCGGTCGCACCACCCGGCCGTCTCAGCGGACCCCGTCGCACCATCCGGCCGTCTCGGCCGACCCGGTGCACCAAACGGCCGCCCCAGCCGACCCACGGTCGCACCACCCGGCCGACCCGGCCGACCCAGTGACCGATCGGCCGTCTCAGCCGGCCCGGTGCACCACGGCGTCCACCAGCTCGACCAGCGCGGCCTTCGCGTCGCACTCGCGCAACGGGGCCAGCGCGGCCCGCGCTTCCTCCGCATAGCGCACGGTGTCCCGGCGCGCCTGCTCCAGCGCGGGATGCTCCCGCAGCCGGGCCAGCGCCTCCGCGTGCCGCGCGTCGTCCGTCAGGTCGGATTCCAGCAGCTCGCACAGCGCGATGTCCTCGGCGAGCCCCAGCCGCTCCGCGCGCTCACGCAGCCGCAGCACCGGCAGCGTGGCGATGCCCTCGCGCAGATCGGTCCCCGGCGTCTTGCCGGACTCGTGCGAATCGGACGCGATGTCGAGGACGTCGTCCGCGAGCTGGAAGGCGACACCCAGCCGCTCGCCGTACTGCGTCAGCACGTCCACGACCGTCTCGTCGGCCCCGGACATCATCGCGCCGAACCGGCACGCGACGGCGACCAGCGACCCGGTCTTGCCGCCGAGCACATCGAGGTAGTGATCGACCGGATCGCGCCCGTCGCGCGGCCCCGCGGTCTCCAGGATCTGTCCGGTCACGAGCCGCTCGAACGCCTCGGCCTGGATCCGGACGGCCTCGGGTCCGAGGTCGGCCAGGATGTAGGAGGCGCGGGCGAAGAGGAAGTCACCGGTGAGGACGGCCACCGAATTGCCCCAGCGCGCGTTGGCGCTGTCCACCCCACGCCGTACCTCCGCCTCGTCCATCACGTCGTCGTGGTACAGCGTGGCGAGATGGGTCAGCTCGACGACGACGGCCGAGGGCACGACACCCGGCGCGTAGGGATCACCGAACTGCGCGGCGAGCATCACGAGCAGCGGCCTGAACCGCTTCCCGCCGGCCCGCACGAGGTGCTGGGCGGCTTCCGTGATGAAGGGGACCTCGCTCTTGGTGGCTTCGAGCAAACCCTCCTCGACGGCCGTCAATCCGGCCTGGACATCGGCTTCGAGAGCCTGGTCCCGCACGCTCAGCCCGAACGGCCCGACGACGGTCACGAGAGGTTCTCCTGTCTGCTGACGATCACATGGCGAACTCGGTCGATCATTCGGTCGATGACACGGTTTGTCGATGTGTCGCTGCCATCACTCAAGTCAGCGTATCCGGTCACGTTTCGATCACCACGAGCGCCCACCGTCCCCCGGCCGACTTCGCTCCGCCAGCAGGTATGCGGGAGTACACCCGGAAGGCACACGGGAAGCACCTGCGTGCCCCAACGACGGATACCCCGACGCGCGGGCGCCACCCGATCACCGGCGGTATGTTCATGATCAGCCGATGTGAGACGGTATTCGGTGAAATGTGACGACATGCCGAGAAGGGCCGGGAAAGGGTGACCGTGTCCCGCAGCTCCGCCGGATCCGCGTCCGGTCCGGCCGGGACGGCCCTCGTCTCCTGGCCGCGCCACACGATGCACCCCGTCCGCCGAGGTGACGCTCATGCACATCCGTACGTCCTTCCCCTACGAGACCACTCACGAGGACGTCCTCGTCCCTCTCCCGGACGGCACCCGTCTGTACGCCCGGATCTGGCGTCCGCTGACCGAGGAGCCCGTGCCGGCGCTCCTGGAGTACCTCCCGTACCGCCTGACCGACTGGACGGCACCGCGCGACCGGCAGCGCCATCCCTGGTACGCCGGCCACGGCTACGCCTCCGTCCGAGTGGACATGCGCGGCCACGGCAACTCGGAGGGTGTGCCGACGGACGAGTACTCCGAGACCGAGCTGGCCGACGGGGTGGAGGTGGTGACATGGCTGGCCGCCCAGCCCTGGTGCACCGGCAGGGTCGGCATGTTCGGGATCTCGTGGGGCGGCTTCAACTCCCTCCAGATCGCGGCCCGCGCTCCCGAGCCGCTCAAGGCGATCGTCACGGTCTGCTCCAGTGACGACCGCTATGACAACGACGTGCACTACGCGGGAGGTTCCGTCCTCGCCGTCGACATGCACGCCCGGGCGGCCGCCATGCTCGCCTTCGCCGCCCGCCCGCCGGACCCGGTGCATGTAGGGGAGGTGATGTGGCGCGACATGTGGGTGAGGCGGCTGGAGGCGGTCGACCCCTTGGTCCACACCTGGCTGGCGCACCAGACCCGGGACGCGTACTGGCGCCACGGCAGCGTCTGCGAGGACTACGGAGCGATCCGCGCGGCGGTCCTCGCGGTCGGCGGCTGGCACGACCCGTACCGCGACACGGTGCTGCGCCTGGTGGAGCACCTCCCGCCGGATCGCGTACGAGGTCTCATCGGCCCCTGGTCGCACCAGTACCCGGACCGCGGCCTGCCGCCCGGACCGGCGATCGGCTTCCTCCAGGAGACGCTGCGCTGGTGGGACCACTGGCTCCGGGACGAGGACACGGACGCGCTCTCCGTCCCCCTCCTGCGCTCGTACGTGATGGACGCGCATCCTCCGGCGACCGTGTACGGAGAGATCCCCGGCCGCTGGGTGGGCGACCCGGCCTGGCCCTCACCCACGGTGAAGCCGATCGCGTACGCCCTCCAGGGCGCCCCGGTGCCGGTGCGGTCCCCGCAGCACACGGGGGTCGACGCGGGCCGCTTCTTCCCCTTCGGCAACGACGCCGACCTGCCGCCGGACCAGCGGGAGGAGGACGCCCGGTCGGCCTGCTTCGAGTTCGAGGTACCGGAGGAGACCTGGGTACTGGGACGCCCACGGGTCAATCTGCGGCTGACGTCCGCGGCACCCAGGGGCCAGGTGATCGCCCGCCTGTGCGACGTGACCCCCGACGGAGCGTCCACGCTCGTCACCCGGGGCGCCCTGAACCTGTCGGCGCGCCGGGGCCGCGACCAGGCGGTTCCCTGGACACCGGGTACCACGGAGAACGTGGTCCTCGACCTGAACGGCATCGGCTACGCGTTCCCGGCGGGCCACCGCATCCGTCTGAGCGTCTCCTCGGCGTACTGGCCCTGGATCTGGCCCCAGCCCGGCTCGGAGGCGGGCTTCACCCTGGACCCTATGGGCAGCACCCTCGAACTCCCCGTACGGACAACGGAGTCGGACCCCTCGATCACCTTCGGGGAACCGGAGGAGTCCGAACCCCTCGGCGTGACCGTCTCCGCGACACTCGACGAACCCCGGCCGGAACGCCTGGTCCTGCGCGACGTGGCCGCGGGCACCTGGCGTCTGGAGGTGGACCCGCGCCACGACGGCACGCGCGTCTACCCCGACGGCCTCGAATGCACGGAGGACGCGCGGGAGACGTACACGATCGACGAATCAGACCCGCTGTCCGCCCGCGCCCGCTCGACCTGGTCGATCCGCCTGCACCGCCCGGACCTGCCCTGGGACGCCCGCGTAGAGACCGTGTCCGCCATCACCTGCGACGCGCAGGACTTCATCACGTCCAATGAGGTCGTCTGCAAGGACGGCGACGAGGTCGTCTTCCACCGGACCTGGGAGAAGAGAACCCCGCGCACAGCCGGCTGAGGGCCTGCGGGGCCACACGGCTTACGGGCCTGCGGGGCCACACGGCTTACGGGCCTACGGGCTTACTGGCTTACGGGCTTACGGGGACGGGAGTTCGCCCTCCGTAGGCCCTTGACGGCCGCGCGTCCCGGCCCCGACGCACCGCAGGGTTCCGACACCCCACCATGCCGCGCGGACCGACGCCGACGTCTCGCCGTACGCCGAACACCGGTGCCACAGACCGCACTTCACCTTGCGCTCGCCCTGACTCGGCCTACGTCCGGCCCGGCTCGGACTGCGCCCGCCCCGACTCGACCGACGGCCGGCCGGCCTGCGCTTCGGCCCGACGGGTGCCGCTCTCCCGACCGGTCCCACGGCGCGGATCTCGCCCCGCGGGAGGTCCGCCCGGCACCGTCCGGGAAGGCGGCACCCCCTGGACAACGGAAGCACAATGCCCGAGTTGCCCGGCATGCCGCCTTAATGACCCTTGGTCTCGTGAATTGAGTCACGCGCGAGCTGGGGTGCCACCTCGCACCGCTTCCCCGCCAACCCATTTGCCAAAGGCAAGTTGAGGATCCAATTCCGGCGCAATCGGACGTTTCACCCTGGCTCCAAACAGGCGAAAGGGATCTTCGGGGCCACATCTGGCCTTGTTCCCGACATGTGCTCTCGCATACGTTCTCGTCGATCCCGGGCGGATCGCCGAATCCTGCCGCCGCCCGGCAACCCACCCACCCACGCACGGCAGGAGCGGGGGAACCACAGGTAAGCCGCCGATCCGGACACCGGACCGGCTAGGGGTGAAGCCGCGCCCATAACGCGGCCGGGCATCTCCCGCCCGAACCCGACAGCTCACCTCGCAGGCGTCGGAGAGGACATTCGTCATGCCCGTACGAGGCAAGCACCGCCGCACGAAGACCAACGTCATCACCCGGGGCATGATCGCCGCCGGAACGGGCGGCATCGCCCTCGCCCTCCCGCTCGTGAGCGCGACCGGCGCCTCCGCGGCGACCCCGGCGCAGGCGCCTCAGCTCACGAAGGCCGCGCACACCGCGGTGGTCCCGAACGTCCAGCTCGTCACCTACAAGGTGGTCGCGGGCGACACCCTCTCCAAGGTGGCGCAGAAGCACCCCGGGAGCGGCGGCTGGAAGAAGCTGTACAAGGCGAACCGCGCGGTCATCGGCGACAACCCCGCCCTGATCCGTCCGGGCCTGAAGCTGACCCTGGGCACGAAGACGCTGAAGTCGACGGCGAAGGCGACCCCGGCCGCCGCCACGTCCAAGGTGGCCACCGCCACCCAGGCCTCCGCCAAGACGTACGCCAACAACCTCGACGGCTGGATCAAGGAATCCCTGGACATCATGGCCAAGTCGGGCATACCGGGCAGCTATGACGGCATCTACCGCAACGTGATGCGCGAGTCCTCCGGCAACCCCCTCGCCATCAACAACTGGGACTCCAACGCCGTCGCGGGCACCCCCTCCAAGGGTCTGCTCCAGGTCATCGACCCCACGTTCCGGGCCTTCCACGTCCCCGGCACTTCGATGGACCCCTACGACCCGGTCGCGAACATCACCGCGGCCTGCAACTACGCGGCCAAGACCTACGGCTCCATCGACAACGTCAACGGCGCCTACTGATCCCACCCGCACCACCACTCGCCGGCGGCGCCTTCTCGGTCCGCCGGCGCGTGCGTTGCCGGCCGAGGCGGCCCGTGGGGCAGGCGCCGTTGGCATCCTCCACCGTGATCGACCGGACAGGCCCTAGAAGCCGAAGAGGCGTTCCAGGACCACCGCGATTCCGTCGTCCTCGTTCGAGAGGGTGACCTCGTCGGCCACCGCCTTCAGTTCCGGATGGGCGTTGGCCATCGCCACGCCGCGGGCGGCCCAGTCGAACATCGGGATGTCATTGGGCATGTCCCCGAAGGCGAGCGTCGCGCACGGGGTGAGTCCGAGGTGCGCCGCGGCGAGGGCGAGACCCGTCGCCTTGGTCACCCCGCATGGCTGGAGTTCGACGGTGCCGGGCCCGGACATGGTGACCGTCGCCAGCGAACCGACCACTCCCCGCGCCGCCGACGCCAACTCGTCGTCGGACAAGGACGGGTGACGGAGCAACACCTTGCTGATCGGCTCCGTCCAGAGGTCGTCCCGCCGCGGCACCCGCACCGCCGGCAGGGTCGGATGCGGCATCACATACCCCGGCTCGATGAGCGTCAGCCCGTCCACGCCGTCCTGGTCCACCGCCGCGTACAGCAGGCCGACCTCCGCCTCGATCTTGCCGAGTGCCGTCTCCGCCAGTTCCCTGTCCAGGGTCACCGACCACAGCATGCGGTCCGCCCCGGCGTCGTACAACTGCGCCCCCTGCCCGCACACCGCCAGCCCCTCGCCGCCGAGTTCGTCGAGGAGCGGTCGCACGCGCGGTGCGGGGCGGCCCGTCACCACGAGGTGCTGGGCACCCGCCTGGGCCACCTTCGCCAACGCGGCCCGTGACCGGTCGGAGAGTGTGTCGTCGCCGCGCAGCAGCGTTCCGTCCAGGTCAGTGGCGATGAGTGAATATGCAGTCGGAGCGGCCATGATCCGAAGAATACGGATCGAACGACTCATCGGCCCGGCGTGAACCGGACGACGTCCGGTATCCCGTCAGCAACGCCGTTCACCGTACGGTGGTAAGCGCGTTACGACCGCTTCGGATCACACAGGGTCCGCTTCCGCCCACACCGACTTTCCCGCACATGACCGACCACAACACCCCAACACCCCAACACCGCCTGGCGACGGGCCGACTTCGCGACGGCGCACCCCAACGGCGACAGACCCCGCGGCGTGAATCGCCGGTCGTCACCGACCAAGTCCGGGGAGAGGCATGCCCTTTGAGCTCTCCGCACCCGCACACCCGGGGCAACGGGCCCGCAGGCCGGCCGGCGCGCCCCGGGTGCCCGAACGGGTCACCGTCTTACGTCACCTCAGCCGTGCGCGGCCACCAGATGCTTGGTCAGCCGCGGCGAGGCGAACTCCGTGCCGCACACGAACCGCATCACCGGCCCGTACGAGGCCGCCGCCGGCAGACCCGTGAAGTACAGCCCGGGCACGGAGGACCGATACCCGGCCCCCAGCTTCGGTGCACCGCGGCTCACCGCGAGCTCCGCGCGGAGTTCGTGCCCGAGGAAGTCCATCGCGGCGAGGTCGACGCGGTAGCCGGTCGCGGCGATGACGTGATCGGCGGAGAGCTCGTCCACCCGGCCGCCATGGGTCCGCACCGTGAGGACCGTGCTCCCGTCGGACGCCGCGGCGCCGACGATCCGCTGGACCTCACGGACCGCGACCTTGCCCTCGAAACGGTCACGGAGCCACCAGGCGCCGAGGGGGCCGAGCACCCGGCGGACCAGGTAGTGCCGGGCCTGGGCGGGCAGATGACGGTAGGGCTGCGGGTAGTAACTCAGCGCCCACAGGGACCAGGCGCGCCCGAACGGCGACTCGGGACGCAGCTTGGGCTGCCGCCACGGCGGCGCACCGAAGTCGACGGCGCCCTTGCCGCGGGACACCACCCGTACCTGCGCGCCGGCCTCCGCCGCGAGCGCCGCCGTCTCCAGAGCGGACTGGCCCGCGCCGACGACTATCAGCTCCTTGCCGGAGAAACGGCTCAGGTCGTGCTGCTGCGAGCTGTGCGAGACCGGGCCGGTCGGCGTGGGCCCGTCGGCCGCCGCACCCGCGAGCTCGGGAGGCAGATGGGCGAGACCGGACAGTCCGGTGGCCACCACCACCGCCCGCGCCGTGAACAACTCCCCCGAGTCCAGCTTGAGTTCGAACCCGCCGGACCGGCCGGCCCCCTCCCGGCCGCCCTTCCGGTCGATCGACACGACCCGCACGCGCTCCAGCTCGGCCACGAGCTTCTGCTGGAACCACTCCCCGTACGCGATGAACGTCTCGACCGGGATGATGTCCTCGTCCGTGACCAGGCGCGGTATCCCCGCCGCGGCGCAGTAGTCGGCGAGCGTGTGTCCGCGCTGCGGGGCGTCGATGCTGGACGCGGCCGGAGTCGATTTGAGAAGCATTCCCTCGGGCATGTGGTCGCGCCAGCTCACCATGGGCTCGCCGAAGACGCGCACCGGGACACCACGCGCCCGCAGATGGGCGGCGGTCGACAGGCCGAACGGGCCCGCGCCGATGACTGCTACCGGATGATTCACGAAGTCCCTCCCCAGGACGTACTACGCCTACTTCGCGGTAGAACTGTTGCTGCTGCCGCGGCGGTTGGTTCGCCACAGCTGATAGAGATGCTTCGCGCCCGGCCGCACGAAGCGCGCCAGCATCGTGAAGAACGGCCGCAGGTCGTCACCCGCGAGCCACGCCAGCTCGGTGCCGCTCGCGCTGGTCGGCGCGTGCGGGGTCGTGTAGCCGCTGCGCCGGTAGGCGAGCAGGGCCGGGAGGTCGATGTTCTCCACGATGTACCGGTGACCGGCCCGCTGTTCCCCGTCCGGAACGCCGCGCCCGGTCAGGTCCAGATGCAGGGCACGGACGACGTCGATCCCCGAGTCGCTCTCGAAGAGCCGGAACTGCGCGCCCATGCGTGGGTTGAAGTCAAGGAGCTTGTACTGGCCGTCGCGGCGGTCGAAACGCAGGTCGAGGTCGATGATTCCGCTGAAGCCGATCTGTTTGATGAAACGCGCGGCGAGGTCGGCGAGTTCCGGATTGTCGACGACATACGCGTTCGCCGTCATCCCCGCGTGCGGCGGCCAGGAGCGGACCTTCACACCCGTGAACATCGCGAGCGGCGCCGAGTCCGCGTCGAAGTACGCGTGCACGATCCAGTCCTCCGCCTCCTCCCTCGGCAGGTATTCCTGCAGGATCACACCGGGCTGCGCGCCCCAGTCCCGGGCGAGGGTGAGCAGCCCCTCGCGGGTCGCGATCCTCGTCGTGCCGTTCACAGCGGGCCGGCTGCGGCGCACGAACGCCTCACGGTTCTTGGCGACGAGGGGGAAGCGGGCCTTCTCGGCGAAGGCCTCTATCTCGTCGTACGACTGCGGAAAAGCCGCCGCGGGGCTGGGGATGCCGTACTCCAGGCACAGTTCGTGCAGTCCCTGCTTACTGGCCAGCCGGCGGGGCAGCTTGGCATCCACACGCGGGAAGAGGAAGCGGTCGGCCAGCTCCTCCTGGTGCTCGGCGATCAGCACGGCGGCCTCTTCGTCCGTCGGGACGAGGACGGTGGGACGGCCGATGCGCCGGCCTATGCGTAACAGCCCCTCGACGAGCTGCTCGGGTTCCTCCGTGCCCGTGGTCGGCCATACGAAGGCGCGCCGCAGATAGCGCGAACTCGCGGCCGGTGTGTAACGGTCCTCGGTGATCGCATACATCGGAATACCGAGTCTGCCCAGACTCCTTATGGCGCCCACGCCGCCGTGGTGCAGCGGGTAGTCACCGAACTTGACGATGAGGCCCGGAACTTCCCGGTCGGCGTCGACCGGCACACTCCGGGAGCTCCTGGCCACGGGTCCCCCCACATGTCCCCCCTACGGACCGGACCCACCCCGTCCGTGTCCCCAAAGGACGCTAAGCCGGAATTGCCACGTCCGACAAGACCAATTCGGACATTGCAAACTCTTTAGGCCCTGCCACAGCACGCTCACTCCCCCGTAACGTGTGCCCCGACCACATGAAACGCGTGGAACGCATGGATCACATGGCGAGTACGAATCCGAAAGCGAGGCACCAACCGATGCCCCCCTTCGATGTCCCCGAGGGCGACCCCTTCGGCCCGCACAACCTGCCGTACGGCGTGTTCTCCCTGGCCGACCCGGCCGGCGCCCCCGAGCGGCGCGTCGGCGTACGGCTCGGCGACCACGTGCTCGACGCGGGCGCCGCGGCCCGGGCACTCGGCTCCCCGTACGCCGGACTGCTGGCGCAGCCGACTCTCAACCCGCTGCTCGCCGCGGGCCGCACCGCCTGGTCGGACGTCCGGCGCGCGCTGACGGCCTGGGTGACCGTCCCGGCCCACCGGGAGACCCTCGCTCCGCATCTCCACCCCCTCTCCGACGTGACGCTGCACCTCCCGTTCACCGTCGCGGACTACGTCGACTTCTACGCCTCCGAGAACCACGCCCGGAACGTCGGCCAGATGTTCCGCCCCGACGCCGCCGACTCCCTCACCCCCAACTGGAAGCACCTGCCCATCGGCTATCACGGCCGCTCCGGCACGATCGTGGTCTCCGGAACGGACGTCGTACGCCCGTCGGGCCAGCGCAAGGCCCCCGCGGACGCCGCCCCTGTCTTCGGCCCCTCGATCCGCCTGGACATCGAGGCGGAGGTCGGCTTCGTGGTCGGCACCCCCTCGGACATGGGCCGCCCGGTGGCTCTGGGCGACTACCGCGACCACGTCTTCGGCCTCTGCCTCCTCAACGACTGGTCGGCGCGCGACATCCAGGCCTGGGAGTACGTCCCCCTGGGCCCCTTCCTCGGCAAGTCCTTCGCCACCTCCGTGTCGGCATGGATCACTCCGCTCGACGCCCTCGACGACGCCCGCGTCGCACCCCCCACCCGCACGCACCCCCTCCTCCCCTACCTCGACGACACCTCCGAGGACCCCGGCGGCTACGACCTCCGCATCTCCGTCGCCATCAACGGCCACGTCGTCTCCGAGCCGCCCTTCTCCACCATGTACTGGACGGCCGCCCAGCAGCTGGCGCACATGACGGTCAACGGCGCCTCCCTGCGCACCGGTGACCTCTACGGCTCCGGAACCGTCAGCGGCGCGTCCGAGGGCGAGCGCGGCTCGCTGCTCGAGCTCACCTGGAACGGGCGCGACGCCCTCGAACTCCCCGACGGCAAGCGCACCTTCCTGGAGGACGGCGACGAGGTCACCCTGACGGCCTGGGCCCCCGGACCGGGCGGGACCCAGGTGGGCCTCGGCGAGGTCCGGGGCCGCATCACGCAGGCCGTCCCCCAGTAAGGACGCGGTCCGCGTCACGGTGGTCGGGTCCCTGACCACCGTGACCCCGCGACAGCGGACTGGGAACCCCAGGGCCACCACGGCGGCGCGGTGCCGCTACTCCCGTCTCCTACTTCCGGTCCCCTGCATCCATCCCCCTACATCCAGTCCTCTGGCTCCGGCTCCTGGTCCAGCTCGGGCCAGTCCGGGTCAGGCCCCTCGCCGGTCGCCGCGGCCGGGGCGGTGGGGGCGGTGGGGGCGGCCGGGGCGGTGGGGGCGGCCGGGGCGGTGGGGGCGGCCGCGGGTGTGCCGCCGCCCAGGGAGGCGAGCACCCCGAGCACGCCCTCCCCGTACGTGGCCAGTTTCTTCTCGCCCACCCCGCTGATGCCGCCCAGATCCTTCACGGAGGTGGGCCACACCATGGCGATCTCCCGCAGCGTGGCGTCGTGGAAGATGACGTACGCCGGCACGCCCTGCTCGCGCGCCTGCTCTCCGCGCCAGGAACGCAGCGCCTCGAACGCGGGGACGAGCTCGGCGGGCAGCTCGGCCGCGGCCGCCTTGGCCTTGCGCTCACCCTTGGGTGCCGACGACCGGGAGGCGGCCGGCTTCGGCGCCTCCTTGCGCAGCGGCACATCGCGCTCGCGCCGGAGCACGGTCCCGCTGGCGTCGGTCAGCACCAGCGTGCCGTACTCGCCCTCGACGGCGATCAGACCCTGGGCCAGCAACTGCCGTACGACACCCCGCCATTCGGACTCGGCCAGGTCCTCGCCGATACCGAAGACGGACAGCTGGTCGTGGTCGAACTGGATCACCTTGGCGGTCCGGCGCCCGAGCAGGATGTCGACGATCTGCCCCGCGCCGAACTTCTGCCCCCGCTCGCGCTGGAGGCGCACCACCGTGGACAGCAGCTTCTGCGCCGCGACCGTGCCGTCCCAGGTCTCCGGGGGCGTCAGACAGGTGTCGCAGTTGCCGCAGGCCGGGGTGTTCGGGTCCTGACCGAAGTACGCCAGCAGCTGGGAGCGCCGGCACTGGGCCGTCTCGCACAGGGCGAGCATCGAGTCCAGGTGGGCGGCGGCCCGGCGCCGGAACGCCTCGTCACCCTCCGAGCCCTGGATCATCTTGCGCTGCTGGACCACGTCCTGAAGGCCGTACGCCATCCAGGCCGTGGACGGCAGTCCGTCACGGCCGGCGCGGCCCGTCTCCTGGTAGTAGCCCTCGACGGACTTCGGCAGGTCGAGGTGGGCGACGAACCGGACGTCCGGCTTGTCGATGCCCATGCCGAAGGCGATCGTGGCGACCACGACCAGGCCCTCTTCCCGCAGGAAGCGCGACTGGTGGGTGGCGCGGGTGCCCGCGTCCAGGCCCGCGTGGTACGGCACCGCCTCGATGCCGTTGCGGGAGAGGAACTCGGCCGTCTTCTCCACCGAGTTGCGCGAGAGGCAGTACACGATGCCCGCGTCGCCCGCGTGCTCTTCGCGCAGGAAGGACAGCAACTGCTTCTTCGGGTCGGCCTTGGGAACGATCCGGTACTGGATGTTGGGGCGGTCGAAGCTCGCCTCGAAGTGGCGGGCCGTGGGCATGCCCAGACGCTGGGTGATCTCCTTGTGCGTCGCGCGCGTGGCCGTGGCCGTCAGCGCGACGCGCGGAACGTCCGGCCAGCGCTCGCCGAGCAGCGAGAGCGCCAGATAGTCGGGGCGGAAGTCGTGGCCCCACTGGGCCACACAGTGCGCCTCGTCGATCGCGAAGACGGAGATCTTCGCGCGGGAGATCAGGTCCAGCGTGGATTCCAGCCGCAGACGCTCCGGGGCGAGGTAGAGCAGGTCGAGCTCTCCGGCCAGGAACTCCGCCTCGACCACACGCCGCTCGTCGAAGTCCTGCGTGGAGTTCATGAACCCGGCGTTCACGCCCAGCGCGCGCAGCGCGTCCACCTGGTCCTGCATGAGCGCGATGAGCGGCGAGACCACGATGCCCGTACCCGGTCTGACCAGGGACGGAATCTGGTAGCAGAGGGATTTGCCGCCACCGGTCGGCATCAGGACAACGGCGTCACCCCCCGCCACCACATGCTCGATGATCGCTTCCTGCTCGCCGCGGAAGGCGTCGTACCCGAAGACCCGGTGGAGGGTGGCCAGTGCCTCGCTCTCGCCCAGCGTCCCCGTCGCGTCCGCTTCGGTCATCACACCCGTCCCGCCCATCGTCCTGTCCCCCGTACGTCGCGCCTCGACCACTGCGTCCACGATAGGGGTCCGCGCCGACAGTCCGAGAGTTGTCCACAGGCTGGGGGCGACCGGCTTCCCTACGCACCGGCGCCCGGACCCGTCTCACTCCCCTGGGCGACGCGCCCCGGCGGGGTTCAACCCGTTGGCCCCGCTTGCATGGCGGCACTTCGTGACCGAGGGGCATGCTGCTCGGGCGGGAGGAGGGGGCCCGCAGCCGACGGACCGGCGCGCTTCCGTACGCCCCTCCGCGCCTCTCTCGCGCCTCTAGGAGTCTTCGCATGTCCCAGCGTTCCCTCAGGACCGCCATCACCCTCGTGACAGCCGCTGCCGCGTCGCTCGCCCTGGCCGCCGTTCCCGCCCCGGCCGCGGACGGCCCGGCCGATCCGAAGGCCATGCGGGATCTGGTCAAGGCCTTCGTGGCCAGCGTCAAGTACCTCGACGAGAAGACCGCCCTCGCCGACGGATACGTTCCCCATCAGTGCTCGGCGGACCCGGCCGGGCACGGCAGCATGGGCTACCACTACTTCAACGAGTCCCGCTACGGCTCGCTCGACCCGGCGAAGCCCGCGGCCCTGCTCTTCGAGGACGGAAAGAACGGAAAGCGCCGGCTCGCGGGGGTGGAGTGGATCGTGGTGGACGCCGACCAGAACCTGAAGACGAGCGGCGACCGGCCTTCGATGTTCGGCGGCCAGAAGTTCGAGGGTCCGATGCCGGGCCACTACCCCGGGATGCCGATCCACTACGACCTGCACGTCTGGCTCTGGAAGCACAACCCCAGCGGCCTGTTCAACCGGTGGAACCCCCGGGTGAAGTGCCCGGCGGGCTCGACCCATTCGAGCCCGCCGGGCAAGGCCCACTCCGCCCACTGAGACGGCTCGGGCCCCGCTCCCTCGGAGGGAGCGGGGCCCGAGCCGCGCGGGGCTTTGCTCAGCGCACGAAGACCCCGGCCTGGTTCGCCAGGTCCAGGAAGTACTGGGGCGCCACACCCAGCACCAGTGTGACCGCCACACCCACCGCGATGGCCGTCATGGTCAGCGGCGACGGCACGGCGACCGTCGGCCCCTCGGGCTTCGGCTCGCTGAAGAACATCAGCACGATCACGCGGATGTAGAAGAACGCCGCGATCGCCGACGAGATCACACCGACGACGACCAGCGCGCCCGCGCCGCCCTCGGCCGCCGCCTTGAACACGGCGAACTTTCCGGCGAAGCCCGAGGTCAGCGGGATACCCGCGAAGGCCAGCAGGAAGATCGCGAACACCGCTGCCACCAGCGGGGACCGGCGTCCGAGACCCGCCCACTTGGACAAGTGCGTGGCCTCGCCGCCCGCGTCCCGTACGAGCGTGACGACGGCGAAGGCACCGATCGTGACGAAGGAGTACGCGCCCAGGTAGAAGAGCACCGACGAGACGCCGTCCGGCGAGGCGGCGATGACACCCGCGAGGATGAATCCGGCGTGCGCGATCGACGAGTACGCCAGGAGCCGCTTGATGTCGGTCTGGGTGATCGCGACGATCGCACCGCCCAGCATGGTGACGACCGCCACGGCCCACATGACCGGCCGCCAGTCCCAGCGCAGGCCCGGCAGGACGACGTACAGCAGGCGCAGCAGCGCGCCGAAGGCGGCCACCTTCGTCGCCGCCGCCATGAAGCCGGTGACCGGGGTCGGCGCGCCCTGGTAGACGTCCGGTGTCCACATGTGGAAGGGCACCGCGCCGACCTTGAAGAGCAGGCCCATGACGACCAGGGCGGTGCCGATGAGCAGCAGGACGTCGTTGCCCATGGTGCCGGCGAGCGCCGGGTCGACGTTCGTGACCGTGCCGTCGACGACATGGGCGATCGTCGCGTACGACACCGAGCCCGCGTAGCCGTACAGCAGGGCGATACCGAAGAGCGTGAACGCGGAGGCGAAGGCACCGAGCAGGAAGTACTTGACCGCCGCCTCCTGCGACATGAGCCGCTTGCGGCGGGCCACGGCGCACAGGAGGTAGAGCGGGAGGGAGAAGACCTCCAGCGCGATGAACAGCGTCAGCAGGTCGTTCGCCGACGGGAAGACCAGCATGCCGCTGATCGCGAAGAGCAGCAGCGGGAACACCTCGGTGGTGGTGAACCCGGCCTTCACGGCGGCCTTCTCGCTGTCACTGCCGGGTACCGAGGCGGCCTGCGCGGCGAAGGAGTCGACCCGGTTTCCGTGTGCCTCCGGGTCGAGGCGTCGCTCGGCGAAGGTGAAGACGCCGAGGATGCCGGCCAGCAGGATCGTGCCCTGGAGGAACAGGGACGGTCCGTCGACCGCGATCGCGCCCATGGCCGCGATGTGCGCCTTCGTGGTGCCGTATCCGCCCGCCGCGAGCGCGACGACCGCGGCGAACGCCGCGGCCAGTGCGACGACGGCGAGGAACACCTGTGTGTAGTAACGCGACTTGCGCGGCACGAAGGCCTCGACCAGCACCCCGACGATCGCCGCACCGATAACGATCAAGGTGGGCGACAATTGCCCATATTCGATCTTCGGTGCGTCGATCTTGGAGATCGGCTCGGCGGCGGTCGCCGCCGTTGTCCACAGGCTGTGGACGGCTGATGCGCTCACTTGGCCGCCTCCACCTCGGGCTGGGGGTCCGTCTTGTGTACATCTGACATGGTCTGCTGTACCGCCGGGTTGACGATGTCGGTGAGCGGCTTCGGGTAGACACCCAGGAAGATCAGCAGAGCGATCAGCGGGGCGACCACCAGGAGCTCGCGCACCCTGAGGTCCGGCATCTCGGCCACCTCGGTCTTGACCGGGCCCGTCATCGTCCGCTGGTAGAGGACGAGGGTGTAGAGCGCGGCGAGGACGATGCCGAAGGTGGCGATGATGCCGACGGCCGGGTAGCGCGTGAACGTGCCCACCAGGACCAGGAATTCACTCACGAAGGGCGCGAGACCGGGGAGCGAGAGGGTCGCGAGGCCGCCGATCAGGAAGGTGCCCGCGAGCACCGGGGCGACTTTCTGCACCCCTCCGTAGTCGGCGATCAGACGCGAGCCGCGCCGCGAGATCAGGAAGCCGGCCACGAGCATCAGGGCGGCGGTCGAGATCCCGTGGTTGACCATGTAGAGCGTCGCGCCCGACTGGCCCTGACTGGTCATCGCGAAGATGCCCAGAATGATGAACCCGAAGTGCGAGATCGACGCGTAGGCGACCAGGCGCTTGATGTCCCGCTGTCCGACCGCGAGCAGCGCCCCGTAGATGATGCTGATCAGCGCCAGGACGAGGATCACGGGCGTCGCCCACTTGCTCGCCTCCGGGAAGAGCTGGAGGCAGAAGCGGAGCATCGCGAAGGTGCCGACCTTGTCGACGACCGCCGTGATCAGCACGGCGACCGGCGCGGTGGCCTCACCCATGGCGTTGGGCAGCCAGGTGTGCAGCGGCCACAGGGGCGCCTTCACCGCGAAGGCGAAGAAGAAGCCGAGGAAGAGCCACCGCTCGGTGCTGGTCGCCATGTGCAACGACCCGTTGGTCCGGGCCTGGACGATCTCCTGGAGCGAGAAGTTCCCGGCCACTACATAGAGGCCGATCACGGCGGCCAGCATGATGAGGCCGCCGACCAGGTTGTAGAGGAGGAACTTCACCGCGGCGTACGAGCGTTGCGTCGCCGCCACCTCGTCGCCGTGCTCGTGGGCCTTGTCCCCGAAGCCGCCGATGAGGAAGTACATCGGGATGAGCATGGCTTCGAAGAAGATGTAGAAGAGGAAGACGTCGGTGGCCTCGAAGGAGATGATCACCATCGCCTCGACGGCCAGGATCAGGGCGAAGAAGCCCTGTGTCGGCCGCCAGCGCTTGTTCCCGGTCTCCTGCGGGTCGGCGTCGTGCCAGCCCGCCAGGATCACGAAGGGCATCAGCAGCGCGGTGAGCGCGACGAGCGCCACCCCGATGCCGTCGACACCCAGCTCGTAGCGCACCCCGAAGTCCGCGATCCAGGCGTGGGACTCGGTGAGCTGGTAGCGGTCACCACCGGGGTCGAAACGCACCAGGGTGATCGCGGCGAACACCAGGGTGCCGAGGGAGACGAGCAGCGCCAGCCATTTGGCGGCGACGCGCTGCGCGGCCGGCACGGCGGCCGTGGCGATCGCCCCGAGGGCCGGGAGCGCCGCCGTCGCTGTCAGCAGAGGAAAGGACATCGGTATCAGACCGCCCTCATCAGCAGGGTCGCGGCGACGAGGATCGCCGCACCGCCGAACATCGAGACCGCGTAACTGCGCGCATAGCCGTTCTGCAGCTTGCGCAGCCGCCCGGAGAGGCCGCCGACCGAGGCCGCCGTCCCGTTGACGACTCCGTCGACCAGGGTGTGGTCGACGTACACCAGGGAGCGCGTGAGGTGCTCACCGCCGCGCACCAGGACGACATGGTTGAAGTCGTCCTGGTACAGGTCGCGTCGGGCCGCCCGGGCGAGCAGGGAACCGCGCGGGGCGACGACCGGGACGGAGCTGCGACCGTACTGGAGGTAGGCGATGCCGGCGCCGACGACGAGCAGCACCATGGTGGCCAGGGTGACCGTGAGGGCGCTGACGGGCGAGTCGCCCTCCGAGTGCCCGGTGACCGGCTCCAGCCAGTGAAGGAAGCGGTCGCCGATGCTGAAGTAGGCACCCGCGAACACCGACCCGAAGGCCAGCACGATCATCGGGATCGTCATGGACCTGGGCGACTCGTGCGGGTGCGGCTGGTGGCCGTCCGCGTCGGGCTGCCAGCGCTTCTCCCCGAAGAAGGTCATGATCATCACGCGCGTCATGTAGTACGCGGTGATCGCCGCGCCCAGCAGGGCCACGCCGCCGAGGATCCAGCCCTCGGTGCCGCCCTTGGCGAAGGCCGCCTCGATGATCTTGTCCTTGGAGAAGAAGCCGGACAGACCCGGGAAGCCGATGATCGCGAGATAGCCGAGGCCGAAGGTCACGAACGTGATCGGCATGTACTTCCTGAGGCCGCCGAACTTCCTCATGTCGACCTCGTCGTTCATGCCGTGCATGACCGAACCGGCGCCGAGGAAGAGCCCGGCCTTGAAGAAGCCGTGCGTCACCAGGTGCATGATCGCCCAGACGTAGCCGATGGGGCCGAGGCCCGCCGCCAGCACCATGTAGCCGATCTGCGACATGGTCGAGCCTGCCAGCGCCTTCTTGATGTCGTCCTTCGCGCAACCGACGATCGCACCGAACAGGAGCGTGACCCCGCCCACGACGGTGACGACGAGCTGCGCGTCGGGCGCCGCGTTGAAGACGGCGGCCGAGCGCACGATCAGGTACACACCCGCGGTCACCATGGTGGCGGCGTGGATGAGGGCCGAGACCGGGGTCGGGCCCTCCATCGCGTCCCCGAGCCAGGACTGCAGCGGCACCTGGGCGGACTTGCCGCAGGCGGCGAGCAGCAGCATGAGGGCGACGGCGGTGAGCTTGCCCTCGGTGGCGTCCCCGACCAGCCCCGGGTGCTCCTCGGTGCCGAGCAACGGCCCGAAGGCGAAGGTCCCGAAGGTCGTGAACATCAGCATGATGGCGATGGACAGGCCCATGTCGCCGACGCGGTTGACCAGGAAGGCCTTCTTGGCGGCGGTGGCGGCGCTGGGCTTGTGCTGCCAGAAACCGATCAGCAGGTACGAGGCGAGACCGACGCCCTCCCAGCCGACGTACAGCAGCAGGTAGTTGTCGGCGAGGACGAGCAGCAGCATCGCCGCGAGGAACAGGTTCAGATAGCCGAAGAAGCGGCGGCGGCGCTCGTCGTGCTCCATGTACCCGACCGAGTACAGGTGGATCAGCGAGCCGACGCCGGTGATCAGCAGGACGAACGTCATCGACAGCTGGTCGAGCTGGAAGCCGACGTCGGCCCGGAAGTCCCCGACAGCGATCCAGCTGTACAGATGCTGCGTGAGGGTCCGGTCCTCAGGACTCTTCCCCAGCATGTCGGCGAAAAGGACGACGGCGATCACGAAGGAGGCGGCCCCGAACGCGGTGCCGATCCACTGGCCGACGGCATCCAGCCGCCGTCCGCCGAGCAGCAGGACGACCGCTCCGAGCAGAGGCGCCGCTACCAGCAGCGCAATCAGGTTCTCAGTAGTCACGGTTCAGCGACCCCTCACAACTTCATCAGGCTGGCGTCGTCGACCGAGGCCGAGTGGCGGGAACGGAACAGCGACACGATGATCGCGAGCCCGACCACGACCTCCGCGGCGGCGACGACCATCGTGAAGAAGGCGATGATCTGGCCGTCGAGATTGCCGTGCAGACGGGAGAAGGTGACGAAGGCGAGGTTGCAGGCGTTGAGCATGAGCTCGATGCACATGAACACCACGATCGCGTTCCGCCTGATCAGCACACCGGTGGCGCCGATCGTGAACAACAGGGCGGCGAGATAGAGGTAGTTGACCGGGTTCACTTGGACGCCTCCTCCGTCTTCGTGCGCTCCAGGCGCTCCTCGGCACGCTGCTCCAGCGCCTTCAGGTCGTTCAGCGCGTCGGCCGACACGTCACGGATCTGCCCGCGGTCGCGCAGCGTCTTGCTGACGGTCAGCTCGGAGGGAGTGCCGTCGGGGAGCAGGCCCGCGACGTCCACCGCGTTGTGCCGGGCGTAGACGCCGGGTGCCGGCAGCGGCGGAAGGTGCTTGCCGTCGCGCACGCGCTGCTCGGACAGCTCGCGCTGGGTCTTGGGACGCTCGGTGCGCTCGCGGTGCGTCAGCACCATGGCGCCGACGGCGGCCGTGATGAGCAGGGCGCCGGTGATTTCGAAGGCGAACACGTACTTCGTGAAGATGAGGGCGGCGAGGCCCTCCACGTTGCCGTTCGCGTTCGCCTTCGCCAGACCGTTGAAGTCCTTGATGGAAGCGTTGCCGATACCGGCGAACAGCAGGACTCCGAAGCCGAGACCGCAGACCAGGGCCAGCCAGCGCTGCCCCTTGATGGTCTCCTTCAACGAGTCCGCCGCGGTGACACCGACGAGCATCACGACGAAGAGGAAGAGCATCATGATCGCGCCGGTGTAGACGACGATCTGGACGATGCCCAGGAAGTACGCGCCGTTGGCGAGGTAGAACACCGCCAGGACGATCATGGTCCCGGCGAGGCACAGCGCGCTGTGCACGGCCTTCCTCATGAAGACGGTGCAAAGGGCGCCGATCACCGCGACGGTACCGAGGACCCAGAACTGGAAGGCCTCTCCGGTGGAGGTCGAGTACGCGGCCAGGTCGGTCATGCCTCCGCCCCCTCTCCGGAAGCCGCGCCCGACGGGTGCGCCGACGGATGCGACTCGCCCTTGGAGACGGCCACCTGGCGCTCCGTGCCGGGCGCCGCCTCGGTCACCAGACCCCGGTAGTAGTCCTGCTCGTCCGTGCCGGGGAAGATCGAGTGCGGGGTTTCGACCATGCCCTCATCGAGGCCCGCGAGCAGCTGCTCCTTGGTGTAGATGAGGTTGGCGCGGCTGCTGTCGGCGAGCTCGAACTCGTTCGTCATCGTCAGCGCGCGCGTGGGGCACGCCTCGATGCACAGGCCGCACAGGATGCAGCGGGCGTAGTTGATCTGGTAGACGCGGCCGTAGCGCTCGCCCGGGGAGTAGCGCTCCTCCTCGGTGTTGTCCGCGCCCTCCACATAGATGGCGTCCGCGGGGCAGGCCCAGGCGCACAGCTCACAGCCGACGCACTTCTCCAGGCCGTCAGGGTGACGGTTGAGCTGGTGACGGCCGTGGAACCGTGGCGCGGTGACCTTCTGCTGCTCCGGGTACTGCTCGGTCAGCCGCTTCTTGAACATGGCCTTGAAGGTCACGCCGAAACCGGCGACGGGGTTCTGGAAACCCGGTTTGGTCTCCTTCGGCTCCTCAGCCATCGGACCCCTCCTTTCCGTCACGAGATCCGGTGATCGATCCATCACTCGCAGTATCGGACCCGCCACTGACAATCAACTCCCGCTCGCGGCGCGGGCGACGCCGCGGCACCGGCGGCAGCTCCTGTCCGGGCAGCGGGGGCACGGGGAATCCACCGGCCATCGGGTCGAAGGCGGCGGGCTCGGCCGGCGCCTCTTCCGGGGCTCCCGACTTGTCGCGGAAGATGTCCGCCGCGAACGACAGCAGCAACAGGACGAGGACGCCTCCGCCGACGTACAGGGCGATGTCCGCGAACTCGTAGTTCTCGTTCCGCAGCGTCCGTACTGTCGCGACGAGCATCAGCCAGACCACGGAGACCGGGATGAGGACCTTCCAGCCCAGTTTCATCAGCTGGTCGTAGCGGACGCGCGGCAGCGTGCCGCGCAGCCAGATGAAGAAGAACAGCAGCAGCTGCACCTTCACCACGAACCAGAGCATCGGCCACCAGCCGTGGTTGGCGCCCTCCCAGAAGCTGCTGATCGGCCACGGGGCCCGCCAGCCGCCCAGGAAGAGCGTCGTCGCCACGGCCGAGACCGTCACCATGTTCACGTACTCGGCGAGCATGAACAGCGCGAACTTGATCGACGAGTACTCGGTGTTGAAGCCGCCGACCAGGTCGCCCTCGGACTCCGGCATGTCGAACGGAGCGCGGTTGGTCTCGCCGATCATCGTCACGATGTAGATGAGGAACGAGACCGGCAGCAGGACGATGTACCAGCGGTCGTGCTGCTGCTCGACGATCGTCGAGGTCGACATCGACCCGGAGTAGAGGAACACCGAGGCGAACGCGGCACCCATGGCGATCTCGTACGAGATCATCTGCGCGCAGGACCGCAGCCCGCCCAGCAGCGGATAGGTGGATCCGGAACTCCAGCCGGCGAGCACGATCCCGTAGATGCCCACCGAGGCCACCGCGAGGACGTAGAGCATCGCGATCGGCAGGTCGGTGAGCTGCATCGAGGTGCGCTGGCCGAAGATCGAGATCTGGTCGTCGGCGGGCCCGAAGGGGATCACCGCGATCGCCATGAAGGCCGGGATGGCCGCGACGATCGGCGCGAGGACGTAGACCACCTTGTCCGCGCGCTTGACGATGAGGTCTTCCTTGAGCATCAGCTTGACGCCGTCGGCGAGCGACTGGAGCATCCCCCAGGGCCCGTGCCGGTTGGGACCGATGCGCAGCTGCATCCAGGCGACGACCTTGCGCTCCCACACGATGGAGAAGAGCACGGTCACCATCAGGAAGGCGAAGCAGAACACCGCCTTGACGACGACCAGCCACCAGGGGTCGTGGCCGAACATCGAGAGGTCTTCAGCGGCGAGGTACGGCGTCATGCCTCCACCTCCTTGGGGGCCTCGGCGGCGACGGTCGCCGGGCCGATACGGACGAGTGCGCCGGGCAGCGCCCCGGTGTCGGAGGCGATGCCCCCTCCGGTCGAGTTCAGCGGGAGCCAGACCACGCGGTCGGGCATCTCGGTGATCTGCAGCGGGAGTTCGGCCACTCCGGCCGGGCCCGTCACGGCGAGGACGTCGCCGTTCTTGACCCCGGACTCGGCGGCCGTGGCGGCCGACACGCGCGCGTGTGCGGCGTGCCGGGTCCCGGCGAGCGCGTCGTCGCCCTCCTGAAGCCGTCCCAGGTCGAGCAGCAGCCGGTGCCCGGCCAGTACGGCCTCGCCGGCGGCCGGACGCGGCAACTGAACGCCGGTCTCCAGGGGGTCGGTGGCGTGCGGCCCGTCCCAGGCGCCGAGCCGGTCGATCTCCCCGCGCGTGGTGCGCAGATCCGGCAGCCCCAGGTGTACGTCCATGGCGTCGGCCAGCATCTGCAGGACGCGCGCGTCGGTGGGCGCCAGACGCCGGGTCATCTGGTCGGGCTTGAGGGCCGCCTCGAAGGAGCGGACCCGGCCTTCCCAGTTGAGGAAGCTTCCGGCCTTCTCGGCGACCGCCGCGACCGGCAGGACAACGTCCGCGTGCTCGGTGACCTCGCTGGGCCGCAGTTCGAGCGACACCAGGAAGCTCACCTCGGACAGCGCCTCACGCGTGCGTGCCGGGTCGGGAAGGTCTGTGACCTCGACGCCCGCGACGACCAGGGCCCGCAGTTCGCCTCCGGCGGCCGCCTCCACGATCTGGCCGGTGTCGCGGCCGTAGCGGTGCGGGAGTTCGGAGACGCCCCAGGCGACCGCGACCTCGTCCCGCGCGCGCGGGTCGGTGGCCGGGCGTCCGCCCGGCAGCAGCGACGGAAGCGCGCCCGCCTCGATCGCGCCGCGTTCCCCGGCCCGGCGTGGAATCCACACCAGGTGGGCGCCGGTGGCGGAGGCGGCCCGTACGGCGGCGGTGAGCCCGCCCGCCACGGCGGCCAGCCGCTCACCGACGGCGATCACGGCGCCCTCGGCGCGCAGCGCCTCGGCGGCCTTGGCGCCGTCACCCTCGAGACAGACGCCGCTCGCGAGCGCGTCCAGCCACTCGGTCTCGGTGCCGGGCGCGGCCGGCAGCAGCGTGCCGCCCGCCTTCGTCAGACCGCGGGTGGCGTGTGTGGCGAGGGCGAAGGTCTTCTGCCCGTGCCCGCGCCATGCCTTGCGCAGCCGCAGGAAGACGCCGGGCGCCTCCTCCTCGGACTCGAAGCCCGCCAGCAGGACGGCGGGCGCCTTCTCCAGCGAGGTGTACGTGACGCCTGTGCTTCCCCCAGACTCCGTCCGGGGGGACCCCCAGAGATCCCGTCCGCGTCCGGCGACCCGGGCGGCCAGGAAGTCGGCCTCCTCGGAGCTGTGCACGCGCGCGCGGAAGTCGATGTCGTTCGTGTCGAGGGCCACGCGCGCGAACTTGCTGTACGCGTAGGCGTCCTCGACGGTGAGCCGGCCGCCGGTGAGGACACCGGCCCGGCCGCGGGCCGCCGTCAGCCCCTGTGCCGCGGCCTCCAGCGCCTCGGGCCAGGAAGCGGGCTCCAGGACACCCTCGGCGTTGCGCACCAGGGGCGTGTCGAGGCGGTCGCGCTGTTGCGCGTACCGGAACCCGAACCGCCCCTTGTCGCAGAGCCATTCCTCGTTGACCTCGGGGTCCGGGGCCGCGAGGCGCCGCATCACTTTGCCGCGCCGGTGGTCGGTGCGCGTCGCGCAGCCGCCGGAGCAGTGCTCGCACACGGAGTGCGAGGAGATGAGGTCGAAGGGGCGCGAGCGGAAGCGATACGCCGCCGACGTGAGCGCGCCCACCGGGCAGATCTGGATGGTGTTCCCGGAGAAGTACGACTCGAACGGGTCGCCCTCACCGGTGCCGACCTGCTGGAGCGCGCCCCGCTCGACCAGCTCGATCATGGGGTCGCCCGCGATCTGGTTGGAGAAGCGGGTGCAGCGGGCGCACAGCACGCACCGCTCGCGGTCGAGCAGCACCTGTGTGGAGATCGGGACCGGCTTCTCGTACGTCCGCTTCCTGCCCTCGAAGCGGGACTCGGAGTTTCCGTGCGACATCGCCTGGTTCTGCAGGGGGCACTCGCCGCCCTTGTCGCAGACCGGGCAGTCCAGCGGGTGGTTGATGAGCAGCAGCTCCATCACACCGTGCTGCGCCTTCTCGGCCACCGGCGAGGTGAGATGAGTCTTGACGACCATCCCGTCCGTACAGGTGATCGTGCAGGACGCCATGGGCTTGCGCTGGCCCTCGACCTCGACGATGCACTGGCGGCAGGCGCCGACCGGGTCGAGGAGCGGGTGGTCGCAGAACCGGGGGATCTCGATGCCGAGTTGTTCGGCGGCCCGGATGACCAGGGTGCCCTTGGGCACGCTGATCTCGACGCCGTCGATCGTCAGCGCGACGAGGTCCTCCGGCGGGACCGCCGCTTCCCCGCCTCCGGAGGGAGCGCTGGTGGTCACTGTCATGCGTTCACCTCCGTGTGCTTGTCCGCCCAGGCCGTCGACCTGGCCGGGTCGAAGGGGCAGCCTCGGCCCGTGATGTGCTGCTCGTACTCCTCGCGGAAGTACTTGAGCGAGGAGAAGATCGGCGAGGCGGCACCGTCGCCGAGAGCGCAGAAGGACTTGCCGTTGATGTTGTCGGCGATGTCGTTGAGCTTGTCGAGGTCGGACATCACGCCCTTGCCGGCCTCGATGTCGCGCAGCAACTGCACGAGCCAGTAGGTCCCTTCGCGGCAGGGCGTGCACTTGCCGCAGGACTCGTGGGCGTAGAACTCGGTCCAACGGGTGACGGCGCGTACGACACAGGTCGTCTCGTCGAAGCACTGGAGTGCTTTCGTGCCGAGCATGGAACCCGCGGCGCCCACTCCTTCGTAATCAAGAGGGACGTCGAGGTGCTCGTCGGTGAACATCGGGGTCGAGGAGCCGCCCGGCGTCCAGAACTTCAGCCGGTGACCGGGGCGCATCCCGCCGCTCATGTCGAGGAGTTGGCGCAGCGTGATGCCGAGCGGGGCCTCGTACTGGCCGGGACTGGTGACGTGGCCGCTGAGCGAGTAGAGCGTGAAGCCCGGAGACTTCTCGCTGCCCATCGACCTGAACCATTCCTTGCCTTTTTGGAGAATTGCGGGAACTGACGCGATCGATTCGACGTTATTTACAACAGTTGGGCACGCATAGAGGCCCGCGACAGCAGGGAAAGGGGGGCGGAGCCGCGGTTGTCCACGGCGGCCTTCGAGCGAGTCGAGCAGCGCGGTCTCCTCACCGCAGATGTACGCGCCCGCGCCCGCGTGCACGGTGAGCTGGAGGTCGAGGCCGCTGCCCAGGATGTTCTCGCCGAGATAGCCCGCCGCGTAGGCCTCACGTACGGCCTCGTGCAACCGCCGCAATACGGGGACCACTTCACCGCGAAGATAGATGAAGGCATGCGAAGACCGGATGGCATAACACGCGATCACAATGCCCTCGATGAGGCTGTGCGGGTTCGCGAAGAGGAGCGGGATGTCCTTACAGGTCCCCGGCTCCGATTCGTCGGCGTTGACAACTAGATAGTGTGGTTTGCCATCGCCCTGAGGAATGAACTGCCATTTCATTCCGGTCGGGAATCCCGCCCCGCCGCGGCCACGCAGTCCGGAGTCCTTGACGTACGCGATCAGGTCGTCCGGTGACATCGCGAGCGCCTTGCGCAGGCCCTCGTACCCCTCGTGCCTTCGGTAGACGTCCAGCGTCCAGGACCTGTCCTCGTCCCAGAAGGCCGACAGCACGGGTGCGAGCAGCTTCTCGGGACTCGTTTCGTTGATCTCGGCTGCCAACGTCATCACTCCCCCTCCTCTGCGACAGGACCCGCCGGGTGGGACGGGTCGGAGGCCGACGTGTCCTGCGGCGCGTCGTGCGAGCTCGGGTGCTCGGCGGGCCGCTGGCTCTGAGGTGCCCCTCCGCCCCGCGGATGCACCACGCGCGCGGGGCCGCTCTCCCCCTTGGCCAGGCGAAGCCCCACCAGTGACGCGTGGCCCGCGCTGCCGCCGGCCTCCACCGCGCCCTCGCGCTCGTCGGGGAAGCCCGCCAGGATCCGGGCGGTGTCCTTGAAGGTGCACAGACGGGCGCCGCGGGTCGGCTCGACGTCCGCTCCCGCGCGCAGGTCGTCGACGAGGCGCTTGGCCGAGTCCACGGTCTGGTTGTCGAAGAACTCCCAGTTGACCATCACGACCGGCGCGAAGTCGCAGGCCGCGTTGCACTCGATGTGCTCCAGAGTGACCAGTCCGTCGCCGGTGGTCTCTCCGTTGCCGACACCCAGGTGGTCCTGGAGGGCCTCGAAGATGGCGTCACCGCCCATGACGGCGCACAGGGTGTTGGTGCAGACACCCACCTGGTAGTCACCGCTCGGCTTGCGCCGGTACATCGAGTAGAAGGTCGCGACCGCGGCGACCTCGGCCGTCGTCAGACCCAGGACCTCCGCGCAGAACCGCTGTCCTGTGCGGGTGACATGGCCCTCCTGCGACTGCACGAGATGCAGCAACGGAAGGAGCGCCGAGCGGGAGTCGGGGTAGCGGGCGATGATCTCGCGCGCGTCCTCCTCCAGCCGGGCCCGGACATCGGCCGGGTAGTCGGGCGCGGGCAGTTGGGGCATGCCCAGGCTGACGCCCTCGGGGGTGGTGGTCACCGGTCGACGCCTCCCATCACGGGGTCGATGGACGCGACGGCGACGATGACGTCGGCGACCTGGCCGCCTTCACACATCGCCGCCATGGCCTGCAGGTTGGTGAAGGACGGGTCACGGAAGTGGACCCGGTAGGGGCGGGTGCCTCCGTCGGAGACGACGTGCACCCCGAGTTCGCCCTTGGGCGACTCGACCGCCGCGTACGCCTGTCCCGGCGGTACGCGGAAGCCCTCGGTCACCAGCTTGAAGTGGTGGATCAGGGCCTCCATGGAGGTGCCCATGATCTTCTTGATGTGGTCGAGCGAGTTGCCGAGACCGTCGGGGCCGAGCGCGAGCTGGGCGGGCCAGGCGATCTTCTTGTCGGCGACCATGACCGGGCCGGGCTGCAGCCGGTCCAGGCACTGCTCGACGATCCGCAGCGACTGGCGCATCTCCTCCAGGCGGATCAGGAAGCGCCCGTAGGAGTCACAGGTGTCGGCGGTGGGGACCTCGAAGTCGTAGGTCTCGTAGCCGCAGTACGGCTGGGACTTGCGCAGGTCGTGCGGGAGGCCGGCCGAGCGCAGGATCGGGCCGGTGGCACCGAGGGCCATGCAGCCGGTCAGGTCGAGATAGCCGACGTCCTGCATGCGGGCCTTGAAGATGGGGTTCCCGGTGGCGAGCTTGTCGTACTCGGGAAGGTTCTTCGTCATCTTCTTCACGAACTCGCGGATCTGGTCCACCGCACCCGGGGGCAGGTCCTGGGCGAGTCCGCCGGGGCGGATGTACGCGTGGTTCATCCGCAGGCCGGTGATCAGCTCGTAGATGTCGAGAATGAGCTCACGGTCACGGAAGCCGTAGATCATGATCGTGGTGGCGCCCAGCTCCATGCCTCCGGTGGCGATGCACACCAAATGGGAGGAGAGTCGGTTCAGCTCCATGAGGAGCACGCGGATGATCGAGGCGCGGTCGGGGATCTGGGCCGTGATGCCGAGGAGCTTCTCGACGGCGAGACAGTAGGCCGTCTCGTTGAAGAACGGCGTCAGGTAGTCCATGCGCGTCACGAAGGTGGTGCCCTGGGTCCACGTACGGAATTCGAGGTTCTTCTCGATGCCGGTGTGGAGGTAGCCGATGCCGCAGCGGGCCTCGGTGACCGTCTCGCCGTCGATCTCCAGGATGAGCCGGAGCACGCCGTGGGTGGACGGGTGCTGCGGGCCCATGTTGACGATGATGCGCTCGTCGTCGGACTTGACCGCCGACTGGGCGACCTCGTCCCAGTCGCCGCCGGTGACCGTATATACGGTGCCCTCGGTCGTCTCGCGGGCCGAAGCGGCTGATGCCCCGGAAGGGGTCTGCGTGCTCATGAGTACGACCTCCGCTGGTCCGGAGCCGGGATCTGGGCGCCCTTGTACTCGACGGGGATGCCGCCGAGGGGGTAGTCCTTGCGCTGCGGGAAGCCTTGCCAGTCGTCCGGCATCATGATCCGCGTCAGCGCCGGGTGACCGTCGAAGATCAGCCCGAAGAAGTCGTACGTCTCGCGCTCGTGCCAGTCGTTCGTCGGATAGACGGAGACGAGCGAGGGGACGTGCGGGTCCGCGTCGGGGGCGCTGACCTCCAGGCGGATCAACCGGTTGTGGGTGATCGAGCGCAGGTGGTAGACGGCGTGCAGCTCACGGCCCTTGTCGTGCAGGTAGTGGACGCCGGAGACGCCGGTGCACAGTTCGAACCGGAGGGCCGGGTCGTCGCGCAGCGTCTGGGCGACGCGGAGCAGGTACTCGCGTTCGACGTGGAAGGTGATCTCGTCGCGGTCGACGATCGTCTTCTCGATGACGTTCTCGGGGACGAGGCCCTGTTCCTCCAGGGCGCCCTCCAGCTCGTCGGCCACCTCGTCGAACCAGCCGCCGTAGGGGCGGGTGGCCGCGCCGGGGAGCCGGATCGAGCGGACCAGGCCGCCGTAGCCGGAGGTGTCGCCGCCGTTGCTGGCGCCGAACATGCCGCGCTGGACGCGGATCTCCTCGCCCTTGTCGCCTCGCTGGCCCGGGAGGTTGGAGGCGCCGAGGTCCTTTTCGGGGTTGACCCCGTTGCCGTTCGCGTCGCTCACCGCAGCAGGCCCTTCATCTCGATGGTGGGGAGCGCCTTGAGCGCCGCTTCCTCCGCCTCGCGGGCCGCCTCCTCGGCGTTCACGCCGAGCTTGGAGGTCTGGATCTTCTGGTGGAGCTTGAGAATCGCGTCCATCAGCATCTCGGGCCGCGGCGGACATCCGGGCAAATAGATGTCGACCGGGACGATGTGGTCGACTCCCTGCACAATGGCGTAGTTATTGAACATTCCGCCCGATGACGCACAAACCCCCATGGAGATAACCCACTTGGGGTTGGGCATCTGGTCGTAGACCTGTCGCAGCACCGGCGCCATCTTCTGGCTCACCCGGCCGGCCACGATCATCAGGTCGGCCTGGCGGGGCGACCCGCGGAAGACCTCCATGCCGAAGCGCGCCAGGTCGTAGCGCCCGGCGCCGGTCGTCATCATCTCGATGGCGCAGCAGGCGAGTCCGAATGTCGCGGGGAAGACGGACGCCTTGCGCACCCAGCCCGCGGCCTGCTCGACGGTGGTCAGCAGGAATCCGCTCGGCAGCTTTTCTTCGAGTCCCATGTCTTAAAGGCCCCTCAGTCCCATTCCAGGCCGCCGCGCCGCCATACGTATGCGTACGCCACGAAGACGGTGAGCACGAAGAGCAACATCTCCACGAGCCCGAAAACACCCAGGGCGTCGAAGGTGACGGCCCAGGGGTAGAGGAAGACGATCTCGATGTCGAAGACGATGAAGAGCATCGCCGTCAGGTAGTACTTGATGGGAAACCGCCCGCCGCCGGCCGGCGTGGGGGTCGGCTCGATGCCGCACTCGTACGCTTCGAGCTTGGCGCGGTTGTACCGCTTCGGACCGATCAGCGTGGCCATGACCACGGAGAAGATCGCAAAGCCTGCCCCGAGGGCTCCCAGTACGAGGATCGGCGCATACGCGTTCACGCTCCTCGCTCCTCTCAGTCGGCACTGACTGGTGGCGGTTCGACGAGCCTGCGCTCCTGCCTCGTCAGCGCCACGAACCCCACCCGTCCCGGCGAAGATCGCGGACATGTGAAGCAGGTCACAAGCCCAACTGCCTCGCATCTTATGCCCGGCGGTCTGTGATCTGCGACACGGGGTATTGCACAAGCTTTGTGATCTCCACCACCTGACGAACGATCATGAAGTCGGATGAGCAGTGATCTTCACACGCGAAGCGTCAGGTCGATCACCAGATGTGACATTTTCGCTCATCGCCGCAGGCCCAGGGGGGCGTCTCAATATCAAGAGACTTCCTCCGCATGCAAATTGGCGCTGGGCACACCCCCTTGATAGAGGACCGCGTTCACACTTCCGGGGTGGTCCGCGGACGGGTGTGGACACGTGCACGCGTTCACGAGCGAGGAGCGGCCCGGGTCCACGCGCGGGACGCGACCGCCCGGGTGACCGTTCCGTGACCTGCGCCACATCTACCTATGGGTCAGATAAGCCGGGCTTGGCCATCGGCTTCAACCGGTGGTAGGTGGCGGGCAATTCGGACGTAATGCTGAAAGGCCATGATCACGGGCTTGGTGGACGGTGTCCGCAATGCCCGTTACGGCGTCAATAAAGAGTGACGCGCGACGAATTCGGCCGTCGATTGAACAACTGTGGCGCACCACACGTTTCTTGAAGGTATGGAGGAGCCCCTGGTACCGCTAGTACCCATGTCCCACACCGCACACATACGCAGCCACCGGAAGCCCCGCCGCAACGCCTCGTCGCTCGCGATGCGCGCCGGAGTTGCCGGTGGCGTCCTCAGCACCCTGGCAGTGGCCGGAGCGGCGGGTTCGGCGAACGCTGCCGAGCCCGTGACGCAGACCCTCGAACTGCCGACCCTGACGGCCGACCTGGCCACCCAGGTCGCGGAGTCCGCGGACGCCACGCAGCAGGCCGCGGCCAACTACGAGCTGCAGGCGGAGCGCGACGCGGCCGCCGCCAAGGCCGCCAAGCAGGCCAAGGCCGACCTGGCCGACGCCAAGAAGAAGGCGGAGGTCAAGAAGAAGGCCGCCGAGGCCGCACGGAAGGCCGCAGCGGCCGAGGCCGTCTCGCGCTCCTCGGCGCGGACCGTCCTCTCCGCCGGCGCATCGACGTCCACGAACGTCGCGGCCCCGGCCAGCGGCAGCGTCGCGACCGTGGTCGCGTTCCTCAAGGCGCAGGTCGGCGACGCGTACGTCATGGGCGGCACCGGACCCAACGCGTGGGACTGCTCCGGTCTCGTGCAGGCCGCGTTCAAGCAGGTCGGCGTCGACCTGCCGCGCGTCTCGCAGGACCAGTCGACGTCCGGTACGCCGGTTTCGCTGTCGAATGTCCAGGTCGGCGACATCCTGTACTGGGGTTCTGCCGGTTCGGCGTACCACGTCGGTGTGTACATCGGTAACGGTCAGTACCTGGACGCGGCCAACCCTTCCAAGGGCGTCGTGATCCAGGACCTTTCGGGCTACCCGGCGACGGGCGCGGTGCGCGTGCTCTGACCCGCGGGTGTCTTCCCGGAGGGCCGCTTCCTGTGCGGGGAGCGGTCCTTCGGGCTGTCCGCGTACGCCCCGCGACGCCCTGTGGCAGGTGGCAGGTGGCAAGGCATGGCCGGGCGGCGCGAGCGGGTGGTGGCCCGTCGCGCCGCCGAGGAGTCGGAGCTGTCCCGGTGACCGCTCGGGCGGCTACTCCGGTCAGGCCTTGGGGGCCACCTTCGAGAGGCCGTTGATGATGCGGTCCATCGCGTCGCCACCCGTCGGGTCGGTGAGGTTCGCGAGCATCTTCAGCGTGAACTTCATCAGCATCGGGTGGGTCAGGCCCCGCTGGGTGGCGATCTTCATGACCTTCGGGTTGCCGATGAGCTTCACGAAGGCGCGGCCGAGGGTGTAGTAGCCGCCGTAGGTGTCCTTGAGGACGCGCGGGTAGCGCTGGAGGGCCAGTTCGCGCTGGCCGGGGGTGGCGCGCGCGTGGGCCTGGACGATGACGTCGGCGGCGATCTGGCCGGACTCCATGGCGTAGGCGATGCCCTCGCCGTTGAAGGGGTTCACCAGGCCGCCCGCGTCGCCCACCAGCAGCAGGCCCTTGGTGTAGTGCGGTTGACGGTTGAAGGCCATCGGGAGGGCGGCACCGCGGATCGGGCCGGTCATGTTCTCGGGGGTGTAGCCCCAGTCCTCCGGCATCGAGGCGCACCAGGCCTTCAGTACCTCGCGCCAGTCCAGCTCCTTGAAGGAGTCGGAGGTGTTGAGGACGCCGAGGCCGACGTTCGAGGTGCCGTCGCCCATGCCGAAGATCCATCCGTAGCCGGGCAGCAGGCGGTCCTCCGCGCCGCGGCGGTCCCACAGCTCCAGCCAGGACTCCAGGTAGTCGTCCTCGTGACGGGGCGAGGTGAAGTACGTACGGACGGCGACGCCCATCGGGCGGTCCTCGCGGCGGTGCAGGCCCATCGCGAGGGAGAGGCGGGTGGAGTTGCCGTCGGCGGCCACCACCAGAGGGGCGTGGAAGGTCACCTCGCGCTTCTCCTTGGAGTCGGCGTCGCCCAGCTTCGCGTGGACGCCGGTGATGCGGCCGGTGCGGTCGTCGACGATCGGGGCGCCTACGTTGCAGCGCTCGTAGAGCCGCGCGCCCGCCTTCTGCGCCTGCCGCGCCAGCTGTTCGTCGAAATCGTCCCGCTTCCGCACGAGCCCGTAGTCGGGGAAGGTGGCGAGATCCGGCCAGTCGAGCTGGAGGCGTACACCGCCGCCGATGATGCGCAGGCCCTTGTTCCGGAGCCAGCCGGCTTCCTCGGAGATGTCGATGCCCATCGACACGAGCTGCTTGGTGGCGCGCGGTGTCAGACCGTCGCCGCAGACCTTCTCGCGCGGGAACGCGGTCTTCTCCAGGAGCAGGACGTCGAGCCCCGCCTTCGCCAGGTAGTACGCGGTGGTGGAACCGGCTGGCCCCGCCCCGACGACGATGACGTCGGCGGTGTTTTCGGAGAGGGGTTGGGGCTCGGTCACGGCGGGGTCTCCCCAAGACTCGAAATCAACGTGCCGACGGGCACTGGACATGGGCAGTCTATGCAGCGGTACCGATCACCCGGCTGAAGGGCTGCCCCGTGAACCGAGCTCTCCCCCAAGTACGACTGCGTGTCCCCACCGACGAGGACGCTCTCGCGTGGCACCGGGTCTTCGACGACCCCGAGGTCATGGAGTTCCACGGGGGCCGCGCGGCCGAGCGGTCCGTCTATGAGGAACTCACGGCGCGCCAGCGGCGGCACGACGCGGAGCACGGGTTCTGCCTGTGGACGATGGTCGGCCCCGAGGACGAGGTACTGGGCTTCACCGGCGCGCAGCCGTGGCCGCACGCCTGGGGGCCGACCGGGCAGATCGAGATCGGCTGGCGGCTGGGACGGGCGCACTGGGGCAAGGGGTACGTCACGGCGGCCGCGCGGACCACCCTGGAGCGGGTCCGCGCGGCGGGCGTCACGGATGTCGTCGCCATGGTCAACGCGGGCAACGCCCGTTCCATCGCCGTGACGCGGCGGCTCGGCATGGAGCTCGCCGAGCGGTTCACGCTGCCCTCGTCGCGGCAGGAGGGCCACCGCTACCGGCTGGCCCTCTGACGGAGTCCCGCAGGTCTTCTCACGGCTTCCGGAAGGGCACGGGCGAGGCTTACCCTTCCGGTACCGCTGGGGGTGACGTCTGTGCGCATAACACCCAAGACACCCGAAGTGCGCGTACCGCGGCTCGTCGGTCTGATGGCCGTGGACGCGCGTGAGACGGCAGAGGCGCGAGGTGTGCTGCTCGCCGCGCCCGACCGGCCCGACTTCCATCGGACGGTCGTCGACTACGTCGTACGGCAATTTCCGCAGCCCGGGGCCGAAGTGCCACGCGGAGCCGTCGTCACCGTGTGGTTCGACCTCGGGGACGCGGAGGGCGGCGCCGGGGTCCGCGAACCGCGGCCGCCCTGTCCGCCGTCGGGCGGGCTGCGCCGCGAACTCGACCAGCCCGGCGACCCGTTCGAGGTCCTCAGGTAGGAAGCCCTCGGGTTCACCGGCGTCAGGTCGCGGGTGGTTGTCCAGGCGGTCGGTCCCGGCGGTTCAGGCCTGCTTGTAGCCCCGGTGGAGGGCCACGATGCCGCCCGTCAGGTTGCGCCAGGCGACCTTCGACCAGCCGGCCTTGAGCAGCCGCTGGGCCAGTTCCGGCTGGGTCGGCCAGGCGCGGATGGACTCGGCGAGATAGACGTACGCCTCGGGGTTGGAGGAGGCGGCGCGGGCGACCGGGGGAAGCGCGCGCATCAGGTACTCGGTGTAGACCGTGCGGAACGGCGCCCAGGTGGGGTGCGAGAACTCGCAGATCACGACGCGTCCGCCGGGCTTCGTCACGCGGTACAGCTCGCTGAGCGCGGTGTCGGTGTCCTGCACGTTGCGCAGCCCGAAGGAGATCGTGACGGCGTCGAAGGTGTCGTCCTTGAAGGGCAGCTTGGTCGCGTCACCGGCCGTCAGCGGCAGCCAGGGGTGGTTCCGCTTGCCGACGCGGAGCATCCCGAGGGAGAAGTCGCAGGGGACGACGTACGCGCCGGTGCGGGCGAAGGGGAGGGACGAGGTCGCGGTACCGGCCGCCAGGTCCAGGATCTTCTGCGCGGGGCGCGCGTCGACCGCCTTCGCGACCTCCTTGCGCCACACCCGGTCCTGGCCGAGCGACAGCAGGTCGTTCGTCAGGTCGTACCGTTCCGCCACGTCGTCGAACATCGAGGCGACTTCGTGCGGCTGCTTGTCCAGGGATGCGCGGGTCACGGTCCCCATTGTGGCAGTACGGGGTGGACGACTCTCCGGCGCCCGGCCGGGAATCGGGCTCTGTTCCCCGCACACGGGAAAAGCGCCGTACCCGCCCCCGTGAACCACGGGGGCGGGTGCGGCGCTGTCCGGCGCTCCGGTGTCCGCCGTCGGGCGGGCGGGCTCCTGCCGTCGGGCGGGCTCCTGCCGTCGGCCCGACGGGCTCTGCCGTCGGCCGGGTACTACCGCGGAGGCTCCGGGATCTCGGTGAAGAGCGCAGTGATGGTGTGGTTGGCGTTCATCGTGATCGTGTAGTTGAGCGTGGTGTCGGCCTGGAGCACACCGTCGACCTGCCAGCCTCTGAACTGGAAGCCGGGGTTTGCCTCGGCGGTGACGGTGACCTGCGCACCGGGGTCGTACGGGCCGTACTCACTCGGCCTGAGACTGCCTCCGGCGACGGGGCTGGAGGCCATGGTGAGGGAGACCCGGTTGGTGACCAGGGAGGTCCGATAGCCCGCCAGAAACTCGGCGGCCCTCGTCGCGTTGGCGGCGTTGTTGTTGTTCTCGTCGCCGAGGGCCTGGCCGTTGAGCTGGTTGACGGTGTTGGAGTACTGGTTGACGACCGTGCACGCCAGGGTGCAGGCGCTGGAGTAGGCCATGATCGTGTGGTGCCGCTGGTCGGCGGTGACCCAGCCGTAGTTGTCGGTGCCCACGGGAGTCGTGCCGCCCTGGGCCACCACCGTCTTGCGGTCGTGCTTGAGACCGAAGTTGTGGCCGATCTCGTGCGCGAGGTTCTCCCACGCCGTGATGGAGAAGGCGCTGGTGACCGAGAAGGCGTTGTTGCTGGTCGTCGGGCCCGCCGGGGTGGGCAGGTTGGCCTGGCCGGAACTGTCCTCCGCGGGGATGGCGGCGATGAGCGCCACCAGGTCGGCGCCGAAGGCGGCCCGCTGGGCGGCGGCCGTGGTACCGAGGGTCAGGTTCGTGGGGTTGCTGATCATGCTCAGCAGGGTTCCGGCGTTCTCACGGGCGACGCCGGTCGCCTGGGTCTGGTAGGTGTTGACGACATGCACGCTGGCCGGCACGAAGCTGGTCGCGAGTGCCTTGTTGAGCTGGTTCACGCCGTAGTCGATCCGGCTCTGGACCGCCGCGACCGAACCGAGTTCGGTGACGGTCGCCGGGGTGTAGGCGACGACGATGTCGATGGCCGCGGGATTGTCGGGAGTGGCGATCCGCAGACCCGGCTTGTGCGGCTTGACCGACCGGGTCGGCGCCGCGGTCACGGTGTCGACGCCCTGTCCGCTCGGGGGCAGCTTCAGGGCATCGATCTCCTGCAGCAGGTACCTGCCCGGCCGCTTGGCCAGCGGCTTGTACAGATACTGGCGGAAGCCCGCCTCGATCTCGCCGGAGAGGGTGACCGGCCCGGCGGTGCAGGCTCCGATGACGGACACGGAAATGGTGTTCTCGGGGTGCTTCGGGTCATGGCCGGACCAGAACACCGTGCCGTTCGGTTCCAGGCGTCTGAAGTCCTCGATCGCCGTGAAGCCCTTGCCGTGCTTGAAGAGAGGGAACGTGCGGACCTCGGGCACCCCGTCCTTCGGCTTACGGCACAGTGAATGGAACTCCCGGGCGTCCGTGCGCATCACGGCGCTGCGTTTCACCCACGGCTCGGGCTCATGCCCGCCGCCGGCGGCGGCTCCGGCGGCTGGTGTGTTCAGGGCCAGTGACAAGGCGGCGGTGAGGGCGGTCGCCGCGGTGGAGCCGGCGAGCAGGGAACGACGCATGAGGTACGTCAGCCTCTCTGTGGGGGATTTGTCCTCATGTTCCGTAACCAAGATCGCGCCCGGCGCGTTGTACGCGTCCTCGCACGGCCAACCGGGGCGAGGTTCACTCGGATACCGGCCGGGCCACGTCCAGTCGGCCCCTCACCCGTGCCGCTCGCCCGACGGGGGAAGTCGGGGGCGGCGTCAGGGGCCGGCTCAGGGGCCGCCCGCCGTCGTCGTCACGGCAGCAGCTTCGGCTTCTTCCGGGCGGCCACGTCCTCGACCCAGCCGAACAGCGGGATCGCGATCCAGATCAGCACCCAGCCGATGCCGAACATGAACCACTGGCTCTCCAGCGGCAGCCATTTCTCGAAGGCGGGCACCTTCCAGAACTGGTCGATCAAGGGGACGGCCAGGATCAGCGCGATTTCGTGCCAGAGGTAGATCGTCACCGCTCGGCCATTGAAGATCGTCACCGTACGGTCGAGCCTTTTGAAGCGGGCGAGCCAGGCGAAGTCGACGTCGTAGTACGCCTTGAAGTACATCAGCAGCGTCACGAAGCCCGCCGACCAGAAGGCCTGCGCGAGGGGAACCTCGTCGAGGTCGTAGGTGCCGAAATCCGCCTGGTGCGCGAGGGCGTACCAGCCGCCGTAGGCGAGGGCGGCCAGCGACGCGAGGACCACCGCACCCGGCTTCAGACGCTGGAGCACGCCCTCGCGGTGCGCGAAGCCGACGAGCCAGCAGAAGAGGTACGTGGCGAGGTCCGTGAGGGCGCTGCCGAGGCGGTCGTACGGCGGCTGCCAGCCGTACTGGAAGACCACGATCGGGACGAGGGAGAGGAGCAGGACCGGAATCGGGGCCTTGCGGAAGATCTTCAGCAGCAGGGGGGAGAGCAGCACGAACCAGAGGTACGTCCGCAGGTACCAGAGGATCTCCCAGGCCTGGACGCCCCACTGGTTGCCCGGCGGGTCGCCGACCGGGACGATCCAGAACACGATCTGCCAGCCCGGCATCCAGCCGTGGATCATCATCGCCACCACGACGAAGAGGCCCCAGAACCAGAACGGCGGCAGCAGTCGCCGCATCCGGCTTCTGACCACCTTCACCGCGGGGCGTTCCAGGGACCTGGCCATCAGCGTTCCGGCGAGCGCGAACATCACGCCCATGGACGGGAAGACCATGCCGGCCCAGGCCCAGCCGAAGGTGTGATAGGTGACGACGCGGACCAGGGCGACGGCGCGGAGGGCGTCGAAGTAGCGGTCACGGCCCCCTGCTCCCGGCTTCGGGGGCGACTCCTCCGAAGGCTCCTCGGGAGAGTCGTCAGGAGGATTCGTGGGAGGGGTCTCGGGAGCCTCTGCAGCAAGGCTCTCGGGACCGCCTTCACGAGGGGTCTCGGGACCGTACTGCCACTGCTCCTCGTACGGCACCGGCTGGGTGTACGGGACGGGCTCCTCGTACCGGACGGGATGCCCGTACGGCATCGGCTGCTCGGGCTGCTGTCCGTACGGCACCTGCTGCTCGTAGGGCGGCCCGTACGGCACCGGCTGCTCGGACTGCTGCCCGTACCCCGGGCCGTACCCGTACCCCGGGCCGTACCCGTACCCGGGGCCGTACCCGTACCCGTACCCGGGGCCGTACCCGTCTCCGTACCCCTGCTGCCCCGGTTGTTCCGCGCCCCAGCTCATCTAGCTCACTCCTGCCGGGGTTCCGACCTCGCCCGTGCGCTTGAGCTTCTGCCAGCGGAGGCGGCCGCCGGTCAGGGCCGTGACACAGGAGTGGATCAGAACCAGGTACATCATCTGGCGGTAGGCGAGTTGCTGCAGCGGCAGCATCGCGAGGTAGCGGTACTTCTCTCGGTCGAGCCGGAACGCGTAGGCCGCGCAGATCAGTTGGACCGCGAGGACGGCCAGCCAGGCGAGGAGCGCGGCCTGGAAGTCCACGAAGATCATCGAGTAGAGCGTGAACACGTCGATGAGCGGCGCGAAGACCGGTGTGACGATCTGGAAGAGGACCACCAGCGGCATGCCCACGCGGCCGAAGCGGCCCGAAGGCCCCTTGTCCGTCAGGGACTTGCGGTGCTTCCACAGCGCCTGCATGGTGCCGTAGCTCCAGCGGTAGCGCTGCGACCACAGCTGCTTGAGCGAACCGGGCGCCTCCGTCCAGGCCCTGGCGTGCTCCTGGTAGACGACCCGCCACCCCGCCCGGTGCATGGCGATGGTGATGTCCGTGTCCTCGGCGAGCGTGTCCTCGCTCATGCCGCCGACCTCCAGCACCGCGTCCCGGCGGAACGCGCCGATCGCGCCGGGGATGGTGGGCATGCAGCGCAGCAGGTCGTACATGCGGCGGTCGAGGTTGAAGCCCATCACGTACTCGATGTGCTGCCAGGCGCCGATCATGGTGGCGCGGTTTCCGACCTTGGCGTTGCCGGCGACCGCCCCGATCTCCGGGTCGGCGAAGGGCTGCACGAGCTGGTGCACGGCGTCCGGCTCGAAGACGGTGTCGCCGTCCATCATCACGACGATGTCGTAACTCGCGTTGCGGACACCGTTGTTGAGCGCGGCCGGCTTGCCTGCGTTCTCCTGCCGGATGACGCGGACGTTCGGCATGCCGAGCGACTCGGCGATCTCGGAGGTGTTGTCCTCGGAACCGTCGTCGACCACGATGATCTCTATCGGATGCGTGCTCTTCGCCAGCGACTTCAGGGTGTTGGCGATGCATTCCTTCTCGTTGTACGCGGGCACGATCACGGTCACCGGCCGGGTGACCGTCGGCCCCCAGCTGAACTTCCCGCCCGGGCCGCGACTGCGGTTGCGCTGCCGGTAGTGACGGCGGGCCAGGATCAGCATCATCCCGAACCGGCCCATGACGGCGACGCCGACGACGACGAGGAACCAGGACAGCGCCGGTACGACCCATTCGGCGACCGCCACGGCGTAGACGAGCGCCTTGCCCTCGTAGAGGGTCGCGCCGGTGGCCTTCCGCTGGGCGGCCTGCGCGGCGCCGCTCGCGCCCGCGCCGGCCGAACCGGGGCCCGCCTGCTGCCCGTTCGCCTGCCCGCCGCCCGCCTGCTGACCGGGAGGAAGGTTCGACCCCGTGGCCGACCCTGTGGCCGACCCTGTGGCCGATCCGTTGCCCGATCCGGTGGCCGATCCGTTGGCCGATCCGGTGCCGGAGGCCTGGGCCGCGGACCGGTTCAGTTTGGCCTGGGCGCCGCTGACGGTGGTGAAGGTGTAGCCCTTCGCCTTCATCTTCTTGATGTACGCGCCGAGCGCCTCGACCGTCTGCGAGCGGTCGCCGCCCGCGTCGTGCAAGAGGACGATGGCGCCCTGATTCTTCTTCGGTGTCGCCCACTGGACGATCTTCGAGACGCCCGGCTTCTTCCAGTCGTCGCTGTCGGTGTCGACGAAGACGCTGGTGTAGCCGAGGCTGCCGAGCTCCTTGTAGACCGGCCAGCTGTAGTTGTCGACGGCGCTGATCTCCGACGAGTACGGGGCGCGGAACAGGGTGGTGGTGACGCCGGCCGCACCCGCGAGGGCCAACTGCGTCTGCTTCAGCTCACGTTGGAGGCGCGCGGTGCTCTGGTAGGAGAGGTCGACGTGGGTGAAGGTGTGGATGCCGACCTCGTTGCCCTGGTCCACCAGGGTCTTCACCACGCCCGGATAGCGGGAGACCATCGAGCCGACCATGAAGAAGGTGGCTTCGACGTCGTTCTCCTCCAGGACCTTGAGGACTTCGGGCGTCCAGTTCGCGGTCGGCCCGTCGTCGAAGGTCAGCACGATGGTCTTCTTCGGCACGGACTGCGTCTTCGCGGCGCCGTTGACGAAGCTCAGGATGGGCCCGCCGTCGAGGATCTTCTCGGGGACCTTGTCGTAGGCCGCGCCGTCACGCACCCGCGCGTCGTTGCCGATCTCGGAGCGCAGATAGCCGTCGAGCAGCATCACGCAGATGAGCGCCAGCAGGAGCAGCAGGGCGAGGATGACACGTGGTTTCTGCAGCGCCGCGGCCTTGCCGGCGGCCCGCTCCATCTTGGAGGGGGCGCGCCGACGGCCGCGTGCGGGCGTCTTCGTAGCCATGAGGTGGGTGCGTCCCCGTCAGTTGGCGCCGGTGGAGGCGGACGCCCCGGCGGTTGTCGTGGGAGCGGAGGAGGGCGCGGACCCGGTGGGCGCACCCGACGGCGGCGCGCCCGTCGGCACTCCGGTCGGAGCGCCGCCGGGGGCATTGCCGCCCTGCTGCGTGCCGTAACCCCCGCCGGGTGCGGAGCCGGCCCGGCCGCCGTCGAAGGGGAGGAGTGAGGACGGCGTCAGCGAGGTGCCATAGCCCATGAAGGCCATGCCGAGCACGACGGCGTAGCCGAGGCAGACGACGCCGACCAGCGTGCCGATTCTGCGCAGCAGGCGGGCGCGGCGCCCGGAGTTGTCAACGAACACGGGGCCGTCCACGGCCCCGCTGCCGCGTTTGCGGCGGCGGCCACGCACCTGGGCATGGTTTTCGATGGCGGACTCGGTTTGCATTCAGCAGACGTTAGGACGCATTTATGTGTCGGAAACTCTGCTTTCTGTGTGAGGGGCCCATGAGGGATGCCCCAACCTGTATTTTCTCTATGAGAATCGAGGAGCGTCCGCGCAGCTCAGCCCAGATGGATTTGGAAGATATGCACCATTTCATAGTCCGCTTCACCCCCTTTGTCGGCACCCTCTCCCGCGATTCCCCTTCATGATCTCCATTCGGCATTCCGGTCCGGGTGTGACACATTTCCAATCGAGAAACGACCGTTTGTTTCCATCCTGGGACAGAAATCATGAGAGCGGGTGCGTACGTAATGAGGAGTTTCCTGAAGCCGGCCGCGGGGGCCGTCTGCCTGGTGGCCCTGGCCTGTGCGGGGTGCTCCTCGGGCGGCGGCGACTCCTCGGACGCGGCGTCCGCGCGGCCCGGACAGAAGGCCACGGCGTCGTCACCGAGCCCGAGCTCGACGGAGTCGTCGGCCACTTCGTACGCCCCGTACGTGAGCGCCACGACCGCCGCCGACACCGATGCGACGGGGTCGCCGACCACCTACAACCTTGCCTTCGTGATCGCCGACGGCAGCGACTGCACACCGGCGTGGAACGGGACGGACGCCATCGGCGACGCGGCCGTGAAGTCCCGGATATCGGCGCTCAAGAAGTCCGGCGCGGGTGTGCGGGTGTCGTTCGGCGGCGCGTCCGGCAAGGAGCTGGCGTCGACGTGCGACAGCGCGAGCGAGCTCGCGGCGGCCTACGGCGCGGCACTGGACGCCGCCGGCTCCACGCAGGCCGACTTCGACGTCGAGGGCGAGCAGTTGACCGACTCCGGCTCGGTCGCGCTGCGCTCCGAGGCGATCGCGCTGCTCCAGCAGGAGCGCGCAGATCTGACGGTGACCTTCACCCTGCCCGTGATGCCCTCCGGCCTCGACGACGACGGGCTGGCACTCCTGGAGTCCGCCAACGACCATTCCGTGAAGGTCTCCACGGTCAACATCATGACCATGAACTACGGCAGTTCGTACGCCGACGACATGGGCGACTACGCGATCACGTCGGCCGAGGCGGCCCACGAACAGCTGAAGGACGTGTTCGGACTGTCGGGCACGAGCGCCTGGCAGGGGCTCGCGCTCACCTCGATGATCGGCGTCAACGACGTGGACAACGAGACGTTCGGTCTCTCGGACGCGGCGCAGGTACGGGCGTTCGCCGAGAAGAAGGGGGTGGCCTGGGTGTCGATGTGGTCGACGTTCCGGGACCAGCAGTGCGGGGACGATGACTCTGCGTCCGATGACGCGGCGACTGACGCGGCGACCGACTGCAGTGGGGTGACGCAGAGTTCGGGGGCGTTCGCGAAGGCGTTCGCGGGCTGAGCCGGCGGCACGTGCCGTGATCAGCGGCTCCGGTACACCAGCCGCCCGCCGATCACGGTCGCCACGCAGGTCCCCGCACCGCGCCGGACCAGTTCGGCGCGGTCCGCCACGTCGAACACGGCGAACCGGGCGGGACCGCCCGGCACGAGCCCCGGCAGCATGATCAGCGGGGTCGGGGACAGCGCCGGTGGACCCACGAGCCGGTCCGGCCGCCGCCCCACCGCGAGGCCGACCCTGCGCACCGCGTCGACCACGACCCGCGACCGCAGCTCCCCGCCCACCGCCACCGTGCCGTGCGCCAGCATCCGCTGGATCCCGCGACGCGCGCTCGCGCCGACGCGTGCGGGATCGGCGCGGAAGATCCGCTTGGCCCGCTCCCCGCCGATGGGCTCGGTGCCGAAGCCGTCGGCCTCGCGCGGGTCCGGGTGGTACATGGCTTCCAGGAGCTCCGGGCCGTACGGGTTGAGCAGTCCCGGCGTCAGGATGCCGGGCCAGCGCCGCACCTTGGCGTCCGGATGGGCGGCGGCCAGTTTCTCGTACGGGCCGATGGCGGCGACGGCTGCCCCGTCGACCAGGACCGAGGTCCCGGTCGACTGCTCGGCTACGTGAAGTGTCAGCACGGCGCGGCTAGTTGGAGGCGAGCAGCTTCAGCTCTGGGTGCGCCGTGCCGCCCTCGATCGCCGTCGAGGAGATGTGGGACATGACGCGCTCGTCGACCGGGTCGTCCGCCGGGTCGTCGTGGACGACGATGTGCTCGTACGTCGTCGTCCGCTGGGCCGGCACGCGTCCGGCCTTGCGGATCAGGTCGATGATCTCCATGCGGTTGGAGCGGTGCTTGGCGCCGGCGGAGGAGACGACGTTCTCCTCCAGCATGATCGAGCCGAGGTCGTCCGCGCCGTAGTGCAGGGAGAGCTGGCCGACCTCCTTGCCGGTGGTGAGCCACGAGCCCTGGATGTGGGCGACGTTGTCGAGGAAGAGGCGGGCGATCGCGATCATCCGCAGGTACTCGAAGAGCGTCGCGTGCGTACGGCCCTTCAGGTGGTTGTTCTCGGGCTGGTAGGTGTACGGGATGAAGGCGCGGAAGCCGCCCGTCCGGTCCTGTACGTCACGGATCATCCGCAGGTGCTCGATGCGCTCGGCGTTGGTCTCGCCGGTGCCCATCAGCATGGTGGACGTCGACTCGACGCCCAGCCCGTGCGCGATCTCCATGATCTCCAGCCACCGCTCGCCGCTCTCCTTGAGCGGGGCGATCGCCTTGCGCGGACGGGCGGGGAGCAGCTCGGCGCCCGCACCGGCGAACGAGTCGAGACCGGCCGCGTGAATACGCTGGATGGCCTCCTCGACGGTCACCTCGGAGATCCGGGCCATGTGCTCGACCTCGGACGCGCCGAGGGAGTGGATGACCAGCTCGGGGTACGCGCCCTTGATCGCGGCGAAGTGCTTCTCGTAGTACTCGACGCCGTAGTCCGGGTGGTGTCCGCCCTGGAACATGATCTGCGTGCCGCCGAGCTCGACGGTCTCCGCGCAGCGGCGCAGGATGTCGTCGAGGTCGCGCGTCCAGCCCTTGGCGGTGTCCTTGGGGGCCGCGTAGAACGCGCAGAACTTGCACGCGGTGACGCACACGTTCGTGTAGTTGATGTTCCGCTCGATGATGTACGTCGCGATGTGCTCGGTACCCGCGTACCTGCGGCGGCGTACGGCGTCGGCGGCGGCGCCGAGCGCGTGCAGCGGGGCGTCGCGGTAGAGGACGAGCGCCTCTTCCGGAGTGATCCGCCCACCCTCGGCAGCACGGTCGAGGACGGCTGTGACATCAAAAGACGTAAGGTCGGCCTTCTCGGTCACCGGGAGCGTCCCTTTCGTAAGGGTTGTGGACAGACCCAACCACCCTACGCCAGCTACCCGCGCCGACCGACGTCAGGCCGCGTAAGCACTCCGCGCCGACCCACGTCAGGCCGCGTAGGCCCCGATCAGGAGCCCCACGTACGCCCCCGCGATCAGGAACGGGCCGAACGGGATCGACGTCTTGCGCCCCGCGCGCCACACGATCACCAGCCCGATCCCGTACAGCGCGCCGAACAGGAACCCGGCGAAGGTTCCGAGGAACACCACGCTCCACCCGTACCAGCCGAGCACCGCCCCGAGGCCCAGGGCCAGCTTCACGTCGCCGAAGCCCATGCCGTTCGGGTTGATGAGGAAGAGCACGAAGTACCCGCCGCCGAGCGCGAGCGACCCGAACAGCGCCGTCAGCCACTCCCCCGCGTGCTCGGGCAGCGCGGCGGCCACGCCGAGCAACGCGAGCGCCGCCGCCGCGAGCGGCAGGGTCAGCGCGTCCGGCAGCCGCTGCACCCGGAAGTCCACCACGGCGAGCAGGACGCCGAGCGGCGCGAGCAGCAGCCAGGCGGCCAGTTCCGGACGCGTACCGGTAGCGAGGGCGAGCCCGGCGCAGAGCAGGGCGGTGACCAGGGAGACGAGGGCGGTGCTGGGGCCGTATCGGGTTCCGCCCGGTGAACGGGCGAGCCCCAGCCACCCGCGCGCGACCCCGGTGATCGGCTGCCCGTCGGGACAGCGGTCACGCCACGGCTCGTCCGGCTCGACGGCGAAGCGGTACGCCGGCCGGGGCACCAGCAGCCCCGCCGCCGCTCCCCAGAGTGCGGCGACGACGGTGAGCCAGAGGTCGAGATCCACGCGTTCCCCCAGGAAGAATCCGTTACGACGGGCGCGGCCACGGCGCCGGCCTCGGCCTCACCCGTTCAGCCCCAGCCACTCAGCCCCGGCCGTTCGGCCCCAGCCCCGGCCCCGGCCCCGGCCCCGATCGTCCAACCCCGACCCCAACCCCAGCCGTTCAGCCCCGGCGCGGGGCGATCGCGTCGCCGGGGCCGGGGCCGGGGCCGGGGCCGGGGCCGGGGCCGGGGCCGGGGCCGGGGCCGCCGTCCCTCATCCCACCGAGGCCGTGCCGCTTCGCCAGGTCGGCAGCAGTTCGTCGAGCAGGGCCTCCGTCCGGGGCGGCAGCCCCCGCGCTCCGCTGCGGGCGACCAGATCGGCGGCGAGCCGCTTCAACCGGTCGGTGTCCCCCGTCGCGTGCGTCGCGCGCAGCAGCTCGTTCCACAGGCGTTCGTCGCCCGGCGCCGAGTTCATCGAGGCGTTCAACGCCTCGATGGCCTTCTCCGCGCGGTCCTTCTCCAGGTGGAACGCGGACAGGGCGAGCCCGATGTCCGCGACCAGCAGCGGCAGTTGGGCGTCGATGATCTCGTGGGTGAGCCAGCCGTAGCGCCCCTCGGGACGGTCGGCGAGCAGCGGACCGCGGACGAGGACGAGCGCGTCGGTGAGCAACCGCCCGCGCACCACACGGCTGTTGACGCCCTTGCCCTGCGTGGCCTCGTGGTAGAGGGAACGCAGCACGTCCAGGTCGGAGACGACGGACTTGGCGAGCGTGAGCCGCCCGGTCGCGTCGGTGCCGAGGCGGGGTGTGCCGTCGGTGTCGGCGCCGAGCCAGCCGCGCAACCGCTCGACGAGGGCGTCGCGCACGTCCTCGGTGACGCCGCGCGGCCACAGCGCGGAGGACAGCACACGCGGGTGCACTCCTTCGCGGTGCAGCAGGAGCAGCGCCAGCGCCTCGTGCAGCAGCGGGCTGCGTTCACCGTCGGGCTTCTCCAGGCCGATGATCTCGTACGAGCCAACGAGCCGCGCGTACACGGCGGGCCGCCCCTGCTCGCTGATGTCGACGAAGAACGGCGGGGAGTTCGTCGGCCCGTCGGGCCCGCGCTCCGGGTCCGCCTCGACGAACAGTTCCACGACCGCCCGCTGCTGTGCGACCGGCAGCATCTGTGCGTCGAGTTCGAGGCCGAGCAGCGGCGCGAGCAGCTTGCCCTCGCCGGTGATCTCCATCTCCCAGGCGGCGCCGGGCAGATCGCCGGACCCGGTGCCCACGAGGTAGCCGATCCCCAACCGTCCCGCGTCGGCGGCCAGTTCGGCGAGTGTGACGGCATCCTCGGCGGACGGTTCGGCGGCGAGGAGGACGAGGTGCGGGGCCCAACGGGTGTGCTGGGCGGGCCCGGTGCGACCGGTGAGCACGGAGTCGTGTCCGGCGGCGCCCAGCGCGCCGCGCCGCTGCCGTGTCTCCGCCTCCATGGTCTCGACGAGCGCCTCGACGTCGTCGAGATGGCGGAGCCGGTTGGGCGCGAGCGGCGTCAGGTCCTCGCCGAAGCCGACGAGCGTGATCGTCATACGGTCCGACCAGCCGTTGGTGGCCAGTTCGGCGGCGACGGAGGCGAAGACGCCGGCACGGTCGGCCTCGCTTCCGCTCAGGGAGACGATGCCGGGGACGGCCTCAAGATTGAGCAGCAGCCGCGAGTCGTCCATGGTGCCGAGGCTGACGAGGCCCGGGTACGGGGCGGCGGTGTCGACCTCTTCGTACCGCTCGGCGTCCGCCCGTGCCAGCATCCAGAACGTCTGGTCCTGCCCGAGCTGCCACGGCGCGGGCGGCTTCCCGGCCGGCTGGGCGAGCTGGAGGTGCAGATCGCCGTTGCCGCCGAGCCAGGCCGCGTAGACGGTCGGCAGCGGGCGGGACTCGGCGGCGAGAGCGGCCGCGAGTCCGCGCAGCGAGAGGTCGAGGAGGCGTACGCCCTCGGGGTCGGCGCCGACGAGCAGGGCGTCGTGGGCGTCCGCGGCGGACCCGGTCGGAACCGGCGGCTCCATGCCGCGCCGCCCGCCGACCGCGCCGAGCGCCGACTGCCACAGGGCCTGGCGGCGGCGTCGGCCGAGGGCTCCGAGGAGGCCGGCGGCGAGGAGCGGCGCGCCGACGAGTGCCTCGGGCAGCCCGAAGGAGAATCCACTCTCCTCGGACACCTGCGAGGCCTGCCCGCTCCGCCCCTTCTGCTCGTCGGATGCGCCCTGTTCGTTCTGCCCGTTCCGCTCGTTCGAAGCGGCTTCGGAGGAGCCGTGTTCCCGCTGCTGGCCGTCGTCGGCGCCTGGGTCGTCGCCGAGCCGCTGCCGGGGCACGTGGATGTGCGTGGTGTCCCGGTCGCCCTGGTCGCTCTGCCGGCTGTCGGCGGCACCCTGCCGGCCGGCGCCCTGCTGCTGATCGCCCTGCTGGTGATCGCCGGTCCTGGCGTAGTCGTGGATCTGCTGCTGGACCTTCTCCGAGACGTCGGGCGCCGCGTCGGGCATCTCGACGAGCTCGCCGCCATGGGCGTCGCCGGGCATCTCCAGGATCCAGCCGGGCCGGATGAGGCTGGCCTCGGACAGCTTGGACCCGTCGGGCTGCGTACGGTCCTTGTTGAGCTGGTAGATCTCCTTGTACCGGCGCCCGTCACCGAGGTGCCGCTGCGCGACCTCCCAGAGGGAGTCGTGGTGCCGGCCCTCGGGGGGCTGGATCCGGTAGTACTTCGTGTCGCCGTGCTGGGCGGAAGCGCCGCCGTCCGCTCGGGACGCGTCGGATTCCGCGTTGGCGGCCTGCTCGGCGACCGCGGCGGCGGCGTCGGCCGCGGCCTGCTCCTGTTGCTGCCCGAACAGCCCGCCCGGGGTCTGTTGCGCGGCGGCGACGGAGCCGTGCCGGTTGCCGTCCATACTCTGGCCGAGCTGCGAGAGGCCCGGCGTGAAGCTCGCGGCGGCAGCGCCGACGAGCAGGAGCGCCGCGACGAGCTGCCGGGCCAGCAACTGGCTCGGCCCGGCGCCCGGTACCCGGTTCGGCAGCCCGACGCCCGACAGCGCGGCCTTCATCTCGACGAGCACACACGCGGTGAACTGCGCCCAGGCGAGCCACACGATGACCGTCAGCACGTAGATGAACGTGCCGACGGTGATCTCCTGCTGCAGCCAGTCCAACGTGGGCGCTTCACGCGGCAGCGGCCATCCCACGCTGACGACCAGCGCGCCGGGCACGCCGACGAGCAGCACCAGCAGGGCCACGAGGGCCCCGAACGCCTTCACGAAGTCCCCGAACGTCCGACGACGCCGGGGCAGGGGCTGCGGCGTCCGATTCCTCGGACCCGGCGAGCCGCCCGTCGAACTGGAAGTGGTGCGTCGCGCCATGGCGGGTGTCCTGGGGTCGTGTGGGGAGTACGTGAGGTCGGGGGGTGAACCGAGCCTACTGAGAGTTTAAGGAGGGTGTCGAAGGTCGGGCAGGGGGCACCGGCAAGCGTCCGCCCGTTTCGTCACCAACCACCCTGTAGGCCCGAGTTGCCGTCAGCCCCGCCGTTCCCCGACCTCGCTCGACCTTCACACCCTCGCAACCACCCCGACACGGTCGTCACGCTCTCCGCACAAACACCCTGTTCGGACCCTGAGCCCTCAACGTGCCCCTGAAGGCTTCCTTCCGCGCACGGTTCAGGTCACATCGCCGACGAACAGATCCTCCGCGGTCCCCGCGTTCACCGCACGCCTCGCCCAGGTTTCGAGCTGCTCGAGGTCTGTGCTCGCATGGACGCGCTCACGGACCGCGTCCGAGACCGGGATGCCGCGCCACTCGAGAATGCGCAACGTCATCTCGGCGTGGGACTCGGCCCGACCTTCCTCCCGACCCTCCTCCCGCACCTGCTCAGCCACCGGGTGCCGGAAGAAGTAGTGGATCGCGGCCATCAGGTCCCTCCAGATCTGCTTCGCCTGGGGATCGACGAGTTGACGCCACCCGTCACCCCCCTGCCCGTGCGACGCAGTCAACGACTACGCCGCGGCCAGGTCACACCACACGTACTTGCCGGTGTCGCCGCCCTGCCGCAGTGGATGCCAGCCCCAGCCGTCGGCGCAGGCCCGGACGAGGACCAGACCCCGGCCCGCCTCCGCGTCGGGGGCCGCCACCAGGTCGTACGGCGGCGGCACCGGGCTCGCGTCCCACGCGCCGATCCGCAGCACCCCGTCCCGCCAGTGCAGCCGCAAGGCCGCCGGCCCCTTCGTATGCCGTACGGCATTGGAGACCAGCTCCGCCGCCAGCAACTCGGCGACGTCCGCGAGGCGGATCAGGCCGTGCAGGGTCAGGATCAGACGGACGGTGCGGCGGCAGACCGTGACCGCGCGGACGTCCTGCGGGATGTGCAGCGCGTAAGTCCAGGGTTCGATTTCGGGCATGCGTGAACTCCGGTTCAGGTGTGGGGAGTCGAGAGTTCGCCGCGGGCGCGGGCGGTGGCAGTGTCACAGCCGCCGTGGCAGGACGGAGTGGTGCGCTTCCGGGGTCCCGGGGTGCCGCAGCGTGTGCGTTACGTCACCGAACGTAGACCTACTTATTAAGGTTTCACAAGCCGGTCGAGTAATCTGACCCCGAACGAGTCGCGCCCGTAGGCGTGTTGAGAGGGGACCCGATGGCATTGAGGCGCGATGCAACGGCACGTCAGACGCGCCTGGCGGTCGAACTGCGCAGACTCCGCGAGGCGACAGGACTCGCTTCGCGCGAGGCGGCAACCCTGCTCGGAGTGAACCCCGCGCAGATCAGCCAGATCGAGGCGGGTCTCGCGGGCGTCAGCGAGAAGCGGCTGCGCCGCCTTGCGGCCCAGTACGTCTGCACGGACGAGGCGTTCGTGGAGGCCTTGGTCGCCATGGCGACCGACCGGACGCACGGATGGTGGGAGCAGTACCGCGGCTTGCTGCCCACACCCTTTCTCGACCTCGCCGAACTGGAGCACCACGCCACGTTTCTCCGGGAGGCCCAGTTTCTGTATGTTCCAGGCCTCCTCCAGACCGAGGATTACGCTCGCGCGGTCTTCTCGTACCGAGTACCGGAACTCCCCGACGGGGAGATCGAGTTGCGCGTCCGGCATCGCGTGCAACGCAAGCTGATGCTCGAAGGCCCCACTCCTACGCGGTACGACGGAGTCGTCCACGAGGCGGCACTGCGCATCATGGTCGGCGACCGCGCAACCTCACGGGCCCAGCTCACCCACTTGCTCGAACTCTCCGAAGCCGACCACATCGCCGTGCGCGTCATCCCCTTCGACCTCGAAGGGTTCGGCGGCGCCACGAGCGCCATGGCGTACGCGGGGGGCCTCGTGCCGAAGTTGGACACCGTCGTACGCGACGCCCCCCAGGGCGCCGCCTTCATCGACTCCGCGGACCAACTCGACGCCTATCGAACGCTCTTCCGTAAAGTGGAGGATGTGTCGCTGGGGACCGCTCGGTCTCGCGAATTCATCCACAGGTTGACGAAGGAGCTGTGAATCGCCCATGAGCACCCCCGGCGACTGGCAGAAGTCGTCCTATTCGGGTCCCGGCGACGGCGACTCCTGCGTCGAACTCGCCGCCACCCCCGCCACCCTCCACCTCCGTGAATCCGACGACCCCGGCACGGTCCTCACCACCGCCCCCTCCTCCGTCGGCCACCTCCTCCAGGCCATACGCACCGGAGCGGTCACCGCGCCCCGGGCGTAACAACCCTTCGACGAAGCCCTGGTCGGCGTTCCACCCGCAACGATCAACGCGATACGTTCACACGTACGTTCTGATGCAGAGGTTGCAGGTGTTACGGGGGAACACGTGGCGAACAGGCCGGCCGACTGGCACATACTCGACCTGGATCACGACCCGACGCCGGGCGACCCGCAGCGCGTACGCAAACTCGCGGGCTCCCTCCACGACTTCGCCGACGACGTCTCGCACATCCTGCGGGACGTCAAGGGCATGGCGAACGAGGACGCCGTCCTGAAGTGGGCGGGCAAGACGGCGGACGCGTTCACGGCGGAGTTCGAGGACGTCCCCGGTCAGCTGAAGAAGCTCAAGAAGTCCTACAACCTCGCGGGCGACGCGCTGGCCTCGTACTGGCCGGATCTGGAGGACGCCCAGGAGAAGGCGGACAAGGCCCTGCGCGACGGCCGCAAGGCACGCGGGGAACTCTCCAGCGCGCAGCAGGCGCTGACCGGTGCCGACGACTGGGTACGAACGGCCACCGCGAAGGCCGACTCGTACGACCCGGACAAGAATCATGGCAAGGACATCCCCCAGCCGGACGAGGCCGATGTCCGCCGCGCCACCCGCAACGCCCAGCACGCCAAGGAGCAGCAGACCGCCGCCCAGAAGGACGTGGACGCCGCGCAGGGGCTGCTGGACGCGGCGAAGAAGCTCGCCGCCCATGCGAAGGGACTGCGCGAGGACGCCGCCCGCCGCACGGTGAAGAAACTGCACGAGGCGTCCGACGCCGGTATCCACAACCGCCACTGGTGGGAGGAGCCCGTCGACTGGGTCTCCGACCACTGGGACGAGATCGTCACGGTGTGCAAATGGGTCGTGACGATCGTCGGCATCATCGTGATGATCGTGGGCGGCCCGCTGGGCTGGCTGGTCTTCGCGGCGGCTCTCATCGTCCTCGCGGACACGATAAGAAAGATGCTCAACGGCACAGCCGGCTGGGGCGATCTGATCTTCGCGGTCCTCGACTGCATCCCCGCCACCAAGGGCTTCACCAGCCTCGCCAAGATGGGCAAACTCTGGAAGGCGGGCGGGCTGCGCGCCTTGGGCGGCGGTCTGATGGGCGGCATCGGCGGCGGGCTCAAGGGCCTCGCGGACAGCGTGCGCGGCATGAAGAACCTGCGCTTCTCGTCCTTCAGCATGATGGGCAAGAACCGTTGGTGGAAGACGGATTCACCGCACGTGGGCCCTCCCACCCGAACACCCGACGGCGCGCTCCCGTCCGACATCCCCATCTACCACAAGGACGGGGCCACCGCGATTGGCTACGACCCCGCCACTCTTCGGAACTTCGACGTGGCAGAAAGACTCCCGGGATACCAGGACGTCATCATTCACGGCACCACGGACGGACGAATGGTGGCCGGTGAGGCAAATCGCGTCGGCCAGGCGGCCGGCGGTCACGCCATCCACCCGAATCATGTCCTTGATACGATCCGGCAAATACCTGGATACGACGGTGGCTCCATCAGGATGCTCACCTGCCATTCAGGGGCCGCGCAGCCTCACGTGATCCAGGGCCTGGCCAATTCCTTGGGCGTTCCGGTCAAGGCCCCGACGAACGCGGTAGGCGTCCCGAGTTTCGGCGCGGGCCCCTTCACACCGAAGATCAAGGACGGCGGAAGTTGGCTGACATTCCTGCCGATGGCCCAGTGACGGGTCAGGACGCAACCGAGGAGCTCAGATGATTCGATCCGTAGGGTTCTTCTCCGAACTCCACCCCGGGTGGGGCCTCCCGATGGACGGGCTCATGCGGGACTCCGTGAATCCGACGGGAGAACCGGACGAGGCGGAGATCATTGCCTATCTCAGAAATGGCTCCGGGATCTGGAGCGAGATGAGCGCGGGTCCCGACGTCCTGGACCCGGAAGCTCCCGAACTGTCCGGCATCGGATCGCTCTACACCGACGGCACCTGGCTGTGGCGTCAGGACCTCCCCTACTACCTCACCAAGTATCACGTCTCCCTGCACTCGGATTTCGTCGCGCACGTCAGGAATGCCCACCACCAGGCTATCGAAGTACCTGAAAAGCGATTGGTGGAAATCCTGACGCAGGATCTCGGAATCGACATGGATTGACCAGTGTCCGGCCAGACACAATACGAATGAAGTCACCTACCGCCAAAGGAATCGGAACTTGACCGCGCGCTCCAACGCTCCGGAGAATCCCGGCCTTTCGACGGGTTTCTCACTGGCCGTTCCGGACTCCTGGTGGGAGTTCGACATCCGTCCGGAGGGCCGGGACGCGACCGTCCGCGCGCTCGTCGACGAGCGGATCCGTGAGGTTCCCGAACTCGCCGGCCACCGTGCGGACCTGGCCACCATGCTGCGCAGGATGGCCAAGGACGCGTACGACTCCGGGGCCGTGTACCTGGGCTGCATGGCGGAGAACTTCGAGGGCGTGCCGCTGTCGGCGACCGTCACGGTCTCCGTGGTGGGTGCCAAGAGCAAGCAGGGTGTGGCCCTGTCCACCGACCCGCGGGCCATCGCGGAGAGCCTGAGCACCATCACGCCCCGCCGTGAAGGTGACGCATGGCGCACGGTCACCACCGTGGAGATCCCCGAAGTCGGGGTCACCGCCCGGACGTTCGGTGTCGAGGACGTCCCCGTCGCGCAGGGAGACACCCGTACCCTTCGTATGGCGCTGACCCAGACGTACATCCCGGTCCCGGGAACCACCGACCAGGTCGTTCTCGTCTCCGGAGCCAGCCCGGTGCTGGACCTGGCCGAGGCGTTCCACGACATCTTCGACGCGGTGACCAGCACTTTCCGTTTCGTGTGACCGAGACTTCAGAGCTCCCGGAGGGGGAATCGACATGGGTGGTGGCGGCAAGAGCGACCTCGCGCTCCCGCTGAGCGAGCTGGAGGACTACGGCGGGCGGCTGCGGGACATCAAGACCCGGCTGAACCACACCAAGAAGCTGTTCGAGTCGTACAAGGACGACCTCGGCGACCACACCGTCTACGACGCCCTGGACGACTTCGAGTCCGGCTGGGAGGACGGCCGCGAGGACATCGGCCAGGCCCTCGACGCCCTCGCGGAGATGTCCGACGCCGTCGTCCGCGAGTTCAAGAAACTCGACGACCAGCTGGCCAAGGACGTGAAGGACGGCGTGAAGCAGGAGGACGGCAAGGGAGGACAGAAGGGCGGGGGAAAGTAGCCCGCCGCCGCCGGGGCGTCACACCGGAGCACCAGGGCCCGGGTCATCAGGCCGGCCCAGGCACCCCCCTCAGCCCACCTCGTTCTCCGCCACCGCGCTGCCGTGGACGGTCACGTCGCCGCCGTAGAACATGCCGGTGAAGACCGGTGAGTAGGTCAGCTGGACCTCGACCTCGACCTGGTCGGCGTCGGCGGTCACGCAGTGGGTGGCGGCGATGTCGGCGCCGGACATGCCCATCTCGCGGGCGAAGGCCTTCACGCGGGCTCCGCAGTTCTCGAAGTTGATGGGCGCCGGGCCGTTCTCGTTCTCGTAGAGCGAGTCGAGGTCGATGTCCTGCGCCGCGAAACGCGCCGCCTGCTCGGCGATGTCGGCGGCGCGTTCCCGCTTGGAGATGGACATGCCGCCGTCGATGACGAAGGCCGAGAGCGACAGGAAGACGAGCGCGAAGATGATGACCGCGCCGGCACCCGAGCCCCGGTCGTCGAAACGTGCGCGGCACGCCGCGACCCTGCCGCGTGCGGCGGAGCTCAGCGTCATGCCGTCCTCCGGAACGGGTCGAGCGGCGAGCTGAAGCTGGCCTGCAGCGTGGTGGGGACGTCTAGGCCGATCACCGCGAGGCCCCGCACCTCGCAGCTCACCTCGACGGTGAACAGCGTGTCCGGTTCGAAGCCCGGGCTGGTCTGCGTCACGGTCACCGCGCCCGAGCAGACGTCCGCGAGGTCGGCCTCGGCCGCCTTCCTCGCCTCGGCCATCGCGGTCGCGTGATCCTTCTGGATCGAGCCGGCGCGCGCCGCGTCCCGGGCGGCGCCATCCAACGCGCCGCGTCCGTCGACCAGTTGCCCGAAGGCCACCAGCACCAGAATGAAGAGGATCATCACCGGGGCGAGGATGACCACCTCGATCGTGGACAGCCCCCGGTCGCGGTCGCGTCGACGGACGGACACGCGGTGCCGGAGGGCGGCGAACAAGGCCTCGGCTCCCATCAGTTCTCCTCCTCCACGAACCGCTCCACCGGCCCCGACGACTGCGCGTGCACCGTCAGGTCCAGGCCCGGGAAGACCGAGGGGACTCTCGCCGTGATCTCGACGCCGACGGTGTTCTGCTCCGGCTGGAGCATCGTCACGTCCGGGGACAGCACCAGTTTCGGGCCGAGCTGGCGGATGTAGCTGTCGACGACGTCACGGGCCTCCCCGCGCCACGCGCCGGGCTCGGCGTCGGCCGTGGCGCGGGCCTTGCGGGCGCCCGCCTGGGCCGCCGCCTGGGCCACGTGGTCCGCGAAGAAGTACAGCGCGAACTGCACCGTCGCGAAGATCATGAAGAAGAGCACCGGAGTGAGCAGCACGAACTCGATCGCGGTCATGCCGGAGTCACCGCGGGCGGAGGCTGCCTCCACCCTGCGGCGCACCCAACGACGTACCCCTCGATGTTCGCGCACCCGTATCCCCGTACGAACTAGCAGGTCTTGCCCGCGTCGGCACCCTTGATGCAGTCGCCGACCTTGGTGGCGCCCTCGCTCAGCGCGGCGTTGATGATCGCGGCGACCACGCCGACGATGGCGACGACGACCGCGGAGATGATGACCCACTCGACCGCGGACGCACCCCGGTCGAGTTCGCCGGAGCGGGCACGCTGCACCCGGCCCTGGAGGAAGGTGATCAGGAAGTCCACCCCCGGGATCCCGGTGCTGAAGCTTCGTCCGTTCATGGTGAGTTGTCCTCTCGGAGGATAGTGGTGGTCGGCATACGACACTTCGGGTACCGCGGACGATCAGACCTGGAACACGCGCATCGCCGCCGGGAAGATCAGGAAGACCAGGAAGCCCGCGCACAGCAGCAGTTGGGCGACCAGCATCGACTGCGACTTCTCACCCGCGCTGCCCTCGATCTCGGAGAGTTCGCGGTGGCGCATCGTCTCGGCGCGCGAGGCGAGCGACTCGCGCACCTTGGCGCCGTCGTCCGCGACCAGCGCCAGCGAGGCGGACAGGTCCTTGAGCTCCTCGACGCCGAGTTCCTCGCCGAGCGAGCCGAGTGCCTGCCACTGGCTGGTGCCGGTGATGCGGGCGTCGGCGAGCGCGTTGCGGATGCGCTGGGTGGCCCAGCCGTCGGAGATCTCGGCGGCGGCCATCAGCGCCTCGGGCAGACCACGGCCGCCGGCCAGGCTCATCGACACCAGGTCCAGATACGCGCCGATCACCCGCCGCAGGTCGCGCCGCTTGGCCACCGCGTCCCGCCGTACCTCCATATCGGGGAGGAAGAAGAAGACGATCGCGAAGAGCAGCGCCATCCACACCGGGATGACCGGACTGCGGCCGACGCCGAGCGTCCAGACGACGGCGAAGAGGAACGGGCCGAAGAAGACACCGGCCGCGGCCAGCAGCACCTTCGTCGCGAGGAATCTCTCCCAGCTCCGGTCCAGAACCGCCAGGTCGGCGCGGAGCGACCGCTGTTCCCAGCCCTGCTGGAGATAGAAGTCGGCGACACGCGAGCCCACTTGGGCGCGCAGGCTGCCGAGACGTCCGGTGTCCTGCTGTCCATGGTGGGCGGACTCGTACGCCGCCCCGCGGGCCCGCATCGCGTCGATGCGGGCGACCTGCGCGACCGCGCTGCGCTTCGACGGCATGAGCGCGCGGACGAGAGCGTAGACGCCCAGGCCCAGCACGGCGCCGATCAGGATCGGCATGGTCAGGTTCATCGGCGTACCGCCTCATCACCAGGAACCGGCGTACGGGGGCGCACGAACTGCACGGACGACTCGTCCCGTACCAGGAAGCGCTCCGGCGTCTCGATCGTGGACAGCTTGCGCAGCCACCAGAAGCCGAGGGCGAACAGGCCGCAGACACAGGCGAGTACGAGCTGGCCGACCGCCGTGCCGTACGGCTCGACGAACTCGCGGTTGAAGATCGACAGCCCTAGGACGAAGGCGATGGAGACCGCGACGACGATCTGCACGGAGCGGCGGGTCGAGGCACGCTGGGCCATCACCCGCTGCCGCATGTCGACCTCCTCGCGCGCCGACTTGGCCAGCGCGCCCAGCACTTGACGCAGACCGGGGCCGCGCAGGCGCGCGTTGAGGATGAGCGCGGCCACGATGATGTCGGCGGACGCGTCGTCGATCTCGTCGGCCAGGTGCTGCAGGGCCTCGGGCAGCGGTGTGCGGGACCGCAGCCGGTCCACCAGCGCGTCGAGATGCGGCCGCAGTACGGGGGCGGAGGCGCGGGCCGAGGCGGGGATGGCCTGCTCCAGTCCGACCGCGCCCGCGATGGTGTCGCGCAGTGACTCGGTCCAGGACGCCAGCGCCTCCACACGGCGCATCGCGGCCCTCTCCTCCGAGGCGCCGCCGAAGAGCTTGTCCCAGAAGAAGACGAGGATGCCCGCCGCGATACCGGCGACGGCCCAGCGGGTGAGGAGCAGGACGACGAGACCGGCCAGGGCGGCGATCGAGCCGCGCTGTCCGGCGAACCGGATCAGCTCGCCGGTCCGTTCGCTCGCCTTGTGCCTCTCGTGCTCGGGCTTGGCGGGCAGTCCGCGCACGGCGACGGTGAACAGGGCGAGGCCGCCGCCGACGGCGATGCCGCACGCGAGCGCGTACAGCACGGTCGTGGAGAACAGCCCGCCCATGGAGCCGAGCGAGTCGAGTGCCGCGAGCGACGTCGTGCCCGATGTCCTGTGCGGTGTCATGCCCGGCGTCATGTCCCGGGCCATCGTCATCGTCATCGTCATCACCAATTCCCGCTGCCGGGCAGCCGGTAGCCCTGCGCGACGAGTTCGTCGAGGCAGGCGATGGGCGCGTGCGGGACGATCCGGCCGTCCGGGGCCTCGGCGAACACCTCGCTGGACAGCACCCGTCCGTCGACGCCGTTGACCTCGCGCACGGAGGTCACCCTGCGCTGGAGGCGCCCACCGGACTCGTAGTCGTTGCGCCGATGGATGAAGACGACGAAGTTCACCGCGCCCGCGATGAGCATCTGGCTGGCCTCGATGGGCAGTCGCTCGTTCGCCTGGAGCGCGTACGTGGAAATACGGTTGAAGACCTCGCTGGAGCTGTTCGCGTGGATCGTGGAGAGCGAGCCGTCGTTGCCCTGCGACATCGCGTTGAGCATCGTCACGATCTCGTCGCCGAGGACCTCACCGACGATGACGCGGGACGGGTTCATTCGGAGCGAGCGGCGGACCAACTCGGCCATGGTGATGGAACCTTGGCCTTCCGAGTTGGGCAGGCGCTCCTCGAACGCCACCACGTTCGGGTGCAGATCGGCGAAGGTGTCGAGGCCGAGTTCCAGGGCACGCTCGACGGTGATCAGGCGCTCGTACGGCGGGATCTCGTTGGCGAGGGCGCGCAGCAGCGTCGTCTTGCCCGCGTTGGTGGCTCCCGCGATCATGATGTTCTTGCGCGCCCGGACGGCGCAGGCGAGGAAGTGCGCGACCTCGGGGGTCAGCGTGCCGTTGCCCACCAGGTCGGACATGAAGACCTTGCCCATCCGCGCGCGGCGGATCGACAGGGCGGGCCGACGGGTCACGTCCATGACGGCGGAGAGCCGGGAACCGTCCGGCAGCCGCAGGTCGAGCTGCGGGTTGGCGGCGTCGAAGGGCCGGGACGACAGACCCGAGTACGCGCCGAGGACCTGGATCAGCTCGACGAGTTCCTCGTCGTTCTCGGCGACGGAGTCCCCCTTCGCCTCCCGGCCGTCCGCGTAGCCGATGAAGACCTGGTCGTACCCGTTGATGTCGATGTTCTCGACTTCCGGGTCGTCCAGCAGCGGCTGGAGCCGGCCGACGCCGAAGAGCGCGGCGTGCACGGCGGCCGCGTACTGCTCCTCGGTCTCCGCGTCGAGCGGGGTCCGGCCGAGGTTGATCTCGGTGCGGGCGTGGTCCTCGAGTATCTGGGCGATGACGGCGCGGGCGTAGTGCCGCTCGTCCTCGGGGGACATCGGCGTGACGCTGCGGACCTGGTCCTCGCGCCGCTGCTCGGAGATACGGTCACCGGCGTCCTGCCGGAACCGCTTGACCAACTGGTGGTCGACGGCGGTCATCGGCCGGCTCCGGCAGCGGGCTGCCCGTGCGCCCCATGGGGTCCGTCGGCGGGTACGGACCAGGCGGCGCCGTACTGCTGGTACAGATCCGCGGTCACCTTGCGGGCCGAGCGGATGAGCAGCGACTTGTCGAGGCGACCGCGCCTGCGTCCGGCCAACTGGTCGGCGCCCGCGGGGTCGTCGGCGAGGGTGCCCACGACGCGCGCGCCGGTCTGGGCCGCAACGAGCATGTCGTTGACCTGGTGGACGAGCTTGGCGGAGTCGCCCGGGTCGGCGACGAGGACGACGCCGATGAACGGTGTGGCGAGTCCGGCGGCGCCGCGCGGCCCGCCGTGCAGCTTGGCGGAGAGGGCGGCGGCACGGTCACGGACGCGCGCGATGGCCTCGGGCTCGGTGCGGGAGAGCAGGAGCACCAGGGCGGCGTGCGGGAAGAGCTCGACCGCCGGAGTGTCTCCGCTGATCCGCCCGCAGTCGGCGATGACGTCGGCGGGCGCGTTCGGGGAGTCGCCGAGCTGCGCGAACGCCCGGCCCAGGGTGGGCCAGAGTCCGGCGAGACCGGCGGCCTGCTCGGCGATCCCGAGCCCGACGAGGACTTCGAGTCCGCCGCTCAACGGCTGTACGTGGTCCCAGAGTTGGTCGGGCACGAGTCCGCGCCGGGCGGTCGCCGCGATCGACAGCATGCCGGTGTTGGGGTTCAGCGGGCCGCCGTGGGCCGCCGCGCTGCGGTACACGAGGTCGCCGCCGGCCGGGTCGGTCTCGGCGAGCAGGACCCTGCGGGGCCAGACCGCCGAGAGCGCCACCGCGGCGGTGGTGACTCCGGGGGAACCCTTGTCTGCGGCGAGGGCGATGAGCGCCATGTCTGTCTACTCACTCGCCTCTAGTTGCCGGGGACGATGACGAGGGCGACTTCGCCGGCCGAGGCGGCATCGGCGACGGACGAGGCCGCACCACTGTCCACGATGAGCGTGACCGGCAGGTTGGTGCTGCTGATCGTGCTGTCCTTCTGGACCTGGACGTGGCTGACCTTCGCCCGCTCGACGATGGGAGCGTCGCTCGCGCCCGACGAGCTCGAACTCGACGAACTCGACGAACCGCGGCTGCCACTGGAGCCCGTGCGGCCGACGCGGTAGACGGCGACGGTGTCACCGGACTTGATGCCCGCGGGGTACTGGCCCTCCTTGAGGGAGACGCCCACGGAGGCCTTGCCGGCGGGAAGGGTGGAGCCCCCGGCGAACATGTCGCCGATGACCACGGTCCCCGCGTAGATCGTGGACTTCGCCTTGAGCTCCTTGAGCTTGACGCGCTGGTTCCACTTGACGTAGCGGATGGCGGGGTCGTCCGCGACCAGCACGGAGGTCACGTGATCGCCCACGGACTCTCCGGCCTGGACGTCACTCGTCACCTGCACGACCTCGATGCGGTCGCCGGCGCGCAGCACCAGCACGGTGGCGCCCAGCGCGCCGACGAGGATGAGGAGCACCGCGAGAGCGGCCAGCGCGGGTTTGCGCTCGCGAGGCGGCGAGGGAAGACGCTCGCCCATCGCCGGGTGCGCCGACGTGGCGGAACGGTTGCCGCCCGCGCCCGTACGCTCTTGGATCTTCACGCAACCGCTCCCCGTACACCCAAGAAATCGTCTGTCAATTCATGTGCCAAATAGGACACTTCACCCCCGCGTCCCTTTACGGGACGTACCGCGCGACCTGGCCGAATAGCCAGCGCTGGAGCGAGTGTCAAGCCATGGCACCGTATCAGCCGCGCATAAGCCCCTCAAGGCGCGTCAAGACCCCTGAAGCGCACCCGACTCGACGTTATCGACGCGCAACGCATGCCCTCCGGTTCCCTGTTGAGCCCGGCGATCCACCGAACCGCCGGACTGTGCGCCCGCGAATCCCTCACCGGCCCACCCCGGGGCACCCGTCACGGACTGTGCACGATGCCTGCACGAGGTGCTCACGGGCGGCGCGATGAATGTGATCTTTCAGCCACACGGGGGACCTGACCGCGCCCCGGCGGGAGGGTCCGGATCTCCTGACCGTGGACGCCGACGAGCTCAGAAGCCCCAGGGGTTGGGGTGGGGACGGACAGACGGGTCCTCCGACCAGACCAGGCGGGCCTCGAGGTCGTCGCCGAGGAGTTCGGCCAGACGGTCGACGGCCCAGCCGTTCCACTGGACCGCGACGGGGAACTGCGGCACACGGAAGGAGGGCAGGGCGAGCGGGAGTGCCTCCGCGCGGAAAATGGTCTTCTGCATCTCGCCGGTCGCCTTCTTCGGCTGGGACGACGTCCGGGTGTCCACGCAGTCGACGACCTGGTCCACGAGGTGGAGGAGGTACTCGTCCGCGGAGGATCCCTCCACACGGACCGGGAGCAGGCTGCCCGACTTCTCCAGGTCGTCCCGCAGCCGGTCCGCGAGACGTCCGCCGAGGATCGGAGCGCCGGGATAGTCGGAGGCGAACTCGGCCCTGCGGGCCTTCGGGTCACCCGTCCACTCCGCCGCGAACCCGGTGGGCCGCGGCACCCGATCGCCCTGGAACTGCCAGCGCTTGAGGTCGATGAGCGAGTCGTCCAGACGCAGCGTGCGCAGGTCCCGCATGCTCGGCATCAGTCGGTACACGGCCAGGGGCTTCGAGTTCATGAAGGACATCATCACGCCGTCCAGTAGGCGGTGCTCGGCACCGCGGTGGTGACGCCGGCCAGTTCGGACTCGATCTGGCGGCCGATACTGCGCAGTTCCCTGCGGAGCACCGTGCGGATCGCGCGGTCCCCGAAGCCCCGGGCGACGCGGTCCGCGACGACGTTGTGCAGGTGGGAGTCGAGGCGGCCGAGGAATCGGTTGCTGTGCGTGAAGTTGTGCGGCCTCGGATGCCCCAGCGGGATGCCGTTCGCCGCGTCGTTGATGTCGACCTTGTACTTGGCGAGCAGCGACCGCATCCGCGGGCCGCCGCCGCGGGAGAACCCGGAGGGAACGATGTGGGCCGCCGCCTGGCCGGCTCCCACCGCGCGGCCCTCCTTCGCCATGTTGTCGCCGAGGATCTTGGAGCACTGTTTCAGGCCGAGATAGTCGGACCAGAGCAGGGGGTTGACGACGTAGCGGCGGGGGTTGGGGCCGGCGTCCATGCCCAGGGGGTCGGGGCTGAGGTAGGCGGCCGACGCCGGGTCGTAGTGCCGGAAGCAGTTGTAGTGCAGCCCGGTCTCGGGGTCGTGGTACTGGCCGGGGAAGCGCAGGGGGGTGGACGCGCCGGAGTCCGCGCCTGGGGAGTCCGGGTCCGGGTTGGAGCCCAGTCCCCAGAGTGTGGTGTCCCCACGCCAGACGATCCCGCCGGTCTCGTCGACGAGTTCGGTCGGGGTGCCGACGAGGTCCGTGACGATGGCGAAGAACCGTTCGTCGACGACGTCCTGGGGTGCGCCGGCCGCGGTCACGCGCTCCGTCTGGGTCAGCGGGCGGGTGTCGTCGCGCTCCCAGGTGAGCGTCGTCTCCCGGGCGGGATTCCCGTGTGTGCCGGGTGCGTGGCCGGTCTGCTCGACAAGGTGCGGACCGTCCCAGACGAAGCGGGTCTCCTCGGCCACCGTGACGCCGTCCGCCGCCAGTCGCCGCTTGGCCACCCGGCGGCCGAGCGCGTCGTGGAGGTAGCGCCAGCGCGTGCCGTCCGGGGTCGTGACACCGACGAGCCGGTCCTCGGCGTCCCAGGAGTAACGCCAGATGTCCGGCTTGCGCGACAGCCTGGTCCGGCGCCGCAGGACGACGCGGCCGGCGGCGTCGTACTCGTAGTGGACGGAACCGGCGCGGACGAGGCGGTTGCCCGCGTAGGCGCGGGCACCGCGCGCCTCGGGCTCGGCGCGGTACCCGGGCCAGTCCGCGCTCGTCACGTTGCCCGTCCCGTCGTAGGCGTACGACTCGGACCAGTCCGTGGCTCGTACGGCGGTGACCTGGCCCAGGACGTCGAGGTCGAAGGTGCGGCGGCCGGTGTCCGGGTCGTCGAGCCCGGTCAGGTTCCCGTCCGCGCCGTAGGTGTACGTCCGGCGTGCCAGGAGGCGGGAGGAGCGGGAGTCCTCCAGCGTCTGGGAGCCGAGGCGGTCCCCGGTGCCCCATCCGAGACCGAGGGTCAGGCCCTGCCCGAACGCACGGGCCGTCTCCCGTCCCGCCGCGTCGTAGGACGAGGTCAGGACGTGGCCCGAGGCGCTGAGCGCCGTACGGTTCCCCGCGGCGTCGTAGGTGTACGTCGTCGTGGCACCGGCCGGTGTGGTGCGGCGGACCGGGCGGCCGGCGTCGTCGTACGACGTGGCGAGCTCCCGTCCGTCGACCGCCTCTCCGACGATGCGCCCGGCCGCGTCGTAGCGGAGCGTCAGGGTGGCGTCCGGGCCCGCGGCCCGCAGCAGGCGGCCGGCCGGGTCGTGCGTGAACACCGTGGTCCGGCCGTCCGCCGCCTTCTCGACCTGGTTGCCGACGGCGTCGTAGGCGAAGGTGGTGCTCTGCCCCAACGGGTTCGTCCTGCCGGTCAGTTGGCCTGCCGCGTCATAGGTGTAGCGGACGGTCCGCCCGTCGAAGTCGGTCTCGGACGTCGGGTTGCCCGCCGCGTCGTAGGTGTAGTCCCAGGTCAGCCCCTGCGGGTCGACGACCTGGGAGAGGCGCAGCTCGCTGTCGTGGCGGAAGGCGTAGCGGGCCCCGTCCGGGGTCGTGCGCGCCGTCAGCAGGTCGAAGGCGCCGTACTCGAACCGGGTGACCCGGCCCAGCGCGTCGGTGTGCGTGAGCCGGTTTCCCTCGCCGTCGTACGTCCATGTCTCGGTGGCCCCGTCCGGGCCGGTCCGGGCGGCGAGGCGCCCCTCCACGGTCCATTCCTCGCGGGTCGTCTCCCCGAGCGGATCGACGACGGTTGTCACCCGTCCGAAGGCGTCGTACGCGAACCGGGTCTCCGCCCCCAGCGGGTCGACCGCCGAAACGACCTGCCCCGCCCCATTGTTGGTGAACCTCCGTACGGCTCCCAGGGGGTCGGTCACCGAGGTGACGGCACCGGTGCGGTCCCGGGTGAACGCCGTCGTCGTCCCGTCGGTGTCCGTGAGCGAGGTGCAGTTGCCCCGCCCGTCCCACTCCTGCCGTACGACCGCGCCGTCGTAGCCCGTCAACTCGACGGTCAGACCGAGGTCGTTGTAACGAGCGCCGGACACCGTCCCGTCGGGCAGCCGGACAGCGGTGAGGTGACCGAGGTCGTCCCACTCCATCCGGGTGACGCGCCCCATCTCGTCGGTCCGGGACACCAGTTGGTCGCGCCTGCTCCATTCCTGGAACACGGCGTGGCCCAGGGGACCGGTCTCGGCGACCAGTTGGTACGCGTCGTTGAACTGGTACGAGGTGGTGTGCCCGAGGGAGCTGACGGCGCGGGTCAGGTGCCTCTCGTCGTCGTAGGCGAAGGTGTAGTCGAGGATCCCGTGCACACCGTGGACGGCGACACAGCGGCCTCCGTCGTCGTACGTGTACCGGTACCAGGCGCCGTTGCGGTCCTCCCAGCCGGTGAGACGGTGGCGGTCGTCGTAGGCCAGTTTCAGCGGCCGGCCCGAGGAGTCGCGCACCTCCGTGAGACGGCCGTGCGTGTCGTAGCCGTAGCTCATCAGGGTGGGCCGCGCAGGGTCGCTGCGCAGGGTCAGGCCCACGATCCGCCCGGCCTCGCAGGTCACCCCGACGCGGTAGCCGCCGTGGTGGGCGATCTCGGCCGGGCTGCCGTCGGCGGCGTACCCGATCGTGATCGTGTTGTCGTTGCGGTCGCCGATCACGGCGAGGGGCAGTTCCTGCGGCGGTCGTCCGGGCAGCGGCCTGAAGCTCAGGGTGTGGCCGGTCTCCGGCCGGCTCACCGTGAGTGTGCCGCCGGGGTCGCCGTCCCAGCTCAGCGGCCAGTGCGGGCCCTCCACGGGCAGGACGGGCACGTCCGGCTCGGGCACGGGATAGGTGAGGATCATGCCGTCGGCGACGAAGAACCGTACGCCCGTGGCGTCGAGTACGAGCCGCTGGTCGAGGGTCGAGGTCCAGGCCCGCCCGAAGTACCGGCCGCCGGTCAGGCCGGTGCGGTGGTGACGCTCCAGTACGAGGGGGAGCACACCGTCCAACGCCACGTCGGTCTCGGACATCACCATCTGGCCCGTCGCCATGTCGATGGGATCGCCGCAGGTGAAGAGCTTCTTCATCTGCCGCCCGAGAGAACGTGTGGTCCTGCCGAACCCCTTGACCCCCAGCGCCATGCCCTTGAGGCCGGTCTTGCTGAAGGCCTTGAGGCCCTTGAGTCCCTTGGCGAGCCCGCCGAGGGTGGTCAGGCCCTTCATGCCGGGTATGCAGTCCAGCGCCGCGAAGGCCACGTCCCACAGGGACGCCTGGCCTTTGGAATATTTGTAGAGCGTGTCGGCGAGGACGACCAGGGCGGCGATCAGCACGATCGCGCCGAGGATCGGCCCCCCGATGATCATCGCAATGATCCCGACTACCGCGACGACGACCTTGCAGACCGTGACGATGGTGTCCCAGTTGTCGGAGAACCAGTCCCCGACCTCCTCCCACCACTTCCGATTGCGAATACCGGCATCCGAAGCCTCATCGATCTTCGACTTCGCGTCCCGCGCCGCCTCCTCCCGCATCCTGCGGGCATCCGCCGCCATCTTCTTCGCCGCGTCCAACGCACCGTTCGCGTTCGTCACATCCGACCGAGCCGAATCCTGCGCCGACTTCGCATGCTGAGCATCCCGGGTCGCGGCCCGCACCTTCGCCTCGTCCGGCTTCTCCGCGTCCTTGCTGCCGGTCGGATCGTCCTTGTACTTGTCCGCCTCCTTGCCGGCCTTCGTCACCCACGAATCAGCCGACGACAGACGCGACTTGGCGGACGACAGATCGGCCTGCGCCTCGCGGCCCTTGGCGAGCGCCTTGTCCGCCAACGCCTGCGCACGCTCCAGCTTCGGCCAGTAATCGGCGAGCGCGTCCCCCGCCATCTCGTACGACTTCTTCAGCTTCTTCAACTGCTTCGGAACACCCGAGAACTCGTCCTGGAACGCCTTCGCCGACTTCCCCGCCCACCGCAGAACCGCGTCCTCGTCCGCCATCCCCTTGATCAGACGAAGCGCATCCGACACGTCATCCGCGAAGTCATGCAGATTCTTGGACAGATGACGCACCCGGTCCGGATCACCCGGCGTCGGGTCCTTGTCCAGATCCAGGACGTGCCAGTCCCCCGGCCGATTCCCCGCCATGCCGCAACCCCCGTGACAGCAACACCGACAACAACCGTGCCGGCGACGTCAACCGCAACAGCCGTACACACAAGCGAAGTTACTGGATGGGCGCGAGGTGAGGAAGGGAGGCCACAGCGGCCCCGTGCCGACGGCGGTCCGTCTACCCGGCGAAGCGGAACGTGGAGGTGACGGCGTCGAAGATGTCGAAGAAGGAGTCGGCGAGGTCGAGGACCTGGCTGCTGCCGGCGACGAGGGCCACCTTGCCCTCCTGGCCGGGCACGGGGATGAACGTTTGCATGAGTACCGCGCGGATCGTGCGCTGGAGGCTGTCGTCGGGCACGGCGATGTCCTCGATGCCGTACGTCCGCGCGGCGGGCCCGACGCCCGGTATCTCGACCGTGGTCACCTTGCGCCAGGCGTCGCCCTCCTTCTTCGCCTCGCGCACGGCGAGCCGGCCCGCGATGGTCTGGGGGTCGGTGGAGAGGGGCTCACCGGTCTGCGAGCGGCCGCCGACGATCGAGACGGTGACCGAGCCGGTGATCGGGGTGTCACCGCCGAAGGACTCCGCCATGCAGCCGCAGTACAGGGCGCCCGACTTCCAGGCGTCGGCCGCGGCTTTCCGCAGGAAGGCGGTGTAGGTGTCGCGGTACGGCGCCAACTCCGGCCGCTGAGCGACCCGTTCGCTCACCATCCGCCGGATCGAGTCGTCCCGCGACTCGGGCCGCACGTCGAACTCCCACCACGACTCCGGCACCTTGATCCGAAATCCGCCGCGCTCGACGGTGAGCGTCTCGATGTAGCGGGCCATGACGTGTCCCCCGGGGTCGTCGTTCGTCCTTCTGTTCGGCCTGTTCGGCCTGTTCGGCTCGGGTCAGCCTACGAGGTGGGGCGGTACGGCTGTGTTCCGAGTGGAAACCGGGGCGGCGAAGGTGACCGCCGGGTTTGTGAAGGTGCGGAACGCAAAGTCGGAGTGAGGTGTGGAGGCGGTCCCGTAGGCCCGGTGGCGGATGTGGCCATGGACACGATGAGCCGCCGGTGGACCTACCCTTCGCACCGAAAGCACCCCGTATGGCCTATCCGGGAGGCGAGTTCAGCCTGGCGAAACCACAAGCCCCACGGATACCGTCATTGCCCTTGACTGACTTGGCTCAACTGATGTCACACGGGGAGTCCACTGTGAAGCGCCGCTCTTTGCCCGTTGCTGCCGCGTTCGCCGCGACAACAGCCTTGCTCCTGACGGCTTGTGGCGGAGGGGGTGACGGCTCGAAGGGCAATGACAAGATCGCGGGGGCGGATCAGGACGGGACGGGTTCGGCGTCGCCGAGTGCGAGCGCGTCGGACGGCGTCACTCGTCCCGACCTGACACTGCCGGGCGACATCAAGGAGACCTTCGCGGGCTGGAACACCGGCGACGCGAACAAGGACGCGATCCTGGCGGATGCCGGGGATGCCCAGACGGCCGTGACCTATGCCGTCGTCAAGGGTGACCCCGACTCCGAGGCGCTCGCCTTCTACCAGACCGGTTCTGCCCTGCCTGGCAGCCAGGACTGGGTGAAAACTATCGTCGACTCCGGTTCCACGTTCACCGGCGCGGTCCGCTACTACTCGCCCAAGCTCGAAGTGTTCGACAAACAGTCGGCGGGTCTTTCGTACTGCTCCGACGAGAGCAAGGCGTTCAACAAGAACCGCAAGACGCAGAAGATCGACAAGACGCCTCCGAACGACGACTCGTACGTGCTCTACAGCACGCGTCTGGAGAAGAACGACAAGGGCATCTGGCAGACCACCAAGCTCGTATCGGATCGGGGGAACGAGGCATGCACGCCGTGATGAGGTGGCGCAAGGGATGGCTGGTCGTGGGTGCCGTCGCAGGTGTCTGCGCCCTGATGCCGGGCACGGCGATGGCCGGATGGGGCCCTGGAGGAAAGTCGAACGGCGGGGCCACGAACACGGGCGGCGGCCGGTCCGGGACCGACATCGTCTCCATGGTCCGCTACAGCGGCAGCTCCAAGGGCGACAGTGGCGGCAAGGGCAATGTCACTCCCGTGGGGAACTGGAACCCTCCCGCCTGCTGGTACGAGCCACGTACGGCCAACGACTTCCAGAAGTACGTCGAGAACATGTACACCGAGACCGTCAACTACCCGGGTCAGCACAGCTACGCGAAGACGGCCGTCGGGCAGTTCCGGGACACGTACAAGGACGGGAAGTACAAGGACTACAACCTCGACATGGCCGACAAGGGCACATGGTGGGTCGCAGTCCAGGATCCCGACCGATGGATGGAGCCCGCGGCACAACTCTGCAACGAGATGCCCTTCTGGGTCGTGAACGGGGACACCCCCGACGTCCCGAACGCCGTCACCCCGAAGGTTCTCGCCGAACTGGCCTACAACAGGCTGCAGCTCCCCCAGACACAGGTCACCCTGGCGCCGAAGAACATCACCAAGGTGAACCTCCGGACGTGGGCCTGGCTGGACAAAGCCAAGTTCAAGGCCGTCGACGTGACCGCGCAGATCAACGTGGGCGGCCTCAGCATCCAGGCCACCACGACGGCCAAGCCGGTCGCCCTCGAACTTGAGCCGGGCACGAAGGACGCGGAGACCTATCCGGCTTCCGGCAAGTGCGCGATCAACGACGACGGTTCGATCGGCGAGCCGTACGCCGCGGGCAATGCCGACCGGACCCCGCCCTGCGGACTCAAGTACCTGCGGTCCTCCGGCGACGGCACCTTCCCGCTCAAGGCGACGGTCACGTGGGAGATCACCTGGACCGGAACGGGTAACCCGCAGCCTACGAGGCTTCCCGACGGCACGTTCGGCAGCGAGCAGGACGTCACGGTGCAGGAAATCCAAGCCGTCAACCGATGACAGCATCCGCTCGCGAGTTCGCCCCCTGCTCCACGCCAGTGGCAGACCAACGGCTCGCTGCCCCCGGCTACTGCGACGGACGCCTCCTTGGCCACGGTGCCGAGCAGGCGTCCGGAGCGCCGAGGGGCACCACGGCGATCACGATGCGTCTTTCGGGCCGCCCCATCAATTTCGTGGTCGCAAACACCGTCAGGCTCGGGTCCGACGAGCGACCCGTTCTGGATCACATGATCCAGCGCAGGGATCCAGCGATCGAGGTGCACAGCCGCTCCATGGGACCGATGACTCCAGTGAGGGGCACGACAAAGCCAAGGACCAGGTATCCCACCGTTCCTGGCATGTGGATGTACAGGTCCAGGGTGGTCCGTGTGCGGATCTGGACTGCTTCACCGGCCGGAAGGGCGACGATCGAGACCTCGGTACCGCGCCCGCTCCGGTGCTCCCTCTCCTCGAACGAGGCCAGGAGATCCTTGGGCGTCGGAGAGCCGGGACTAGGGATCAAGGACACGATGAGCGAGACGGGCATGATGCTTCCGTCGTGCAACTCCGGCCGCAGGAAGAATTCCAGCGCTCCGTTCGCCACGGCGGATTCAGCAGTGTTGCGCAGGCTTGCCCAGGCCTCCTGCTTGGCCTCTGCCGGTACGTTCTTGCCGTCTGCCTGAAGGTCCACGAACGTTTTCAGTTGCCTGCGCCACCGCTCCTGGACCAGATCGATCCTGAACCATTCGCGCGGAATGAGCAGTCGGTAGTCCTTGGGCCGCGCCGATACGTCGGGCCCAGTCGTCATCCCGGCATCACGACGGGCTCACCGTCGGCATTGAACAGGCGCAAGCTCTTCACGACGCCGGCGAACATGGACGAGAACACGTCCCACCCCTCAGGGGTGGGGGTGCCCATTTCGAGCACCACAACAGTCCAGTTCGTCAGCGGCACCTGGACCTGGATGAAGGAGGTCCGGACGGTCTCGTCCTTGCCCGACTCCGTGAGACTGCCGTCCAGGCTTCCCTCCCGTACTCCGATGCAGCAGACGGCAGGGCCACACGGCAGTTCGACCTCGCTGACCTGCCCGATACCGAGGTGCCGCATCGAAGAACCCAAGAAGCCGACGGGGTTGGTGCCTGCCTGGGCGTCAAGGTCGATCATGCTCACGGTCACCGTGGCCGTACACCGTGCGCTCTCCACCTCGGTGAGGACGAATCCCGCGTACTGAACTCCGGCTTCCACGAAGGAGTCATAGTGAGCGGCACACATGACGGCCCACTGGAGTTGTACGTCGAAGTCAGCTTCCGGCATCGCGGTGCGCGCGAGTCCCATCAACTGCTCTGCGGTCTCGTCCAGATCCTCCGCGTCCAGCGGGATCTCGAAGAAGCCGTCCGGCATGATCCACCGGATGTCTATGCCGTTCTCGCCCGCCGAACCACGAAGTTCGCCCTCAACTGATACTGCGGTCATGACCGTTCTTCTCCATCGGGGAAACTCATTTCGTCCGCGTCCGGGCGGTACGTGGCGGCGAAGGGGTAAGGACCGTAGTGCGGATAGTGCGCGGGAATGTCCGCTCCGCCTTTGCGGGCAGCGTGTGCCACCTCGCGGTACTTCCGAGCCCGCGCCCGGAGATTCTGCCGGGCGGGATCACCCCAATGAACCACCGCGGCTCGAATCCACAGGCCCAGCAGAATCAGAACGGCGACTCCGGTCAGGCCGAGATACATGAGCCGAGCTGTGCTCGACTCCCAGTACTGGGCCGCACCGCCCCAGTACACGACGGCGCCGAAGCCGATGAGTGCCAGCGGAACACCCGTCCTGAAGCCGGCGTTGAACATCTCCTGTTCGTCCTCATGCCGAAGCCGCAGCATCCGGAGTACGGCCCCGTCGTCCAGGAAGTCGAAGCCGACCTCCCGCCTCGCGTCTTCCGCCAGGCTCCGCGCATCGGGAACCGCGGCGATCACCTCGCCAGGTACCAGCCGAGCCGGGTCCCCACCTCTGCGGCCGATGAACTCCCACTCTCCGAGTTCATTCGAGTCACTCACCTGTGCCCCACTCCTCTCCTCTTGTGTCCACTGCGGATGCGGGTTGGCTACGCGGCCAGCGCGGCATGGAAGGGCTTCGGCGAAGCGCCGGGGGAGGGCCTCGGCGTGGGCACCGGCGCCGGTGAGGGTTTCTCGGCAGGCGGCTGATATCCCGTGGTCCCGCCGTTCTCCCCGCTGAACATCCGGTGAAGGGCGCTCGCGAGGCCCGTTCCCTTGATAGCGGCCGTGATCTCCTTGCCACCTATGGGCACGAATTTTTCCGGAAGGCCGGAAATACCCAGCTTCTGGCCCAGCTTGAGCCCGCCGGCCAAGGTCTTGTTCGTCAAGGTCACGCTCAGGCCGTTGAGAAAGTTGTGGCCGATCCCGTCCACAGCTGCGATGCCCCTGAAGGATCCAAAGGTGCCGAGCTTCCCGAACGCCCGCAGTTTCGCCACGCCCTTGAGGCCGACCAAGGCGCGGAAGCCCTTGAGGGATCCCAGCCCAGGAAGGATGCCCAGAGCGTCGGTACCCAGCTTCAGCCAGTCGACCTTGCCTCCTCGCACGGACATGTCGTATGCGTGGCCGGCCAGAGCCGCAGCACTGGAGAGGACCGCGAGAGTGGCAAAGATGGGCACCAGGAACTGCAGCGGCGGGACAAATGCGCAGACGACTGCAAGCACCGAGAGAATCGCCGACAGGTTGGAGAACGTATCCGCCCAGTCGGCAAGCCAGTTCATGAATCCGCCGGGATCCCGGACGGCATCGTGATGCACAATGTCCTTGATGTGCCTGGCAGCACGATCCCCGGCATCATCAAAGATGTCCCGGGCATCCTTCACATCCTTGCGCGCTTGGCCGATCCTGTGGAGCGCCTCGTTCTGTTTCTTCTTCCAGCGTTCGTATTCGGGTCTGTCCGCCTCAGGGATCTCACTGACGAGGTGCTTTTCCGTGAACTTGTTCACCTCCCGCTCCGCCGCATCGTGATCGTCCTTGGCCTCCCGGTAGTCCGCCAGCGCCTTGTCGGCCTTCTCCTGCGCACGATGCAGCTCTCCGGCGAACTCCTTCGACTCTCCGTCGACGACCCTCTCGCCGAGCGCGTTCGCCGCCTCGTCGTACCGCTCGAACGCCTTCTTCAGCCGGTCGCCTGCGCCATCGGCCACCTCGTTGAAGGCACGCCCGGCGTCACTGTCCCATCCCTCCACGGATGACAACGCCTGGATGACGCGAGCCTGTTCATCGATCATCTCAGCCGTCTTGCGCAACTTGCGCCCAAGTGCCGCCACTTCATGAGGGTCGCCGGGCGCCGGATCCTCGTCCCACAGAGGCGGCCAGTCGCTGGATCGCCTGCTCACTGCTTGTCCTTCCCCTTGGCCCCCGAAATGGCCTTCGCCAGCTCGTGGTCGATCTCCTCATACTTCTGAGCGGCGACCGACGTTGCTTCGGCGAGCTTCTTTATTTCCTTCATAAGTTTCTTGCGCGTTTTCTTCCATGTTCCGCCGAAATCGTCGAAGGCATCCTTCAAGCCGCCATGCCCAAGTGCGTCGTTGTAACCGTCCGCAGGATTTCCGTGCTGTTCGAACTCACGGTGAATCTTTCCCAGCGAACGCGAACAGTCCTTGATCAGGTCCAGGTCGTAAGCGGTTCTGTCACCCATTAATAAATTCCCCCATCATGAACATGAGACACTGCCTGCGATACTTCGCCCAACAGGCAGCGAGGAAGGTGAGACGAGTTGTCCAGGAGCAGCGACCGCACAACACGCAACCGCCTCGGCGTCGCTCCGGACGCCGGTGCGTGGTGCGCGATAGGCCGGATTCCCCAACCTCCCGCGGACGTTCACCAGGCCGCCGGTGGAGGCCCTCTGAGGCCGGCGTCTCTGCGACCGCTCGGCATGCTCGGTGCGGTACTCGTCGCACCGCTGATGCCCATCGCCATGCTGTTCAGCCTTCTTGCCTCCGGCGAGGAAGCCCTCAAGCGTCTCCTGTCGACGAAGGAGGAGCGCGACCGTGCCCGAGCCCAAGACCTGGACATCGACAGACGGGACAAGGCCATCGTCGAGCAGGGTCTCGACAACACCTTCGACGGCGACTGGGACAAGGCCGCGGGGCAGTTCCTGCTGCGCTGGTACGGCCATTCCTCCCACCACCAACGTTTCGTTGTGCTGACGGAGGGCCGCATCGTGCTGGCTGCACCACCGAAGCGCGTATCCGTCCGGAGAGAGGACCGCATGCGCGTGGTCGCCGAGATTCCCGCGGGAATGGCCGCCATCGAGGACCCCCTGCCCGCACATGACAACCGAAAGCTGCGTGTCCACTTCACGGACGGCTCCTGGCTGATGCTCACGACGGAGGAGCAGCGCAGCGAACTCCACATGTACCTGATGCGCCAATCGCGAGCCGAAGGGGCCCACGTCTCCGACGCCTGAAGTGACGGTGCGATGGGACACGGCATGCGCCCCATCGCACTCAGGCAACACGTGGATCGCGGACTTCCCTAGCCCTTGACACCCTTGGCCAGCTGGTCATCCAAGTCCTCGTACGCCTTCGCGGCGTCCTCGAGGAACTTGGCCATGCCCTTGAGGCCCTCAAGGGTGTCCTTCATGCCCTTGGTGAACTCCTTGAAGGAGTCGTCGAAGGCCTGGGAGCCCTTGGCCGTCGTGTAACCGTCGGCCACGAGGCCGTCGATGTAGCTGTCGAGGCCGTGGAGCTTGTCCTCCATCTTCTCCTTCTCGTGGCCGAGTCGCTTAGCAGCGTGCCGCATCTTCTCGTAAGTGATGTCTGCGTCTTTGCCGCCGGCCATGTGGCGTCCTCCATGCTTCAACTCGCCGCAGGGCCAACCCCCGTGGCTCCCGATGCGGATGATGCGATCGTCCGCATTGAGCAAGCAGCTTACTTACGACGCTTGCAGGAGCACACCCCGGTTCTGTCACGAGCCCGCACCAGAGGCGGTGTCCGTCCGCGGCCTCCGTGGTTCCCTCACACGGGCCGTTGCCTGCGGGAAGCGGTGAGCGGCTATCGTCGAGAGCACTGTGGCCCGCGTTCCGGAAGCGGCCTCGGGTGTCTGGGGGAGGACGAGCGTGCGGCTGACTCTGACCGTCGTCGACCCGCTCGGCGGCGCCACCGCCGATGTGGTTCTTGATGCGGATCCCGAGTCCTCGGTGGGGGACATCGCCAAGGAGCTGGCGGAGCACGTCGGTTACAGCGGTGGCGCGCAGATCATTCCCCTCGGACATCACCAGGGAGCCGCGGCCGGCGGCGCTCCCGTCGCGTACGTCGACGGGTATCCCGTCGACCCGGCCGCGACCATCGGCACCTCGCCGCTGCGCGAAGGCGCCGTAGTCAGCCTGCACGATCCCGCCGGGTGTCTGCCCGGCGAGCCGACCGGGCTCGTCGAACTGCGGGTGGCCGGCGGTCCGGCAGCCGGTGCCGTGCACCGGCTCGGGATCGGCCGCTACGACATCGGCGGCGGAGCGTCGTCGTACGTCCGGATCGACGACCCCGAACTTCCGCAAAGGGCACTGACGTTGTCAGTTGCAACGGACGGAACATGCCGCGTCGCCGTGCACGGGGACAAGGACGGCGTCACCCTCGACGGCGGGGCGATCGAGGAGCGCGAGGACGACGAGTGGCCGCTCGGCAGTGAGGTCGCCGTCGGCAACACCCTTCTCCAGCTGGACCGTTACACGGCACCCGACGCCGCGCTCAAGTGGTCGGACGACGGTGCCGGGCTGGACTACAACCGGCCGCCGCGGCTGCATCCGCCGGACCGCGAAACCAAGTTCCGGCTGCCGAGCCCCGTACGGGACTACGAAGCCCGTCCGCTGCCCTGGCTGATGGCCCTGACCCCGCTGGTCTCCGCCGTCGTCATGGTGATGGTGTTCGGACGCTGGTACTACATGATCATGGCTCTGCTGAGCCCGCTGATCATGCTGGGCAACTACTTGATGGACAAGAAGCAGGGGCGCAAGTCCCATGCCAAGCAGGTCAAGGAGTACAACGAGCACAAGGCCCGGATCGAGAAGGACGCCCAGGAGGCCCTGCTCGCCGAGCGGCTCGACCGGCGTCGGGCGATCCCCGATCCGGCCACCGTGCTGTCGCTGGGCACCGGACCGCGCACCCGGCTGTGGGAGCGGCGCCGCACCGACGCCGACCATCTGCTGCTGCGGGTCGGCACCGGGCAACTGCCCTCCGAAGTGGTGCTCGACGACCCGGAGCAGGACGACCACAAGCGCCAGGTCACCTGGACCATCGAGGACGCCCCCGTCGCCCTTCCGCTCGGTGAGCGGGGTGTCATCGGCATCGCCGGTCCCGGTGACTCGGCGCAGGCACTGGGCCGTTGGGCCGTCGCGCAGACCGCGGTGCTGCACAGCCCGCTGGACGTCCAGTTCTACGTCCTGACGGAGAACAGCGGCCAGGGAAGCTGGGACTGGGTGCGCTGGCTGCCGCACAGCCGCCCCGCGGGCGCCCAGGACGCCAACGTCCTCATCGGTACCGACGCCGAGACCGTCGGCGCCCGCATCGGTGAGCTGACCCAGCTCCTCGACGCCCGCCAGAAGGCCGCCCGGCAGAACGGCAACAAGGCCTCGTTCAGCGACCCGGACATCATCGTCGTCTGGGACGGTTCCAGGCGGCTGCGGTCCATGCCGGGTGTGGTGCGGCTGCTGCGCGAGGGCCCGGCCATGTGCATGTACGCGATCTGTCTGGACGCCGAGGAGCGGTTCCTGCCCGGCGAGTGCCAGGCCATCGTCATCGCGGAGCCGAAGCCCGAGGAGCACGCGACCGCGCAGCAGCCCGCCCGGACCGCGCCGGCCGCCCCCGGCGGCTTCCCCTCCTTCCACGCCTGGCACGCCACCGAAGTCGACGACTCCGCGGCCGGCGCGCAGAAGGCCCTCGAACTGCGGCTGCGCGTCCAGCAGACGGGTATCGCCCGCGTAAGGGACGTACGGCCGGACTTCGTGTCCGCGGCCTGGTCCGCCCGGCTCGCGCGCGCCCTGTCGCCGCTGCGCGACATCAGCGGCGAGACCGAGGACTCGGCCCTTCCCGGTGCCAGCCGACTCCTCGACGTGCTGCAACTGGAGCCGCCGACCGGTGACGCGATCTCCGCGCGCTGGCGGATGGGCGGGCAGTCGACGACGGCGGTCATAGGCGAGTCGTACGACGGTCCGTTCGGCATCGACATGCGGCGCGACGGCCCGCACGGTCTGATCGCCGGTACGACGGGCTCCGGCAAGTCGGAGCTCCTCCAGACCATCGTGGCGTCGCTGGCCGTGGCCAACACTCCCGAGAACATGACGTTCGTCCTCGTCGACTACAAGGGCGGCTCGGCGTTCAAGGACTGCGTCAAACTCCCGCACACCGTCGGCATGGTGACCGACCTCGACGCCCATCTCGTCGAGCGTGCACTGGAGTCGCTGGGCGCGGAGCTCAAGCGGCGCGAGCACATCCTCGCCGCCGCCGACGCCAAGGACATCGAGGACTACCAGGACCTCGTACGCCGTGATCCCTCGCACGCGTCCGTGCCCCGACTCCTCATCGTCATCGACGAGTTCGCCTCCATGGTGCGCGACCTGCCCGACTTCGTGACGGGTCTGGTCAACATCGCCCAGCGAGGCCGTTCGCTCGGTATCCATCTGCTGCTCGCCACCCAGCGGCCGAGCGGTGTCGTCTCGCCCGAGATCCGGGCCAACACCAACCTCCGTATCGCGCTGCGCGTGACCGACGGCGGCGAGTCCAGCGACGTCATCGACTCCCCCGAGGCCGGGCACATCTCCAAGAGCACACCGGGCCGCGCCTACGTCCGTCTCGGGCACGCCTCGCTCGTACCGTTCCAGTCGGGCCGCGTCGGTGGCCGCCGCCCCGGGGCCGCCGACCCGACCGCGCTCGCGCCCTGGGCGGGTCCGCTCGGCTGGGAGGACCTCGGGCGGGCCGCGCTGGTCAAGCCGAAGGCCGAGCAGCGCGAGGAGGAGGAGATCACCGACCTCAAGGTGCTGGTGGACGCGGTGCGCGAGGCCAACCTGGCCCTCGGCATCCCGCCCCAGCACAGTCCCTGGCTGCCCGCGCTCTCCGAGACGCTGCTGCTCGACGAGATCCAGGTGCCCGCGTTCGCGGGCGGTCCGGGCAAGCTGCCGCCCGCCCCGTACGGCGTCGAGGACCTGCCCGCCGACCAGGCCCGCCGCCCCGTCGTGGTGGACTTCGCCTCCTTCGGGCATCTGCTCATCGGCGGCGCTCCGCGCAGCGGCCGCTCGCAGATCCTGCGGACGATCGCGGGTTCGCTGGCCCGTACCCACTCGGCGGCCGACGTCCACCTGTACGGCATCGACTGCGGCAACGGCGCGCTCAACGCGCTGACCCGGCTGCCGCACTGCGGCGCCGTCGTCGGCCGCAACCAGACCGAGCGCGTGGTCCGCCTGATCGCCCGCCTCAAGGGTGAACTCACCCGCAGACAAGATCTGTTGGCGGACAAGGGCTTCGCGGACATCGGCGAGCAGCGGGCCGCGGTGCCGGAGGGCGAGCGGCTCCCGCACATCGTGGTGCTGCTCGACCGGTGGGAGGGCTGGCTGCCGACGCTCGGCGAGTACGACCACGGCGATCTGACCGACCAGCTCACCGCGATGATGCGGGAGGGCGCGAGCGTCGGCCTGCACATGGTGATGACGGGTGACCGCCAGATCCTCTCCACCCGGATCGGCTCGCTCACCGAGGACAAGTACGGTCTGCGGCTCGCCGACCGCTCCGACTTCTCACTGATCGGCATCAACGCCCGCAAGATCCCCGAGGAGATCCCGCCCGGCCGCGGCTACCGCAACGAACACGGCACCGAGACCCAGTTCGCCCTGCTCACGGAGGACTCCACGGGTCAGGGCCAGGCAGCGGCGATCGGGGCGATCGGCGAGGCCGCCGCGGTCCGCGACGCCGAACTGCCGCGCGCCCGGCGCCCGTTCCGGGTCGACGTGCTGCCCACCCGGATCGGCTTCACCGACGCCTGGGAGCTGCGCGACCCGGACGCCTCCCGCTCCAAACTGTGGAGCCTGGTGGGCATCGGCGGCGACGACATCATGGGCTTCGGCCCGGACCTCTCCCAGGGCGTGCCGACGTTCGTCGTCGCCGGCCCGGCCAAGTCCGGCCGCAGTACGACGCTGATGAACATGGCCCGCTCCTATCTGGCCCAGGGCGTACGACTGGTCGTGGCCGCGCCGCGCCCGTCGCCGTTGCGTGAACTGGACGGCCAGGACGGCGTGTTGAAGGTCTTCGACGAGGACGACATCGACGGCGACGACCTGCGCGAGGCGATCGACTCGGCCACGCGTGACGAGCCGATCGTGGTCCTGGTCGACGACGGCGAGGTCCTGGAGGACTGCGACGCCCAGACGGTCTTCAAGCGGATCGTGCAACGCGGCTCCGAACGCGGTCTCGGACTGGTCATCGCCGGTGACGAGGAGGACGTGTGCAGCGGATTCTCGGGCTGGCAGGTCGAGATGAAGAAGGGCCGCCGCGGCATCCTGCTCTCTCCGCAGGACTCCTCCGCGGGCGAACTGATCGGCATCCGGACGAACCGGAGCATGGTCGGCGGACCGGTCGCACCCGGCAAGGGTCTGCTGCACCTCGGCGACGGCGAGCCACTGACGGTGACGACGCCGATGTGAGGCCGTCGGAGCAACCCACCGGAAGAAGCGCGAGAGAAGGAGAGAGCGGGCGGGTGAGCGGATCGGCGAAGCCCGGACGGCGGAAGGCCGCCGGGGCGGCCCTGCGCTACGAGCACGTGCGGCAGCGGCCGTCCGCGTGGGCGCAGGCGCGGGAGAAGGCGTCCCGAAGGGAGTCGTGGGGCGGCTGTCTAGTCTTTCTGGCCGTGGCGGCCGCGATCATCGGGTTCGCGCTCACGATCATGACCTTGGGGACCGAGCTCTGGGGCTCCGCGGCCCCCGCCTGGCCGGGCAGGGGCTACGGCTTCGCGGCCGTCGTCGGGGCCGCCGGGCCCCTCGGCCTGGCCGCCGTGATCGCGACCCTCGGCCGGACGCGGTGGAAGACGAACCCGCTGCGCTCGCTCGGCTGGGTGCTCGCCTCGCTGCCCGGAGTCGCCACCTCTTTCGTGTGGGTGGTGGTCGTCTTCGCGGGCTTGCGCCCCAAGCACCGGCGCGACTGGGACTCCGGGTGCTACAGCCGGGGCAAGCCCTGCTGGGTGCACGTCGAGTACCCCTGGGTCTGGGCCGTCGGCCTGCTCTCGACGGTGCTCGCCACCGCCGTGCTGTTCACCGTGCTCTTCAGGATCGACAAGGCCCGCCGGAGCACGGCGGCCGGCTGAACCGGGGTCCGGCCGGCCGGCGTCCGGTCAGCCCACCTTGGTCATCCTGGCCACCGGGTCCCCCGCCTCGGCGTTGTCCGTCTCGTACGTGAGGTCGCTGCCGACGGGCGTCAGCCGGACCTCGTGCCGTCCCGTCGTACAGACGTCCCGGTTGGACTCCGAGGCCACGCTCGTCGCGACGAGCTGCCTCTTCGTGACCTTCTTGAGGACGAGGACGTCGTCGCAGATGCCACCGATCTGGTCGGTCTGCCGGAACGTGCCCAACTCCTGTCCCACGGCCGCCTGGTGGACGGTGACACGGAAGGTCCCCATGGGCAGGGTTCCGCTGAGGCCGAGGCCCTCGCCCTCCCAGGTGCCGACGTAGGAGGCCGGGATCGTGGACTGCTCGCCGCCCGGATCGGACGCGCTCTTCGTCGGGGCCGGTTCCGGGGCGCTCGCCGTGGAGCCAGGCCGTGTGGCGCTCGCCGACGGATCGGAGCCGGTGGCGCTCCGGCTCGCCGACGGGCGTCCGCCCGCGACGCTCCCGTTGTCGTCGGCGCCGCCGACCGGCAGCAGGTCGAAGAGGAACGCGGACCCCACGGTCACCGCCGCCAGCGCTCCCGCGACGGCGAGTGCGACCGTGCAGCTCATCCTGCGGCCCTGTCCGCCGGCCCCCGGCGCGGAGGTCGCCGCCACGCTGACGGAGAGCTTGCCGGGCCGGTCGGCCGTGCGCGGGTCCGACGTCCCCTCACGGTGTACGGCGTCCTGGGGCCCCGCGGTCCCGTCCTCGCCCTGCCGCGGTACGTAGGGAGGCATCGCGGGCGGCGGCCCGAAGCCCGGCGGAGGGGGCCCGAAGCCCCCGCCCGAACCCGGCACCCCGGCGCCCCTCACCCCGGCCCCCACCTCTCCGGAGCCCGCCCCGCCGGACGGCGCCCCGCCGAGCCCGGCACCCGTCCCGGCACCGGTCCCTACCGCTCGGCCCGCCTCGACCGACGGGCTGCTGAAACCAACCGGCCCGGAGGGCGTGGCCTCCGCGGCCCCGGTCGCCTCAAGGTTCAGCAGCTGTACGGCACTTCGGCTCACCTGTTCCACCAGGGAGCCCGGCAGCCAGCCCGCCGACACCAACCGGGCGGCGCCCTGCGGTGCGAGCCGGACGGCCACCTCGCCCGGAGTGGGCCGCGCCGCCGGTTCCTTGGCCAGGCAGGCCGCGACCAGCTCGCGCAACTCGCCTTCCAGGGAGTCGAGTCGCGGCTCCTCGTGCACCACCTTGTAGAGGAGGGAGGCGGAGGAGTCGCCGGGGAAGGGGGGCTCGCCGGTGGCGGCGTACGCGAGGACCGCGCCGAGGGAGAAGACGTCCGCGGCTCCCGTGACGCCCTTGCCGAGGATCTGCTCGGGGGACATGTAGCCGGGGGAGCCGACCGAGACGCCGGTCGAGGTCAGGGAGGCGGTGCCGTCCGTGGCCCGGGCGATGCCGAAGTCGATCAGGAGCGGGCCGTCGAGGGTGAGCAGCACGTTGGAGGGTTTGACGTCGCGGTGGACGAGGTCCAGCGCGTGCACCGCCGTGAGCGCCTCGGCGAGTCCGGCACCGAGGACGCGCGCGGAGTGGACCGGAAGGGGTCCGCCGTCCGCGACGGCGGCCGTCAGCGAAGGGCCGGCCGCGTAGCCGGTGGCGACCCAGGGGACCGGCGCCTCGGGGTCCGCGTCCAGGACGGGGGCCGTCCACGCGCCGCCCACCCGCCGCGCGGCGTCGACCTCGCGGCGGAAACGGGCGCGGAACTCCTCGTCGAGCGCGAAATGCGGATGCACGATCTTGACCGCGACCGTACGCCCGCCCGCGCTGCGTCCCAGATACACGCGCCCCATGCCGCCCGACCCCAGTCGGCCGAGCAGCCGGTAGGGCCCCACGACAGTGGGTTCGTCGACTCCGAGCGGCTGCATGGCACCCACGGCTCACCCCTCCCCCGTACACACTGCCCAGCAGCGTAGTCGTGTGCGCGCCCGCGGCCCCGTAACTATCGGAGCCGTGACGATCGGCGGCTCACGGCTGGAGGAGCCGTACGTTCACGTCCGCCGGGAACCCGGTGGTCGAGCCGACCCGGCGCGCGAACTCCCGTACGGCCTCCAGCTGCGGGCCGCCGAAGCGGAAGTCGAGCGTCGTGAAGTACTGCTCCAGGACGGCCTCGTCGAAGGCCTCCCACCGGGCCGCCTGCTCGGCGACCTTGGAGACCTCGTCGAGGGAGAGGTCCCGGGAGGCGAGGAAGGCCTGGTGGACCTTGCGGGTGACGAGCGGCTCGCGCTCCAGGTAGTCGCGCCGGGCGGCCCACACGGCGAAGACGAACGGCAGGCCCGTCCACTCCTTCCACAGCGCGCCGAGGTCGTGCACCTGGAGACCGAACTTCGGCCCGTCGAGCAGGTTGGCGCGCAGCGCCGCGTCGCCGATGAGGACGGCGGCGTCGGCCTCCTGCATCATCAGGCTCAGATCGGGCGGGCACGTGTAGTACGAGGGCTGGACGCCGACCTTCTCGGCCAGCAGCAGCTGCGCGAGCCGTACGGAGGTCCGGGAGGTCGAGCCGAGGGCGACGCGGGCGCCGTCCAACTGGTCGAGGGGGACCTGCGAGACGATCACGCAGGACATCACGGGGCCGTCGCAGCCGACCGCGATGTCCGGGAAGGCGACCAGATCGTCGGCGTGCTTGAGGAACTCGACGAGCGTGATGGGCCCGATGTCGAGATCCCCTCGCACCAGCTTCTCGCTGAGCTTCTCAGGGGTGTCCTTGGTGAGCTCGAAGTCGAGGAGTGTTCCCGTTCTCGCGAGCCCCCAGTAGAGGGGCAGGCAGTTCAGGAACTGGATGTGGCCGACGCGCGGCCGGGTGCGAGAATTGTCCACATCGCGAGGCTAGACCCCATGCGCCACGGTGCGGGCTCCAGGGTCGGCGTGTGCTGGTGGAAACCATCCGGACCCCTCGTGTCAACGGTTGTGACACCACGAAGTCGACGCACGTCAGACCCCTCGCCCGGGCGGGCCACCCGTCCGGATGACGTGATCTTTGCCTCTATTGCTTTCGGCTGCCTGCGTGCTAGGCTCGCCGCAAGTTGCAGTTTGGTTTCCCTTGCAGTACAGAGCCTGCGGAGCATGTGACCGCGGGCTCTCGTCGTTTTCAGACGTATGCAGTTGTTTACACAATCGCAGGTTCTGGAGCAGGGCAACCCTTTGGGCCCAAGGAGGGCTTATGGCTACCGGAACCGTGAAGTGGTTCAACGCCGAAAAGGGCTTTGGTTTCATTGCCCAGGAAGGCGGCGGCCCGGACGTCTTCGTCCACTACTCCGCGATCAACGCGAGCGGATTCCGCTCTCTCGAAGAGAACCAGTCGGTTTCCTTCGACGTCACGCAGGGTCCGAAGGGCCCGCAGGCGGAGAACGTCACCCCGCTCTAAGCCTTCGGCTCCATGAGCCCAATGCTTTGATCCGGAACGGATAGCAGTACCCAAGGAGCCCCGCGCCAGCCGGTCGCGGGGCTCCTGCCTTTCGTTCCGCCCGGTCAGCCGGTGCAACTCTGCGAGGCGGGTCGGGTGGCGCCGCTACGTCGCGTACAGGGCCTCTATCTCCTTGCTGAAGTCCTTCTCGATCGCCGCGCGCCGCAGCTTCATCGAGGGGGTGAGGTGGCCGGTCTCCTCGGTGAAGTCGACGGGCAGGACGGTGAAGCGGCGGATGGACTCGGGGCGCGACACGAGCTTGTTGGCCTCGTCGACCGCGCGTTGCAGGATGGCCAGCAACTCGGGGTCGTCCATGACGAGTTCGGCGGGAACCGGGTGCTTTCCGTTCATCCGGCGCCAGTGCGTGATGCCCTCGGGGTCGAGGGTGACGAGGGCGGAGACGAACGGGCGGCGGTCGCCCAGGACCATGCACTGGGCGATCAGCGGATGGGAGCGGAGCCAGTCCTGCAGGGGCGCCGGGGCGACGTTCTTGCCGCCCGCGGTGATCAGGATCTCCTTCTTGCGGCCGGTGATGGCGAGGTAGCCGCCGTCGTCCAGTTCGCCGATGTCACCGGTCGCGAACCAGCCGTCGGGCGCGGCGTCGACCACACCGCCCGCGTGCGGGTCCCAGTAGCCGCGGAAGACCTGTCCGCCGTTCAGCAGCACCTCCCCGTCGGCGGCGATCCGCACCCGGGTGCCGGGCAGGGGCCGGCCCACGGTGCCGAGGCGTGGCTTCTGGGGAGGTGTGACGGTCGCGGCGGCCGTGGTCTCCGTCAGGCCGTACCCCTCGAAGATCTCGATCCCGGCGCCCGCGTAGAAAGCGGCGAGCCGGCGGCCTAGCGGGGAGCCGCCGCAGATGGCGTGACGGACCCTGCCGCCGAGGGCTTTGCGGATGCGGCGGTAGACGAGCGGGTCGTAGAGGGCGCGGGCCGCGCGCAGGCCCCGGCCGGGGCCGGGTCCGGTGCCGTGCTGCTTCGCCTCGACCGCCTCGCCGTACTTCTGGGCGATCCGCGCCGCCCGGTCGAAGGACGAGCCGCGGCCCATCCGTTCGGCCGTGGCGCGGCCGGTGTTGAAGACCTTCTCCAGGACGTACGGGATGGCCAGCAGGAAGGTCGGTCTGAACGAGGCCAGGTCCGCGAGCAGGTCCTCGGTCTGGAGGCTGGGGGCGTGGCCGAGTTTCACCCGGGCCCGCAGACAGGCCACGGCCACCATGCGGCCGAAGACGTGCGAGAGGGGGAGGAAGAGAAGGGTGGAGGCGGGCTCCTTGGTGCGGGCCTTGAAGATCGGGTAGAGCAGTTCCACGGCGTTGTCGATCTCGGCGAAGAAGTTGCCGTGGGTCAGCACACAGCCCTTGGGGCGGCCGGTGGTGCCCGAGGTGTAGATGAGGGTGGCGACGGTGTCGGGGCCCAGCACCCCGCGCCGTACGGACACTTCCTGGTCCGGGACGTCGCGCCCGAGTTCCGCGAGGCGCTCCACATGCCCCTTCTCGAAGACCCACATGTGCCGCAGGTCGGGGATGTGCTCCCGCTCGGGTCCGAGCGACGCGGCCTGCGCGCCGGACTCCACGGCGAGCGCGACGGCTCCCGAGTCCTGGAGGATCCAGCGGGTCTGGAAGACGGAGGAGGTCGGGTAGACGGGCACGGTGACCAGACCCGCGGCCCAGGCGGCGAAGTCGAGGAGTGTCCACTCGTACGTCGTCCGGGCCATGATGGCTATCCGGTCGCCCGGCACGAGCCCCTCCGCGATCAGCCCCTTGGCCACCGCCAGGACCTCGTCGGCGAACTCGGCGGCGGTCACGTCAGTCCAGCCGCCGTCCGGCGCCTTCCGGCTGAGGACCGGCTCCCGAGGGGCCGCGGCCGCGTTGTCGAACGGGATGTCCGCGAGGGAGCCGTGCGTCACCTGCCCCACGATCGGCGGTACCGCGGCCTCGCGCACGACGCCGTCCAGCTTCCGGATCTCGGGCTCCGGAAGGGGCGGGACGGAGTCGAGGGAATACGGGCTGGACACGAGGCGGCTCCTTGTCGGCCTGGGGGCCGGGGCGGGTGCAAGGCGTGTGCGGGCTCGGCGGGACGCGGGGGCGCGCATCCTCATACGACCCTGGGGAGTGGGGAGTTCAGGAGGGTCTCGGCAACCCGGTGAGACGGGGATCCTACGGCGCCCGAGTGTGGGGTTTGTGTCGCTTTGGGGCGGGCGCAGTGCGGGTTACCCGGGGTAGCTGTGCCTTCTCGCGGCACCCCTTGCCCTTTCCGCGGGGACCATGAACTTCCGGAGACGGCGGTGACTCATCTCGACCTCCTCCTCACTCCGACGTAGCCTTACCCTGGGTAACTTACTCCAGAGTAAATTCATGTCCGCGCTGGGAGCCGGACCATGCCCGACCGCTGCCCGAGCTTCGCCGGCACCGCACTCTCCCGACCCGCCCGGAGAACCCGATGCGCACTCAGCCGCCCGTCCGCCCCGAGCCACGGACCCGCACCCTCGCCGCCTCTCCCTCCCTCACCCCGCTGCTGGCCCGGGGCGCCCTGCTCTCCCCCCTCAAGCGCCCCCGCCCGGACGCCCCCGTCCCGGCCACCCGGCTCGCCCTCGCCGGCGTACGGGTCGATCTCGCCCACCTCGCCGCGTACGAGCGGGTGTGCGGGTTCGCGACCGGCGCGGACGCCCTGCCCGTCACGTATCCGCACGTGCTCGCCTTTCCGCTGGCGATGCGGATCATGACGGCGCGCGCGTTCCCGCTGCCGCTGCTCGGGCTGGTGCACACATCGATCGAGATCACCCGGCACCAGGCGCCCGCCGCGACCGCGGAGTACGAACTCGGGGTGCTGGTCGAGACGTTGACGCCGCACCGGCGGGGCACCGAGGCGACCGTGCTCACCGAGGCGCGGGCCCACGGCCGGCTCGTATGGGAGTCGAGGAGCACCTACCTCGCCCGGCACCGGCCCCACGACCGCGCCCTGCGGAACACCTCACGGGCGGCCCCGCCCGAAGCTCCGCACTTCGATCCGCGCGGCGCCACACGAGGAACCCCGTCGGGGGCCTCGCCGAACACCCCGCAGGCCGCCGGGAGCGAGGACCGGAAACCGCTGCCCGCCGTCGCCGAATGGCGCCTCGCGCGGGACGTCGGCCGCCGCTACGGAGCCGTCTCCGGAGACCGCAACCCCATCCATCTGCACCCCCTGACCGCCCGCTTCTTCGGCTTCCCGCGCGCCATCGCGCACGGGATGTGGACCGTCGCCCGCTGCCTCGCCGAGTACGGGCCGCAGGAAGCGGTGGAGGTGCGGGCCGAGTTCAGGGCGCCGGTGCCGCTCCCCGGGACGGTGACGTACGCGGCGCGGGGGCCCTCGTTCGAGCTCCGCGGGGGCGACCGCGTCCATCTGACCGGCGACGTGCGGCCGCTTCGCGCGCGGAGCCAGTGAACTTCGGGCGAACACCGCATGACGGGAGACCTCGCGGCGAATGCCCGTCACCGTCAACTGCCAGGTGAGGCAACCGCGTTGAGAAAGCTCTCACAGTCCACACCCAGTCACCCAAGGTGGTTTCAAGCAGCCCCTCATCCCACCCTCAGACACCCTTCCTAGCCTCGGTCCACTCCCCCGGACCGCCGCCAGGAAGGGCCCCTGAACCATGCCCGCACGACGCATCGCCGTACTCGCCGACTCCGACACCCGCTGGAAGTGGGGCGCGTCCGTCGCGCGGCGGATCGCTCCCGAACACGCCCTGGACGCGGTCTTCCTGAGCACCCGGGCCACCCCGACGGAGCGCCAGCTGGCGGAGATCGGGATCGAGCCGGACACCCGGCGCGAGGTCACGGCGGCCGAACTGGTCGACGACGAGGAGCTCGCCGCGGCCGACGTGGTCGTCCTGGCCACCGCGGGCGGGACGACACTCGCGCTCACCCACAGCCTGGGGATCGCCTGGGAGGGGCGGGAGCGGCGGCCGGTCACGGTCACGGGGTACGTCGGGGTCGTGTACGAGAAGATGGTCGACGGGCTGATGACCCGGGCCGGCACCGATGTCGTCCTCGCCAACAGCGCTTACGACGCGGACCGTTTCCGTTCCGCCTTCGCGAGTGTCGGCGTCGATCCGGACTCGGTGGTGGAGTGCGCGCTGCCCTTCCTGGACGGGGAGCCGTACACGCCGTCCACGGACCGGCCCTTCACGCTCACCTTCGCCGTCCAGCCGTCGGTGCCCAAGGGCCGGGAGTCCCGGCTGAAGCTGCTGGAGCGGGCGGCGGCCCACGCGCGACGGCATCCCGACCGGCTGGTGCTGATGAAACTGCGCAGTCTCCCCGGCGAACACACCACGCACATCGAGGCCAATCCGTACCAGGTGCTCATCGAGAAGCTGACCGCGCCGGCCCCGGACAACCTGCGGCTGGTCTACGGCAACATGGGCGAAGTCCTGGACCGTACCGACCTGTTGGTGACGGTCAGTTCGACGGCCGCCCTGGAGTCGATGCACCGCGGCATGCCGACCGCGATCCTCACCGACTTCGGGGTCCGCGAGGCGCACGGCAACCACTACTTCGTGCACTCGGGCTGCCTCGCGTCCTGGGACGACCTGGACAGCGGCGCGCTGCCCCGCGTCGACCCGGTGTGGGCGGCACGACAGGGCATCGGCAAGACCGATCCGTACGGCGCCGCCCGCGCCCGTGTCGCCGCGCTGGGCGCGGCGGGGCGGCTGCCCGCGCTGCGGCCGTACTACTCGCCGCAGCGCGCGGGGGCGTATCTCGGCGGCATCCTGGAGCGCAACGGCTTCGACGAGAAGGGCAGGCCGCTGGCCCTCGCGCCGGGCGGGGGCGGCGCGGGCCCGCTGCGGGCGGTCGTCCGCAGGGCGGCGCGCAGCGGCGCCAAGTCCCTCTACCGCGTGGGCCGCGAGAGGGTCGCCCCCGCACTGCGCCGCTGGGGCCAGGCCTGACCGCGCCGGCATTCGCCACCGTACGACCGCACACGCACTCCCGCTCGCCTCCTAGACCTCCGCGGCGGGCTGGGGCGGGATCGCCGGGGGCGGCGGGGACCACGGGCGGCCCCGCATGAGGGTGCCGAGGCCCGCCCAGGCGAAGTTCATCAGGGTGGCGGCGGCCTGCCGGGCCGAGACGCCCGGGGTGGCGTTCGCCCACGCGGCCAGCGACTCGGCCGCGCCGACCAGTGCCTCCGCGAGCCCAGCGACCTCCCGCTCGGGCAGCGACGGGTCACGGTGCGCCTCCCGCGCGGCGACGGCGATCAACTGCGTTACGAACTGCACCAGTTCCTCGCGCATCGCGAAGACCTCGGCCGCGAAGGGTTCACCGTGGGTACGGGCCTGGAGATGCAGGACCGCCCAGCCGTCCGGGTTCTCGGCGGTGTGGGTGAAGAACGCCCGCAGCCCTTCCCAGAGTTGCCGGTCGGCGGGCAGTCCGTGCCGGACACCGGCGCGGACGGCGGCGGTGAGCGCCTTGGCCTCACGCCGGATGCACGCGGTGAACAGGTCTTCCTTGGAGTTCAGGTACAGATACACCAACGGCTTGGACACGCCCGCCAGTTCGGCGATCTCGTCCATCGACGCGGCCCGGTACCCGCGCTGCCCGAAGGTCCGTACTGCCGCGTCCAGCATCTGCTGTTCGCGTACCGCACGCGGCATCCGCTTGTTCTTCACAGCACCCATGCGGCCAAGCGTACGATCGGTCGCCGCCGGGCCGGACGCGGCGGAGCGTCAGGAGGCCTGGCTCGGGGTGCCGTGGGCGGTCTCGTCGACGGCGGCGTCCTCCTGGCTGCGGTTGCGCTCCAGGTTGGCCTTGGCGCGGTCCACGCGGGCGACGACCTGGGCCGAGGCGCGGTCGCGCTCGCCCCGCAGGACGACGAAACTGATCGGCGCGGAGATCACCAGGGCCAGCAGGACGACCCACATGTAGTTGGAGTCGCCGAGGCCGCGCGGGGCGATGCCCGAGTAGACGAGGCCCCAGACGACCACGAGGCAGCCTACGAAGATCCCAAGGCGCATCAGTGTGTAGCGGAGCATCTCAATCCACTCTTCCGTTCCGAACGTTCCCAAAGGGCCCCGTCCAGTGAAGCACGACGGGAGGGCGATCTTGCAGGGGGTCCTCAGTCGCGGAGTGCGAGGGGCAGCAGCATCGTGATGTCGTCCCGCTCGTCGCCGGGCGCGACACGGATCGCGCCGGGCACCCGCCCGACCTCCTTGTAGCCGCAGGAGGCGTAGAAGCGTTCGAGCCCCTCCCCGCCCCGGCAGGTCAGCCGGATCGCGTCGATGCCGTCGAGGCGGCCCGCGGCGTCCTCGACGGCGGCGAGCAGGTCCCGGCCGTACCCCTTGCCCTGGTGCCGCGGGTGCACCATCACGGTGTACAGCCAGACCCAGTGCCTCATCAGCCGGTGGGTGTTGAGCGTGAGGAAGGCGGTCGCGGCGACGCCGCCCTCCTCGTCGCGGCCGACCAGGAGCCGGGTGCGGCCCTCCGTCATGGCGACGAAGTGCTTCACGAGTTCGGGGCGTACGTCGCCGGCGGTCACCGGCGGCACGAAGCCGACGGAGCCGCCCGCGTTCGAGACGTCCACCCAGAGGGCGACGACACCGTCCCGGAGATCAGGAGTGACGGCCGGGTCCAGTTCGAAGACCAGCCCCACGTCAGACCCGCATCGGCTGCGGCGACTCACGCCGCGCCGGGTCCGGTCCGTCGTACTCGCGGATGATCTCGTACCGCGTGTTGCGCTCGACGGGGCGGAAGCCGGCGTCGCGGATCAGGTCGAGGAGGTCCTCGCGGGTCAGCTTGTTCGGGGTGCCGTAGTTGTCGGCGTCGTGCGTGATCTTGTACTCGACGACCGATCCGTCCATGTCGTCGGCGCCGTGCTGGAGCGCGAGCTGGGCGGTCTGGACACCGTGCATGACCCAGAAGACCTTGACGTGCGGCACGTTGTCGAAGAGCAGCCGGGAGACCGCGAAGGTCTTCAGGGCCTCGGCGCCGGTCGCCATCTGGGTACGCGCCTGGAGGCGGTTCCTGACCTTGCCGTCCTTCATGTCCACGAAGTCGTGCTGGTAGCGCAGCGGGATGAAGACCTGGAAGCCGCCGGTCTCGTCCTGGAGTTCACGCAGCCGCAGCACATGGTCGACCCGGTGCCGGGGCTCCTCGATGTGCCCGTACAGCATCGTGCACGGGGTCTTGAGACCCTTCTCGTGCGCGAGACGGTGGATGCGCGACCAGTCCTCCCAGTGGGTGCGGTGGTCGACGATGTGCCGGCGGACCTCCCAGTCGAAGATCTCCGCGCCGCCGCCGGTCAGCGACTCCAGCCCGGCCTCGATCAGCTCGTCGAGGATCTCCGAGGCGGACAGCCCCGAGATCGTCTCGAAGTGGTGGATCTCGGTGGCCGTGAACGCCTTCAGCGAGACGTCCGGGAGAGCCTTCTTCAGCTCGCTGAGCGAGCGCGGGTAGTAGCGCCACGGCAGGCTGGGGTGCAGGCCGTTGACGATGTGCAGCTCGGTGAGGTTCTCGCCCTCCATCGACTTGGCGAGGCGGACGGCCTCCTCGATGCGCATCGTGTACGCGTCCTTCTCGCCCGGCTTGCGCTGGAACGAGCAGTACGCGCAGGACGCGGTGCACACGTTCGTCATGTTGAGGTGACGGTTGACGTTGAAGTGGACGACGTCGCCGTTCTTCCGCGTGCGCACCTCGTGCGCGAGCCCGCCGAGCCAGGCCAGGTCGTCCGACTCGTACAGCGCGATGCCGTCCTCGCGGCTGAGCCGCTCACCGGCCCGGACCTTGTCCTCCAGCTCGCGCTTGAGCCCGACATCCATGCGATTACCTCTCCCTGTGACGAACCGTGCCAACGGTACTCTCCCGCCTTTCCGGCGGAGGGCCCCCACCAGGGGCTCCGTGTCTAGCCCTCTTCGGGCAGCTCTCCGACCCGGTTCTCCCACTTCGTGGAGAGCACGATCGTCGTACGGGTCCGGGAGACGCCCTTGGTGCCCGACAGCCGCCGGATGGTCTTCTCCAGTCCGTCGACGTCGCTCGACCGCACCTTGAGCATGAACGAGTCGTCGCCCGCGATGAACCAGCAGTCCTCGATCTCGCTGAGGTCGCGCAGCCGCCGGGCCACGTCCTCGTGGTCGGCGGCGTCGGAGAGCGAGATGCCGATCAGGGCGGTGACGCCGAGGCCGAGCGAGGCCGAGTCGACCGTCGCGCGGTACCCGATGATGACGCCGGCCGCCTCCAGCCGGTTGATGCGGTCGGTGACACTGGGTCCCGACAGACCGACGAGGCGCCCCAGCTCCGCGTAGGAGGCCCGGCCGTTCTCCCTCAGGGCCTGGATGAGCTGCCTGTCCACCGCGTCCATGCGATCGAAGCCTTCCACTGAAAAGGTCTGAGAGGTCTTGAGATGTCTGAAGGTCTGAAGGTCTGAAGGTCTGAAAGGTTCTGAACTGCCTGACGGTGCCCGGCCCGTCGCGTGCGCGCCTCAGGTGGTGTCGACCCGGGAGCCGCTCCCGAGTTCGCCCTTCCACCGGCGGTACAGCTCGTGTTCGACGCCCGCCGCGTCGAGGACCCGCCCGGCGACGAAGTCCACCAGGTCCTGGATGTGCGTGGCTCCCGCGTAGAACGCCGGCGAGGCGGGCAGCACGATCGCGCCCGCGTCGTCCAGGGAGACCAGGTGGCGCAGCGTCTGCCCGTTCAGCGGGGTCTCCCGCACGGCGACGACCAGCCTCCGCCCCTCCTTGAGCGTGACGCTCGCGGCACGCTGCAACAGGTCCTTGGAGAGGCCGAGGGCGACCCCGGCCACACAGGCGGTGGACGCGGGCACGATGAGCATCCCCTTGGTGGGGTACGAGCCCGACGAGGGCCCCGCCGCCAGGTCGCCCGCGCTCCAGTGCCGTACGCCGTCGAGATGCTCCTCGAAGCCGGCGAAGGTGCCGGGCTTGCCGTCGGCACCCCGCGCCAGCCATTCGCGCAGGTCGTGCCGCCAGTGGGCGTCCCGGAACGGAAGGCCGGTCTCGTCGAGCAGCGTGAGCCGTGAGGCCCTGCTGACGACCAGGTCGACGCTCTCGCCCGCTTCCAGCAGCGAACGCAGCACTGCGGCCGCGTACGGCGTACCGGACGCGCCGGACACCCCCACGATCCAAGGCCGGCGCTGCGTCTGTCCTGGCTTCATGATGTCGAGCCTATCCGGCCACCGCCCTTGTTCAGACCGTGAGCCCGCGCACCAGCAGATCGAACAGGGCGCACACGAACAGGGCGATGCCGATGAAGCCGTTGACCTGGAAGAACGCCCTGTTCAGGCGGGTCAGGTCGTGCGGCTTCACGATGGAGTGCTCGTAGAGGAACGCGCCGGCGACGATCACCAGGCCGAACCAGAAGAAGGCGCCCGCGCCGGTGGCCGCTCCGTACCAGACGAAGAGCGCCGTCGTGACCGCGTGGCAGGCGCGCGCGCCCCAGATCGCGGCCGGGATGCCGAAGCGCGCCGGCACCGACATCACGCCGATCTCGCGGTCGGTCTCGACGTCCTGGCAGGCGTAGATCAGGTCGAAGCCGCCGATCCAGACGCCGACCGCGAGACCGAGGACGACGGCGTCCCAGGACCAGGTGCCGGTGACGGCGATCCAGGCGCCGATCGGGCCCATCGCCTGGGCCAGACCCAGGATGGCCTGCGGGAAGTTCGTGAACCGCTTGCCGTAGGGGTAGACGACCATCGGGATGACCGCGATGGGCGCCAGCGCCAGGCACAGCGGGTTGAGCAGGGCCGCGGCGGCGAGGAAGACGACCAGGGCGACCAGCGCGCCCGTCCAGGCGTGCTTCACGCTCATCGCGCCGGTGACCAGTTCACGATGGGCCGTACGGGGGTTGCGGGCGTCGATCTCGCGGTCGATGATCCGGTTCGCCGCCATGGCGAAGGTGCGCAGGCCCACCATCGCGACGGTGACGAGGAGCAGCTTTCCCCAGTGGATGTTCTTGTCCCAGGCGAACATCGCCGTCAGCGCCGCGATGTACGCGAAGGGGAGCGCGAACACCGAGTGCTCGATCATGACGAGGCGCAGGAACGCCTTGGTGCGGCCCGGCTGCGGAAGCGCCGCGGAAGCTGAACTCACAGCCCGTACTCCTTCCAACGGCGGTCGACCTTCGCCGCCGTCTCCGGGTCGGACAGCACCATCTCGGGCCAGCCGCCGTCCCGGGTGTAGCCCTCCTCGGGCCACTTCTTCGTCGCGTCGATGCCCGCCTTGCCGCCCCAGAACTGCTGGTAGGAGGCGTGGTCGAGGTGGTCGACCGGGCCTTCGACGACGGTGAGGTCACGTCCGTAGTCCGTGTTGCCGAGCGCGCGCCAGGCGACCTCGTGCAGATCGTGGACGTCGCAGTCGGAGTCGACGACCACGATGAGCTTCGTCAGGGACATCATGTGCGCGCCCCAGATGGCGTGCATCACCTTCTGGGCGTGCTTGGGGTACTTCTTGTCGATCGCGACGATCGCGCAGTTGTGGAAACCGCCGGCCTCCGGCAGGTGGTAGTCCACGATGTCCGGCACGATGATCTTCAGCAGCGGCAGGAAGAACCGCTCCGTCGCCCGGCCGAGAGGCCCGTCCTCCGTCGGAGGCCGGCCCACCACGATGGACTGGAGCAGCGGCCGCTTACGCATCGTCACGCAGTCGATGGTCAGCGCCGGGAACGGCTCCTGCGGGGTGTAGAACCCGGTGTGGTCGCCGAACGGCCCCTCGGGCAGAGTCTCGCCCGGCTCCAGCCAGCCCTCGATGACGACCTCGGCGTTCGCGGGCACCTGGAGCGGCACGGTCTTGCAGTCGACCATCTCGATCCGCTTGCCCTGGAGGAACCCGGCGAAGAGGTACTCGTCGATGTCACCGGGCAGCGGGGCGGTGGAGGCGTACGTCACGGCGGGCGGGCACCCGAAGGCGATCGCCACCGGCAGCCGCTCGCCCCTGCGGGCCGCGACCTGGTAGTGGTTCCGGCTGTCCTTGTGGATCTGCCAGTGCATGCCGATGGTGCGCTTGTCGTGGCGCTGGAGGCGGTACAGCCCGAGATTGCGGATGCCGGACTCGGGGTCCTTGGTGTGGGTGAGCCCGAGGTTGAAGAAGGAGCCGCCGTCGTCGGGCCAGGTGAACAGGGCGGGCAGGGCGTCGAGGTCGACGTCCTCGCCGCGCAGCACCACCTCCTGCACCGGCGCGTCCTTCACCTTCTTCGGCGGTACGTGCGCCATCGCGCCGAGTTTCCCGAAGGCCTCGCGCACGCCCACGAAGCCGTGCGGCAGTTCGGGCCTGAGCAGTCCGCCGATCTTCTCGGAGATCTCCGCGTACGACTTCAGCCCGAGGGCCTTCAGCAGGCGCCGGTCGGTGCCGAAGACGTTCATCGCGAGCGGCATCGCCGACCCGCGCACGTTCTCGAAGAGCAGCGCGGGCCCGCCCGCCTTCTGCACCCGGTCGACGATCTCCCCGACCTCCAGGTACGGATCCACCTCGGCCTTGATGCGCTTGAGGTCTCCCTCGCGCTCCAGCGCCCTGAGCAGGGAGCGAAGATCGTCGTAAGCCATGTGTCCAAGTATCGGCCACCCGCTACCCTGTGCCCGTCACCGGGGGGCCCGTGCCGCCCCGCCGTCGCTCACTGGGGGAATGTTCGGCCATGCTCAGGTATCTGCCGTTCCTGCTGGTCCTGGCGCTGTGGATCTACGCCTTCATCGACTGCCTGAACACGCCGGAGGAGGAGGTCAGGGGCCTGCCCAAGGTGGTCTGGGTCATCATCATCCTGCTCTTCGGCGAGGTGCTGGTCGGTCCCGTCGCCTGGCTGGTCGCGGGCCGCAACCGCAGGGGTCCCGCGGGCGGCGCCACCCACTCCGAATGGCACCGCAACCACCGCACGGAGTTCGTCGCCCCCGACGACAACCCCGAGTTCCTCAACTCCCTCAAGGCGGAGAACCGCAAGGACGAGTCACTGCTGAAGGACTGGGAGGCCGACCTGCGGCGCCGCGAGGAGGAGCTGAAGCGGCGCGAGGAGCAGCCCAGGTCCGACGAAGAGTCCTGACGTGGAACTGCGCCTGCTGGTGACCTTCGAGAAGGTCGCGACCGTGCTGAGCTTCACCCGGGCCGCGACCGAGCTGGCGTACGCGCAGTCCAGTGTGACCAGCCAGATCCGCGCCCTGGAGTCCTCGCTCGGTACGGAACTCTTCGACCGGCTGGGCAGCAGGATCCGGCTGACCGAGGCGGGCGAACGCCTGGTGCCCTACGCCCGGCAGATCATCGAACTGACCGACGAGGCGCGGGCCGCGGTCGTCGGTGCCGAGGAGCCGTCCGGCACCCTCACCGTCGGCACGATGGAGTCCCTCACGTCGTACCGGCTGCTGCCGCTCCTCGAGTTCTTCCACCACCGTCATCCCCGGGTGCGACTGTCGCTGCGCACGACCATCGGCGACGAGACCCGCCAGGCGCTGCGCCAGGGCACGTACGACGTCGGCTTCCTGATGGAGGAGGAGACCGAGCACGCGGGTCTGGAGGTCGCGGTGCTGGCGGTGGAACCGCTGGCGCTGGTGGCCGCGCCCGGCGATCCGCTGGCCGGCACGGCACCGGCCACCGCCGAACTCGTGGACCGGTCGCTGCTCGCCACCGAACCCGGCTGCGCCTACCGGGATTTGTTCGAGCGGGAGCTCAACTCCCGTGCCCCGGACGGCTCCTCCGTCGACTTCACGGAGTTCGGCACGATCGAGGCGACCAAGCGGGCCGCGGCGGCCGGCCTCGGGATCGCGCTGCTGCCCGAGGTGACGGTCGCCGCGGAGCTGGAGCGGGGCACGCTCGTACGGCTGGACTGGGAGCCGCCGTTCACGCTTCGGACGCAACTGGCGTGGCGGGCCGGGAAGCGGCTTCCGGCTCATGCGCGGCTGTTCGTGGAGCGGGCGCGGCGACTGGTGTCCGAGGAGTCCGGCCGGTCCGAGTGATCCGGGCGAACCGAGAGGTCCCGGCGGTCCCGGCGGTCCCGGCGGTCCTGGGGAGCGTGACCTTCAGGCTGGCGGTCACGATCAGCGGGACGCCGAGGGTCTGGACGAGGCCGATGTGGTGGCCGTACACCGCCCAGTCCATGAGCATCGCGACGGCCGGGTAGGTGAAGGCGAGCACGGCGATCTTCGCGGTCGGGAGCTTGGCGTACGCGGCGTACATCAGGACGTACATCAGCCCCGTGTGGACGACTCCGAGCCCGACCAGCCAGCCCCAGTCCGCGCCGGTCCCGCGCATCGCGCCGAAGTCGGCGAAGGGGAGCAGCAGCGGGATGCCGACGAGGACCTGGACGAGCGCGATGAGGTGGGGCCGTACGCCGGTGATGCGCTTGGTGACCAGGGTGGACAGCCCGTAGAGGAGCGCGGCGAGGAGGGCCTGGCCGACGCCGGTGAGGTACGAGCCGCCGTTCGCGAAGTCGGCCGGGGAGACGCCCGAGACGAGGATCAGACCGGCGAAGGCCAGGGCGATCCAGCCGACCTTGGAGGCGGTGAGCCGTTCGCGGAAGAGCAGGGCGCCCAGCAGCACCACGTAGAACGGCTGGGTGTGGTAGACGACGGTCGCCACGGAGATCGAGGTGTTCTCGTACGACTGGAAGAGCAGGACCCAGTTGAAGACGATGAACACCCCGCCGAGCGCGGCGAGTCCGAGGGTGCGCGGGGTGAAGCCGTGGCCGCGGAAGTATCCCCGGGACAGCGCGTAGCCGCCGAGGGCGAGCGCCCCGAACAGGACGCGGAAGAAGACGACGTTGAAGGGCGAGGCCCCGGACTCGACGACGAAGACGCCGAGGGTCCCGGAGAGCATCATGGCGGCGGTCAGCTGGGCGGTGCCCTTGTTCTCGACTGCGGTGGCGGAGGTCATGGCCCGAAGGTAGGCGCGGGCCCTGGGCCGGGCCATGGGCCAGTGGGGCGTCCTGCCGATGGCCCCATCGGCACCGCCGATGCCCGGCGGCCGACGGGCCGGGAGCGGCGCGCGGGGGCCGACTCTAGGACCTGTCCTAGCGGGGCGGTTCCTCGCGCAGGACGAGCGCGAGGAGGCCCGGGAAGCGGGCGTCGAACTCCGGCCGGCGCAGCCGGTTGACCCGCTTGGGGCCTTCGTCGCGCTGTTCGACGAGACCGGCGCCGCGCAGTACGGCGAAGTGATGGCTGAGGGCCGCCTTGCCGACGGGCACGTCGAAACTGCCGCAGCTGCGGGTCCACTCGGCGGACCCCGCCAGCTCTCTGACGAGCTGGATCCGTACGGGGTCGGCGAGGGCGGCGAACGCGGTCTGTACGGGGACCTCGTCGGGGTGGGTGTGCTCGGGCGCCGCCCGATGACTGGTCCGCTCCGCCACGCCGGCCTCCCCTGGTGATTCCGTGATCCGCTTGCCGAGTGTTCGATGAAAACCATACACTCCCGAGTGTTCGCTTTTCATTGAACAGTCCGGGCGGCGATCCGTCCGCGCGCGCCGTCGGCTGTCCAGCCGAGCACCAGCCAGGAGTGAGCCATGCGTGCGGTCGAGTTCCAGGAGTACGGCGGTCCCGAGGTCCTGCGGGTCGTGGAGGCGGAGGTCCCCGAGCCGGGCCCCGGGCAGGTGAGCATCGACGTGGCCTACACGGGCGTGAACTTCGCCGATCTCAAGGCGAGGTCGGAGGGCTACCGCGTACCGCGCCTCCCGTACGTACCGGGGCTCGAGGTCTCGGGCCGGATCCGGGCGGTCGGCCCGGACGTCACGGACCTGCGCGTCGGCCAGGAGGTCGCGGCGCTGACGGAGGGCGGGGCGTACGCGGACGTCACCGTGGCCGCCGCCGTGACGGTCTTCCCGCTGCCCGACGGTGTCGGTCTGCGCACCGGCGCCACCCTCCCCACCGTCCTGCCCACGGCCTACGGGCTCCTGCACACCGTGGGCCGGATCCAGCCCGGCGAGACGGTGCTCGTCCAGAGCGCGGCGGGCGGCGTCGGCACGGTGCTGGGCCAACTCGCGCGAGCGGCCGGGGCCGGCGCGGTGTACGGCGTCGTGTCCGCCGCGCCGAAGGCCGAGTACGCCCTCGCCCACGGCTACGACCAGGTGTTCGTGGGTTCCTTCACGGACGAGGTCCGCGCGGCGACCGCCGGGCGCGGGGTGGACCTGGCCCTGGACCCGGTGGGCGGCGAGACCTTCCGGGGAAGCCTCGCCTCCCTCGCGACCTTCGGCCGCCTGGTCTCCTTCGGCAACGCGAGTTCGGCGGAGCCCTGGACGGTGGGCCAGCCGGAGCTCAACCCCACCGGCCTGACGGTCGGCGGGTTCTCGATCCTCGGCCTGGCCGGAACGGCCCCGGCCGCCCTCCGCGTCATCGCCTCGCGCGCGTTCCAGGCGGTGGCCGACGGCACCGTGACCCTGCCGGTGACGGCGGAGTTCGGCCTGGAGGCGGCCGCGGAGGCACACGCGCTGATGGGGTCGCGGTCGAGCACGGGCAAGTTGCTGCTGCGGGTGGCGACTTCGGACCGGTCGCGGCCGTGACGGTCCCCCCGGCCTTCATCCCGGCCCGCAGGCCGGAGAGCGGCTGACGCCCCCGGACGACCCCTGACGGAAGTCCTCCCGAGTCGCGCACGGATTCATCCCTTCGACACCCGTCCGTAGACCATCGGCGGACGCCGGAGCGGCCGGCCGTTTTCCAGACTGGGTCCAGGACGAAGGACCGGACCGCCCCGGCGACCCGGCCTCCGGCGTGCGCTGGGAGCCAAAGGAGGCCTTCCACGCACTGGCCCGGCAGTACAGGCGCGCCCACCACCACTGACCGCCCGCCGGGCCGGCCCGTCGCGCCGGGAGGGTGCTTCCACGCGTTTCCTCCGCGTTCCGGCCCCACGAGGGTGGAGTCCCGCAGGAGAGTGGACTCATGGAGCGCATCGATCAGGCCCAGGCCCGCGCGTGGCTCGCCACCGCCCTGGCGGAGGCCCGCGCCGGGCTCGCCGAGGGCGGTATCCCCATCGGGGCGGCGCTGTACGGCGCGGACGGCACCCTCCTCGGCCGCGGCCACAACCGCCGCGTCCAGGACGGCGACCCCTCCGCACACGCCGAGACGGCCGCCTTTCGCGACGCGGGACGACAGCGGTCGTATCGCGGTACGACCATGGTGACGACCTTGTCGCCGTGCTGGTACTGCAGCGGTCTGGTCCGGCAGTTCGGCATCTCCCGCGTCGTCGTCGGCGAGGCGGCCACCTTCCACGGCGGCCACGACTGGCTCGCCGAGCACGGCGTACAGATCGTGCTGCTCGACGATCCCGCGTGCACGGCACTGATGCGCGAGTTCATCGAGGACAACCCGGCTCTGTGGAACGAGGACATCGGTGAGTGACCCCCAGCAGTCGGCCCGCACCGCCGGGTCCGCGCACCCGGCGCCGACCCGCGTCCCCACCATCGACCTCCGCCCCTGGCTCTCCGGGGACCCCGGGGCCCGCGCCGCCATCGCCCGTACCGTCGACGACGCCCTCCGGACGGCCGGCTTCCTGCTCGTCACCGGTCACGGCGTGGACCCGGAGCTGCGCCGCCGCCTGCGGGAGACCGCCCGTGCCTTCTTCGCGCTGCCCGTCGACACGAAGGAGCCGTACGCGGCCCGGGTCGGCGGGCGCGGCTGGCTCGGGCCGGGCGCCGAGGCCAACGGCTACTCGGAGGGCACCGAGACCCCGCCGGACCTCAAGGAGTCCCTGACGTTCGCGACGCACGAGCCGTTCGAGGACCCCGCGACCAACGCGGAGTGGTACGCGCCGAACGTCTGGCCCGCCGAGGCCCCGGAGCTGCGCGAGCTCTGCGAGGAGTACCTGGCCGCGATGGGCGAGCTGGAGAACCATCTCCTGGCGCTGCTCGGCGAGGCGCTCGGCCTCGAACCGGACTTCTTCACCCGCCACATGGAGCACCCGACGTACGGCTTCAACATCAACTGGTACCCGGGGACCGAGGTCGTCGGCGCGCCGCAGCCGGGCCAGTTCCGTATCGGGCCGCACACCGACTTCGGCACGGTCACCATCCTCGACCGGCAGGCCGGCAAGGGCGGGCTCCAGGTGTTCACGGACGAGGGCGGCTGGGAGGACGCGCCCTTCGACCCGGCGGCGTTCACCATCAACATCGGTGACCTCATGGCCCGTTGGACCGGCGACCGATGGCGCTCGGGACGGCACAGGGTGCTGCCGCCGCCGGCCGACGCGCCCGCCGAGGAGCTCATCTCACTCGTGTATTTCGGCGAATGCACACCGGGGACGCTGGTCGAGTCGGTGCCCGCCCCCGTGGGCCGCGTCGCGTACGAACCCGTCGACTCTCATGTCTACCTGCGCCAGAAGCTCGATTCGATCACTATCGGTTGAGCGGGTGGACCATTTTCGTAACTGAACGGACACCAGGCGCCCTATCCCGAACCAACTCCCCCTTCTTAAACTGTTGTTGATACACCTCACAGCAGCACATCGGGACCGGACCGCGGACCAGGGGGAGATGCGGTGCACACAGGGCTGCACGGCAGGGGGGCGCTGTTCGACACCGATCCGCCCGGACTCGCGTCACGACTGGTCGGTCTGCGTCCGTACCAGCTCCGCGCCACGCCGTACGAACACCCCGGGGAACCGCCCTTCGTGGTGTTCTCGGGCGGCCGGGGACTGGGCAAGACCGCCGTGCTCCTGGAACTGCGCGACGCCTATCGCGGGCACACACCGGTCGCGCTGATCGACGGCGAGGACCGGCAGTTCGCCGCACCTCCCCCCGACCGTCCCGCGGAGTCCTGGTCGCCGGTCGGGCAGGCCCTCACCACGGCCGCCGAACAGCTCGCCGAACCGGTGAAGGGCGCCGGGAGGATCGGTTTTCCGCGGCTGTCGTCCGGGCTGCTGGCCGTGGCGGCGGGCGGCTGGAGCAACCGCGACGTGCCGCGCGTCCGGCAGGAGGCGGAGCGGATCCTGCTGCTCAACGAGACCGACTCATGGCTGTCGGGGTTCGCGGGGCGCTGGGTGAGCAAGGTGATCTCCAAGCTCGTCGCGTCGATGAGCGGGACGGGTCCGGTGGTGGAGCCGATCATCGAGGCGACCCTGGAGGCGTTCACGGAGGGCGTCGCCCCGGCCCACCGCCGGCTGCGCCGGGCCGCCACCTGGTACCGGGACTATCCGAACGCGGGCGGCAGCCCCAAGCTCGCGCTGATCCTGCTCTCCCGGCACTTCCGGGCGGGCGGCGACTCCCGCAGACACGCCGAACGCCATCTCGTGCGAGCACTGCTGGCCGACCTGGACGACGCCTACGCGGGGGTCGTGCAGCGCTCGCACCGGCGCGGGCGCCCGGTCGTGCTGATCGACAACGTCCAGGAGCCCGGGGGCCTCGGGCTCCTGGAGCCGGTGCTGCGCGACCGCGCCGACGGCATCACGGACCAGGCCGTGTTCTTCGCCGCGCTACGGGGCTACACGCATCCGGCGCTGCGCAACGCGGGCCGGATCGCGCTGTCCGAGGCGGCCCGGGAGACCGGCTGGCGGCCCGGCACCTCGCCGTCCTCGCGGGCGCTGCTCGTCTCGCTGCCGCCGCTGACCCCCGACGACACCCTGCACATCATGGACACCGCGTCCGGCGGCCTCGGCACCGTCTCCGCCGGACCGGCCGTCGTGCCATCCCAACTCCCGCACGCCACCCACCGGTTGACGGGCGGCAGTCCGCTCGGCATCACCCTGCTGGCCGCTTCTGCCCGGCAGCACCTGCCCGAAGGCGCCGACTCGCTGGGCACGCTGCTGACCGCCGACGTCGCCCTGCACGAGGACCACGCCGGCCGCCCCGCCTACCAGGAGCTCCTCGGACGGCTCGTTCCCGGCGGTCAGCTCGACGAACTGACCGTGCTGGCCGCGGCCCACGACCGCGACTCGGCGTGCTCGCTCGCGGAGTCCCGGCTGCCGGAGGACTTCGGCGCGTCGGGCGTACTCGACCTGGAGGAACGGCTCGCGTCGGAGGGCTGGGCGACAGCGGACGGCCAGTTCGTCGGGGACCCGTTCCTGCGCGCGCTGCTCCTGCTGCGGCTGCACCACGGCGACCGGGACCACGAGCAGTGGCGGGCGGCGCACCGCACCCTCATCGACCACTACCAGGACGCGGGCGAGACCGCCGCGCCGGACAGCGCCCGCTACCGGCTGCATCACGAACTCGCCCTAGGGAAGGCGGACTTCGCGGTGGCGCATCTGCGCGACACCTTCCCCCGCTCCGACACCCGCGGCTGGCTGTCCTCGCTGGTCTTCATCGCCTCCGCGCCGTACTACCACGCCCACGATCACGACGGCCGGGACTTCGACGGCCATGACCACCGGGCCTCCGTCGCCCTCGGCCACACGGACGCGGTGCAGCGGCCGCCGGACGGCGTGGACTCCGTACTGCACCTGCGGGTACGGCGGTTGCTGCACGCCGTGTGGCAGCTGACCGATCCGCTGGTGCTGCCTGACCCGAGGGTGACCGAGCGGCTGCGTTTCGAACTGGAACAGCTGTCGAACCTGCGGCCCGCGGGCAACGCCCTGCTGTGGCGGGCCTCGCGGGACTGGCCCTCGGACGCCCTGGCCGGCCGGCCGCTGCGCATCCCGGGCGACGAGGAAGGGGCTCGGTGATGGCGCGCTTATGGGTGTGGCTGCGCGAGGACGTCTGGGAGATTCGTTTCCGCCGGTATGTCGCGCTGACGCTCGCGGCCGTCCTCGTGGGCCTCGGCGTGTGGGGCGCCATGACGGTCACGCAGGAGAACCGTTCGTGCGCGCGCGGGGTCGTGCAGCCGGAGGACAGTGACGAGTGTGTGGGCGTCTCCTCGACGACGTACGCCTTCGGGCGTTCGCAGTTCGCCGACGCAGTGCGGGCGATCAACCGCGAGAACCACCGTCTGGCGCCCGGCAGTTACGTCACCGTGGCCCTGCTCGAACCCTTCACCGCGACCGACGCGGACAACCTGCGCGATGTGCTCCACGAGCTCCAGGGCGCCTATCTGGCGCAGTACCAGGCGAACCACGACACGACGGGGCTGAAGCCGAAGATCCGGCTCGTGCTCGCCAACCCCGGTGCCACCGGTGCCTCCTGGCGGCACACGGTCGACCAGCTGGAAGAGATGACGAAGGGCCCTGACCGGCTGCGGGCGGTGACCGGGGTCGGGTTGAGCACCGACAACAACAAGAAGGCGGTCGAGGAGCTGACCCGGCGGGGCATCCCGGTGATAGGGAGTTCGATCACCGCCGACGACCTCGCCAACGGGCAGAACGGCAATGACCCCTTCCCGGGGCTCGCGCGTGTCTCCCCCACCAACACCGACGAGGCCCGCGCCCTCGCCTCCTTCGCCAAGGTGTCGGCGGCCGACGCCTTCCTGGTCTACGACCGGACCGGCGATCCGTACACCCGCACGCTCCAGAAGTCGTTCGAGAAGATGCTCAAGGGCGCGCGCTACGAGGCCCAGCCGTTCACCCCGCCCGCCGACCGGAGCAAGGAGGGCAGCACCGCCAACGTCTTCGCGCAGATCGCCAACATCCTGTGCAACACGCCGAAGAGCACGAGCACCGTCCTGTTCGCGGGCCGGCACACCCAGCTGCGGCAGTTCATCAACGCGTTGGGCGCCCGGGGCTGCTCCGACCGCCGCTTCACCGTGCTCACCGGCGACGAGGGCTCCTACCTCGCGGGCGACAAGGACCTCGACCCGGCCGCCCTCAAGGACCCGCTGCTGACCGTGCGCTACACGGCGCTCGCCCATCCGGACGCCTGGCTGAAGGACGGCGTGCGGACCGGCGGCAGCGCGGCCGACGCGAAGGTGCTCCAGCGGCTGCTGGCCGACTCCGTGCGGGCGCCGGTCGGCCCGGTCGGCAAGGTCGCCCTCGACGACGGCCAGCTGATCATCGCGTACGACGCCATGCGGCTCGCCGTGCACGGCATCCGCGGGGCGTCCCCGACCGGCCGGATCCCCGCGCTCGCGGACGTCGGCCTCCAGTGGCCGCAGGTGAAGGGCAAACAGCTGCGGGTGAACGGGGCGAGCGGGTGGATCTGCCTGGACGCCCACGGGAATCCCTACGACAAGGCCGTGCCGATCGTGGAACTGACCCACGAAAGCCGTGCCCGCTTCGTGCGGATCGCCTGGCCGGAGGGCAGACCCCCGGCGGCGGAGTGCCTGCCGCCGTCCTGATCCCGCCGGTACGACGAAGGCCGGCCTCCGTGACCACAGGTCACCGGGGCCGGCCGTCTCGCGTCCGGGCGGGTCAGACGCCCGCGTAGGAGTGCTTGCCGCTGACGAAGATGTTGACGCCGTAGTAGTTGAACAGCCAGCAGCCGAAGGCGATCAGGGCGATGTAGGCGGCCTTGCGGCCCTTCCAGCCGGCCGTGGCCCGCGCGTGCAGGTAGCAGGCGTACGCGACCCACGTGATGAACGCCCAGGTCTCCTTGGGGTCCCAGCCCCAGTAGCGGCCCCAGGCGTCGCCCGCCCAGATGGCGCCCGCGATGATCGTGAACGTCCACAGCGGGAAGACGGCGGCGTTCACGCGGTAGGAGAACTTGTCGAGCGAGGACGAGGCGGGCAGCCGCTCCATGACGGAGGTGGCGAACCGGCCGGGCTTTCCGCCGTTCACGAGCTTGTTCTCGTAGGAGTCCTTGAAGAGGTAGAGCAGCGTGCCGACGGCGCCCACGTAGAAGACGGCGCCGCACAGGATCGCGGTGGAGACGTGGATGTACAGCCAGTACGAGTGCAGCGCGGGAACCAATTGGTCGCTCGCGGTGTACAAGACAGTGACGGCGAGACCGAGATCGAGGAGGACCGTGGTGACCAGGGGGAGGCCGAGCCAGCGGACGTTCTTCTTCAGCGCGAGCAGGACGAGGAAGACCCCGACGGCGACGGTGGAGAAGGTGATGTTGAACTCGTACATGTTGCCCCACGGCGCCCGCCGCACCGACAGGGCGCGGGCGACGACGCCGGCCGCCTCGACGGCCCACGCGAGCACACTGAGGGACACGGCGATACGTCCGTAGAGGTCGCCCTGTTCGTCCCCGCCGTGCGCTCCGGGCCCGTCGGGCACGTCCCGCGCGCCCACCGCGGACCGGGTGACGACCTTCGGCCGCTCCAGTACGGCGGTGCCGCCGGCCTTCTGCACGGTGACCTCGGGAGCCGCCTTGGCTGTGTTCGCGCCGTTCGCGGTGAGCGCGTTGGCGGTGCGGGCGACCTTGCTGCGGCTGCCGAAGAGCCACTCGGCGATGTAGGCGAAGAAGGCCAGGGTGTAGACGGCCATCGCGGAGTAGATCAGCGTGTTGCTGATGTTGGCGAGGTGTTCGTTGGTCGCGGTGGCCAGATCGGTCACGGCGCCCAGGTCGTGGGCGGTGGCGAGCGTCACTGCTTCTCAGCCCCTTCGGCGGCGGATACGGGGGGTTCGGCGTCGGCGTCGGTGGGTGCCGCGTCTTCGTCGGGCTTGGTGGGTGCCTGTTCGTGCACGAGCGCGGCCAGGTCGCCGAGCTCCTCGGGAAGCTTCGCCGACTCGCTGCGGCCGAGCCCGGCCATCTCGACGACGGTGACACCGTCGGCGCCGGTGGTCGCCCGCACCCAGACGCGGCGGCGCTGGATGAACAGCGATCCGGCGAGGCCGAAGATCGCGGTGAACGCTCCGGCCAGCGCCCAGTCACTGCCGGGCTGCTGGGTGACCTGGAAGTTCGCCCACTCCTTGATGTCCTTGTCGAAGGTGATCGAACCGGCGCCGTCCGGCAGCTTCATGGTCTCGCCGGGCAGCAGCCGCGACTTGACGATCGCGCCCTTCGCGTCCTTGAACTGCTTCATGTGGGAGGTCTCGAGCTGGTACACGTTCTGCGGGAGGCCCGCGTCGACCCCCAGGCTGCCGTGGAAGCCGCTCAGCGCGAGCACGGGGTAGTCCAGCGAGGGGAACTGGGAGAACATGTCGCCCTTGCCCGCCCCGGCGAAGGTCGGCACGAAGAAGGCGGAGAAGCCGAGCTGTTCGGTCGTGCCCTGCGCGTTCTTGTAGCCGTCCATGACCTTGATGGCGCCCTGCGAGGTGACGTTGGAGTCGAGCGGCAGCAGGGGCACGGCGTCGTGGTAGACGACGTTGCCCTTGCCGTCGCGGACCGTCACGACGGGCGCGTAGCCGTGGGCGGTGAGGTAGACCTTCGAGTCGCCGATCACCAGCGGCTCGTTGACCTTGACGACGGTCTTCCGGTCCTTGCCGTAGGCGCCCACGCTGTAGGTGACGGCCGCCTGGTAGGTGCGGGGCGTGCCCTTGTTGGGGCCGGTCCGCTCGTAGGTGCCGGTGAACTCCTTCAGGTTGAAGCTGAAGGGCGTGAGGTCGTCGGTGCTGAAGAGGTTGCCGGACTTGAAGTCGTCGTAGGACAGCAGCGTGTTGGAGAAGCCGTCGCCCTCGACGATCAGCTTGTTGCCCTCGGACTTGAAGAGCTGGCCCCAGGCGAAGGCGACGAGCATGACGATCAGCGCGATGTGGAAGAGCAGGTTGCCGGTCTCGCGCAGATAGCCCTTCTCCGCGGCGACGGCGTCCTTCTCGATGTGCGCCCGGAACCGCCGCTGCTTGAGCACCTTGAGCGCGATCTCGCGCACCTGCTCGGGCTCCGCCTCCGTGCGCCAGGTCGCGTACGCGGGCAGCCGGGACAGCCGCTTGGGGGCGCCCGGCGGACGGCCGCGCAGCTGCCCGACGAACTGCCAGGTGCGGGGCACGATGCAGCCGATGAGGGAGATGAACAGCAGGATGTAGATCGCGGAGAACCACACCGAGCTGTACACGTGGAACAGGCCGAGCCGGTCGTAGAGCGGACCGAGCAGGCTGTGCGCGGCCTTGAACTCCTGCACCTTCGCCGCGTCCTGGTTGGACTGCGGGATGAGCGATCCGGGGATGGCGCCGAGCGACAGCAGGAAGAGCAGGATCAGCGCGACCCGCATCGAGGTCAGCTGGCGCCAGAACCAGCGGGCCCAGCCGATGACCTCGCGGGCGGTCCAGGCGATCCATCCCGTGGCGCCGGGTGTCCTCGCGCCGCCGAACGAGCCGGGCATCGCCGTCTCCACGGGCGCGGTGGACAGCTGCGAGCCGGCCTCGCCGATCTCCCGCGCGTCCCGGGCCTCCTGGGAGGCCCGCGCGTCCTGGCCGGCCGGCTCCCCGGCGCCGCCGGGGTCCGTCGTCCGGCCGGTGTCAGTGGTGCTCATGGGTCAGATCCCTACCGTGAAGCCGTCGGACCAGGTCTGCATCTGCTGCACGATGCCGTCCCACGCACCGGTCAGCAGCAGCAGGCCGGTCACGATCATCATTCCGCCGCCGATCCGCATCACCCAGCTGTAGTGCCGCTTCACCCAGCCGAACGCGCCGAGCGCCTTGCGGAAGGCGACCGCAGCGAGGACGAAGGGCACTCCCAGGCCGAGGCAGTACGCGACGGTCAGTATGGCCCCGCGCCCGGCGCTCGCCTGGTCCATGGAGAGCACGGTGACGGAGGTGAGTGTCGGCCCCAGGCACGGCGTCCAGCCGATGCCGAAGAGCGCACCCAGTATCGGTGCACCCGCGAGCCCTGTCACCGGCCGCCGGTGGAAGCGGAACTCGCGCTGGGTGAGCCAGGGCATCAGCCCCATGAAGAACACACCCATCACGATCATCAGCGCGCCGAGGATCTTGCTGAGGATGCCGTTGTACTCGTGCAGCGTCGATCCGAAGTAGCCGAACAGCGCCCCGCCGGAGACGAACACGGCGGTGAAGCCGAGCACGAACAGACTGGCCCCCGCGACCATCCGCCCCCGTCTGGCCTCCGCCAGATCCGTGCCGCTGACTCCGGTGACGTACGACAGATAGCCGGGTACGAGCGGCAGGACGCACGGCGAGAAGAAGGAGACGAGCCCGCCGAGCACGGCGATCGGCAGCGCGAGCAGCAGGGCACCGCTGTAGACCGTGGTGTTCATGTCGGTCGAGGCGGCGAGCTGCGTGGACGAGAGCAGAAGGGACACGCCGGTCACTTCTCCGCGACGATGGGGTCGAGCATCTCGTGCAGCTTCTCTTCACTGAGCGCCTGCAGCGTGCGGGCCGCGATCTTCCCGTCCCGGTCGATGATGAGCGTGGACGGGATCGTCTGCGGGTTGAGCGTGCCCTTCTTGAAGCGGAGCATCAGCTTGCCCGTCGGGTCGTACAGGCTGGGGTACGTGACCCCCTTCTCCTTCTCGAAGGCCTTCGCCGGAGCGGTGCTGGGGTCACGGGTGTTGATACCCACGAACTGCACGCCCTGCGCGGCGGTCTCCTTGGCGACCTTGACGAAGTTCGGCGCCTCGGCGCGGCACGGCGGGCACCAGGAGCCCCACACGTTGAGGACGACGACCTTGCCCTTGAAGTCCGCGACGTCGAGCTGCTCGCCGTCGACGGTCTTGCCGGAGAGGTCGGGGGCGTCGGCCCGGGACCCCTTGGCGACGGTGGAGATGCCGTCCTTGCCGGCGACGAAGTTGCTGTCGCCTCCGCCCCCGTTGGTGCCGCCCGAGCCGCACGCGGACAGCAGGAGCGCGGCGACGGCGGCCCCGGCGGCGTACAGGGCGGCACGGCCACGGGTGCGGTTCGGGCGCTGGTCTGCGCGGCAGGCGGCACTCATGTGAAAAGTTTCGCATGCCCGTTTCGGGGATCTTCCGCACCCCCCTTGCGGGTGGAAACCCGCATTTCAGGCGGCCTGCCCCCGGAGGTAGGAGTTCCAGCCGCCGGTGGGCTGCTCCGCCACGTCCATCGACTGGAGTTTCGCCAGTACGTCGGGCCTCTGTACGTCCAGCCAGTCCACGAACTGACGGAAGGAGACCATGCGCACGTCGCCGCCCTTCTCCTTCTCCCGGGCGACGTGCGTGAACACGTGCTCGACGGCGTCCATGTAGATGCCGCCGTTCCACTCCTCGAAGTGGTTGCCGATGAAGAAGGGTGCGCGATTTGTCTCGTATGCCCGCTTGAATCCCGCGACGTACGAGTCGGCCGCCTGGGTGCGCCAGGCCGGGTAGTTGTACGAGGGCGCCCGGGTGGAGTTGACCGACTGGTTGGCGAGGATGTTGTAGTCCATCGAGAGGACCTCGAAGCGGTGCCCGGGGAAGGGCATCGCCTGCAGCGGCAGGTCCCACATGTTCTGCTTCTTCTGCGGCCAGCGCTGGACACCGCCGGGCGAGGAGGCGTCGTAGCGCCAGCCGAGTTCCCGTGCGGCGGGCAGCAGGTTGTTCTGGCCGAGCAGACACGGGGTGCGGGCCCCAATGAGCTCCTTCTCGTAGTCGAAGGGCAGCGGCGGCAGATCGGTCCAGCCCGTGTTGGTGCGCCACTCGGTGACGAAGGACTTGGCCTGCTCGATCTCGCTGTGCCACTGGCGGGGCGTCCAGTTGGCGACCGAGCCGGAACCGGCGCAGAAGTGGCCGTTGAAGTGGGTGCCGATCTCGTGGCCGTCGAGCCAGGCCTGACGGACCAGCTTCAGCGTGGACCTGACGTGGTCGTCGCTCAGGTAACCGATGTCCGAGGCGCCGCGGGGGTTGTTCGGCGGGTCGTACGCGCGCTTCTTCGACTCGGGCAGCAGATACAGCCCGGAGAGGAAGAACGTCATGTGCGCGTCGTTCTCCCTGGCGAGCTGGAGGAAGCGGTCGAAGAGACCGGTGCCGACCTCTCCGGCGCCGTCCCAGGAGAAGACCACGAACTGCGGCGGCGTCTCACCGGGCTCCAGCGGCACGGGGTGCTGGGGCTGGTGCGGCTGCTTGCCGGTGTAGGCGGTGGAGCCGTCGCCGATGGGACGCGCGGCCGGCTTCTTCGGAGCGCCGGGCCGGCCGGTGCCGGACGTGGGGGAACCGCCGGGATGACCCGTGGCGTCCCCCTGTGCGGTGGTGCCGCACGCGGCAAGTCCCAGCGCGGCCGCGGCACCTGCACCGAGGCCGATCATTCCCCTCCGGCTGACGTCCCGCATACGGTCCCCATTTCATCGCACCCTCTCAGCTGGCTCTCAGCTGGCAACCCATGAGAGGGCACGATGAAGTCGGTGGTTCCGTCTAACGCGCGCAGATTTATATGATTTTACGAAGATGCGCTCATTTGGCCGGACTTCTCAGCTTTTGCCCGTCAGGTCTCGAACGTCTGCCCGTCAGGCCCCGAACGCTCGCCCGTCAGGCTCCGAACGCCTTGTCCTTGCCCTTCACCGGCTTGGCGCCCGCGAGGAGATGAGCGGGAACCAGATCGCGCGCGGGCTCGGTGTAGCCCACGGACACGATCTTGTCGCCCTTGTAGGTGAAGGTCGTCAGGGACGCCAGCGTGCACTGCCGCTTGCGCGGGTCGTGCCACAGCCGCCGCTTCTCCACATAGCTGCGCACGATCCAGATCGGCAGCTGATGACTCACCAGCACCGCCTCGTGGCCGCGCGCGGCGTCCTTGGCGGCGTCCAGCGCCCCCATCATCCGCACGACCTGGTCGACGTACGGCTCGCCCCAGGACGGCTTGAAGGGGTTGACGAGGTGCTTCCAGTTCTCCGGCCGCCGCAGCGCGCCGTCCCCGACACCGAAGGTCTTGCCCTGGAAGACGTTGTCCGCCTCGATGAGCCGCCCGTCGGTCGCCAGGTCGAGGCCGTGGGCCTTCGCGATCGGCGTGGCCGTCTCCTGGGCCCGCTCCAGCGGCGAGGCCACGACATGCGTGACATCGCGCGACGTGAGGTGCTCGGCCACCCGGTCGGCCATCTGCCGTCCGAGCTCGGAGAGGTGGTACCCGGGCAGCCGCCCGTAGAGCACCCCGTCCGGGTTGGCGACCTCGCCGTGGCGCATCACGTGGACGACCGTGATGTCGCCGCTGCCGGTCGTGCCGTTGCCAGTGGGGTCGCTCATGCCGTGGCCTCCGCCGCTGCCCGCGCCGCCGCCGGAAGGGCGTCGGCGATCCGCTGAACCGCCTGCTCGTCGTGGGCCGTCGACACGAACCACGACTCGAACGAGGACGGCGGCAGATACACACCCTGCGCCAGCATCGAGTGGAAGAACGCGGTGTAGCGGAAGGACTCCTGCGCCTTCGCGCCCTCGTAGTCGCGCACCTCACGTCCCGTGAAGAAGACGGAGAACATGTTGGAGGCGCTCTGCAGGCGGTGGGTCACACCCTCCTTGGTGAGCGCCTCGGTCACCAGCGTCCGGATCCGCTCCGACACCGCGTCGATCTTGTCGTACGCGGCGTCGTCGAGCAGCCGCAGCTGTGCGAGCCCGGCGGCGGTGGCGACGGGATTGCCCGAGAGCGTGCCCGCCTGGTAGACGGGCCCGGCGGGCGCGAGGTGCGCCATCACGTCCTCCCGGCCGCCGAACGCGGCGGCCGGGAAGCCGCCGCCCATGACCTTGCCGAAGGTCATCAGGTCGGGACGAACGCCGTCGATCCCGTACCAGCCGGCCCTGCTGGTGCGGAAGCCGGTCATGACCTCGTCGGAGATGAAGAGGGCGCCGTTCTTCGCGCAGGCGTCCTTGAGGCCCTGGTTGAAGCCGGGCGCGGGCGGCACCACACCCATGTTCCCGGGCGAGGCCTCGGTGATCACACAGGCGATCTCACCGGGGTGCGCGTGGAAGGCGGCCTGCACGGCTTCGAGGTCGTTGTAGGGCAGGACGATGGTGTCGGCGGCCTGGGCGCCGGTGACACCGGGCGTGTCCGGCAGCGCGAAGGTCGCCAGCCCACTGCCCGCCGCGGCGAGCAGCGAGTCGACGTGCCCGTGGTAGCAGCCGGCGAACTTGATCACCTTCGACCGCCGGGTGAACCCGCGGGCCAGCCGGATGGCCGACATCGTCGCCTCGGTACCGCTGGAGACGAGCCGGACCTGCTGGACGGGCTCGACGCGCGCGACGATCTCCTCGGCCAGGGCGACCTCGCCCTCACCGGGCGTGCCGAAGGAGGTACCGCGCGAGACGGCGTCCTGAACGGCGGCGATGACCTCGGGGTGGGAGTGCCCGAGGATCATCGGACCCCAGGAACAGACGAGGTCGACATACTCACGGCCGTCGGCGTCGGTCAGATACGGACCGGTACCGGACACCATGAACCGGGGCGTACCACCCACGGCGCGGAAGGCGCGCACCGGAGAGTTCACGCCACCGGGCGTGACGGCCGCCGCACGGTCGAATAGAGACTGCGAGGCTGGGGCTTCGTAGGAATAAGGCAGTTCGGTCATGACCTGCGACGTCTCCGACTCCGGGGGGCTAGTGACCTCCTCAGGGTAGGCCAGGGGCCCCGGGGAGCCGTGAGGGGAAGAACAGGGGACCGTGAACGGATGAACCCGGCCCGACGTACGGCTCCACAGAGGAATGATCCCGGCCATCGTGGGGCCGGTGTGACGGAGCCCGGTACGACAACCGGGCTCGTTCCCCCGGCCATCTGCGAAACTGGGCTACGAACGGACAGCTCACATGAACGACGGTGTTCAGGGGCCGCGAAGATCCCGCGGACAGGTGTTTCGGCGTACGTTTCGGCGTGCGACCGTGGGGGAGGTCACTGTCACGATGATCGGGTTGCGTGGCGGGGGTCGCGCGACTTAGAAAAGCAGTCGGGTGGAGATATGCATCGCGGTGGCGGACTGGGCGAGGGGACCGACGACCTCAACCCTCGGCGTGCCCGGCGGGGGAAGCACCGGCGCGAGGCGGAGGAAGCGGCAGGCGCAAGAGCTGGACAGGCACAGGGATCGCAGAGTGACCCCGAGCGGATCGACCGCGCGGTGGAGCGGCTGCGGTCGGAGAGCGGGAATGGTGGCCGGGTGGGGGTGACGTACAAATACTTCGGCGCGCCGGACGGCGCGACGGCGGCCCGGGTCCCGATCTCGATGCGCCCCGAGGAACTCGGCGGCGACGAGCTCGGCATGAACGGCATGTTCACCAAGATCAAGCCGGAGACGATGGCCGCGATGGTCCTCACCGGCATAGAAGGCGTCCCCCTGCACAAGGTGCCGCCGCTCGAACTCGTCGTCCTGCACCCCGACTACGCCGTGGTCAAGCTCCCGATGACCGTCGTCGACCCACTGCGCGGCATAGGCGAGGAGGCCGTCGGCGCGGCCGCCTTCATCTGGTCCACCGTCCCGGACCGGGGCGGCCCGCGCGACGCGTTCAACGTCTACCAGCTCCTGCACGAATGGCAGGACTTCTCGCACCGCCTTCATGAGGCGGGGCACCAGCCCTACTGCCTGGTGTGGCCGTGACGCGGGTTTTCCCGGGCATCTGACCCGCGCCTCCCTGGGACCCGGCCCGCTCCGGGGCTCCTAAAACCCGCCCGCCACCCGCAGTACCGCGCCCGTCGTGTACGAGGCGTCGTCCGACAGCAGCCGGGCCACCGCGCCGGAGATCTCCTCCGGCCCGCCCGCGCGACCCATGGGGATACCGGCCCCCCTCGCCGCGGCGTGGTGGACGTACTGGCCCGGGCCGCCCAGGGTCGCCGCGGCGGACGAGACGTCGACGATCGTGCTCCCGCCGGCCGCGGTCATCTCCCGTACGGCGCGGCGCGCGCAGAGCAGACAGCCGAGGCCGTCTCGCATGACCGCCTCCCTCGCCCGCACGGCCGATCAGTGTGTCAGGAGCGCGGCCGGGGGCTGATCGGAACGGGGGCCGCGGTGGCAGCGAGGCGCCGCACCCTGTTCGCCACGCGATTCGGCGCTTTCCGGGAGAGCCGTCGGCGTCCCCGCGCGGGCCCCGGACCCCGGGGCCCGTCAACATCCCGTTACGTCTGCGGCGCCCGCCGTCAAGCATCTGTCAGCGGGACGCTCGGACCCCGGTCGGCCGGGCATAGCTTCACCGGAGTGCCCGGCCGACCAGGCCGGGCAGCGCACACCACCCACCGCACGTCACCCTCTACGAGGAGCAGCACATGTCCCCACTCGACCGTTCCGAGGATCCCGAACCCTCTGAACGTTTCCCGGCCGGACGTCACGGGCTTCGGCTTCCCGGACCTCTCTTCGTCCCCGTCCGGCCGGGACCCACGGGCTGCACGGCCCGCTTCTTCCGCACCCCCCTCGGCGCGCGTACGGCCGTCGGATTCACCTCGGCTGCGAAGCTCACCGTCGCGCTCGGCACCGACCAGACCTGGATCCGGCTCTCCGAACCCGCGCTGCGCGCGCTCGCTGCGCCCCTCGGCGTCACCGCCGTCACCGTCGATCCACAGCTCCCCGCCCCCGCGGCCGACCGCGCCGCCGCCGCTGCCGCTGTCCGCGAGCGCGAGAACTCCTCGCGCCCGTGGCATCCCCAGTACGCCGGTGCCCCGCGGGTGACCGACACGGCCGCCGTCGCCGCCGCCCGTCCGAACCTGCTGATCGGCTGAGGAGGCACCATGTCCGTCCAGGAACTGCCCGTGATCACCGGACCCGCCGTCCGGGCCACCGAAACCCGACCCGCGAAAACCCCCACAAGCCCCGACACCAACACCGGCGCAGGCACAGGCACAGGCACAGGCACCGAAAGCCTCTCCGTCTGGCCACGGTCCACCCGCCCCGCCCCCGACGGCGACCTCTCGCTGGCCGGGGTCTCTCTCGCCGAGGCCGCCGACCGCTTCGGTACCCCCGTCTACGTCCTGGACGAGCAGGAGGTCCGGGACCGCTGCCGTACCTACCGCGCGGCGTTCCCCGAGGCCGACGTCGTGTACGCGGCGAAGGCGTTCCTGTGCCGGGCGATGGCGCACTGGGTACGGGAGGAGGGCCTCGGCCTGGACGTCTGCTCCGCCGGGGAACTCGCGCTCGCCGTCACGACTGGCTTCCCGCCCGAGCGGATCGTGCTGCACGGCAACGCCAAGAGCCCGGAGGATCTGCGCACCGCCCTGCGCCTCGGCGTCGGACGCATCGTCGTGGACAGTACGTCGGAGATCGCGCGCCTCGCCGCGATCACCCCGTCCGGCACCCGGCAGAAGGTCATGGTGCGTGTGGTGCCCGGCATCGCGGCCGGAGGTCACGCGAAGGTGCGGACCGGAACGGACGACCAGAAGTTCGGCCTGTCGATCACGGACGGCTCGGCCCGGCACGCAATCACCCGGATACTCGACCAGCCGCACCTCGAACTCGTCGGACTGCACTGCCACATCGGCTCGCAGATCGCCTCCGTGAAGCCGTACGTCGCCGCCGTGCGCCGCATGGTCGGGCTGCTGGCCCGGGTCCGGGACCAGCACGGGATCGTCCTCCCCCAGCTGAACATCGGCGGCGGCCACGCCATCGCCCACCGGCCCGGCGAGGAGAGCATGAACGTCTCCGTGCTGGCCGACCGGGTTCGCGCCGAACTGAAGAGCGGCTGCAATCGCGCCCGACTCCCGCTCCCCCGGCTGACTTTGGAGCCGGGGCGGGCCGTCGTCGGCCCCGCCGGGGTCGCCGTCTACCGGGTCCTCGCCGTCAAGCGCACCGGCGAACGCACCTTCGTCGCCGTCGACGGAGGCATGAGCGACAACCCGAGGCCCGCTTTGTACGGGGTCCGGTACGCGCCCCGGCTCATCGGCCGAGCCTCCCGCACACCGCCTCGCCTCGTCACCGTCGTGGGCCGGCACTGCGAGGCCGGCGACATCCTCGCCGACGAGGTGGCGCTCCCGGGCGATGTACGCCCCGGCGACCTCCTGGCCGTCCCCGCGGCCGGCGCCTATCAACTCTCCATGGCCTCCGGTTACAACCTCGTCGGCCGTCCTCCCGTGGTCGCGGTGTCCGACGGCATCGCCCGCATCCTCGTACGCCGTGAGTCGCTGGAGGACATGAGCCGTCGGGACGTGGGGATCTGACGCCGCGCACCCCGCGCGGCCCATCGGGGTGAGCAGACGTGTCGCCGCCGATCGGGTCATGTGTGGGAACCCGCACAGGCCCGCCGGACGCCGAGCTCCCACGGCGAATCAGCAGGTCAGAGAGGGTGGTCGACCCTCCGGCGGTCGTCAGGGCGGCCGCCGGGCGGGACCTCGGCCGTGGGCCGGGCGAGCTTCTCAAGTGGTGCGCTTCGCACATCGGACTGACGGTGGATCACGTCGGGCCGGGTTTTTGTCTGCTGACAAGAGGTCAGCTGCCTGGTCGCGACGGAAGGACTCCGACAATGCGATCTGCCCGCATGCTCCTCGCTGCCGCGACGGCCACCGCCGCTCTCGCGATCGCCGCCCCCGGCGCCTACGCCGTCTCGGCCGGCGACTGGGACCACGGCGACTCCTCTTCCTCCTCCTCCAGCAAGGAGCACGAGGACTCTTCGGCCGGCAAGGAGCACGACAAGGACAGCGACCACGGCAAGGGCTCCTGGCACCACGAGAAGCCGGAAGGCGGCGTGCACACCGGTGGCGGTGCGCTGACGACCATCACGGCCGACGACTGGTCCAAGGACGACAAGAAGTACGACCCGGAGACCTACAAGGACAAGGACTCCTCGGGCTCCGGTTCCTGGGAGAAGGGCTCCTCGGACTCCGAGAAGGGTTCGGGTTCGTGGGAGAAGGACTCCTCGGACTCAAGCCACGACAAGGGCTCGTGGGAGAAGGACTCGGAGCACGGCAAGCCCCACGGCGGCATGCACACCGGTGGCGGCGGGCTGGCCACGCCGGGTGTCACGGCCGGTGGAGTCGCGATCCTGGGCGTCGCGGCCGCGGGCGTGTACGCGCTGCGTCGCCGAAGCGCCGCGGGCGGTGTGGCCTGATCATGCCTGACGACATAGCGGCCCGGGCCGCCACCCACGCACCCCGTGGCGGCCCGGCCTGCTCTCCCCCTACGCCTCCCCGCCCGCACCCCTTCCCCGTCTCCCGCTCCCGTCGCCGACCCATCTCCTTGCACTCCTGCTGCTCCTACTGAGCTTCCCGCTCTTGCTGCTCTTGCTGCTCTTGGCGTTCTCGCTCCTGCTGCGCTTCCCGCTCTTCCCGGTCTTGCTGTTCCCGCAGTTCCCGCCCTGTCCGCTCCGCTGCCCGACCCGATGAGGTGGTACCCGATGGCAGCCCGGTTGTCCTCTCCTTCCGAGAGCCCGTACCTGTCGCCCGGCCAGAACTCCCGGCGTCGTGTGACGTGGATCGTGTGGTGCGCCGGTATCGCGGTCCTTCTGGCCATGACCCTGTTCCGGGGCCATGACGAACCGTCCGGCCCCTCCCATGCCTCCCGTGCGGCGGCGGCCCCCGCGCCCTCGGCCTCCAGGGAGCCCTCGGCCGATCGCCCGGCCGGAAAGCATCTCCCGCGGGCCGAGCCGACCCGTCTGCTCATCCCGAAGATCTCGGTCGACGCGCCCTTCACCGACCTCGCCATCGACGACTCGGGCAAGCTCCAGCCCCCGCCCCCGAACGACACCAACCTGGTCGGCTGGTACGCCAAGGGCGTCTCCCCCGGCGAGATCGGTGCGGCGATCATCGCCGGGCACGTCGACACGACGACCTCCGCCGCGGTGTTCGCCGGTCTGAGCGACCTGAAGAAGGGCGACAAGTTCAGCGTCGACCGGTCCGACGGGCGGACGGCGTCCTTCGTCGTCGACAGCGCGGAGACCTTCGCGAAGGACGACTTCCCCGACGCCCGGGTGTACGCCGACACCTCCGACGCCCAGGTCCGCCTCATCACCTGCGCCGGCAGCTACGACCGCTCCGCCAAGGACTACACCGACAACCTGGTGGTCTTCGCCCACCTCGTCTGACCGGGCGAGGGTCCGGCTACCGGGTCACGAGCGAGTCGCCGTAGACGTTGTAGACGGTCACCGTGGCCGCCTTGTCAGTGCCTCCCGCGTAGTCGCGGTAGGCCGCGGCGACCTTCTCCGCCTTGCCGACGGCGTCGTCCACGGAACTTCTCCGGGATCGCCGACTCCTTGAACTCTGCGGCAGCAAGGGGCCGTTCACGCGCTCCCGAGGCCGATCCAGAAGCGGTCCTCTCCGTTCGACCGGCCGTCGGGGACGCCGCCGTTGGTCCGGATCACTCGACGGGATGCCTCGTTGTCGGTGGCGCAGGTCAGCAGCACGCTGTCGAGTCCGAGACGGCGGCATTCGTCGAGGCCCGCCGCGAGCATCCGCGTGGCGTGGCCTCGGCGGCGCCACGGGGTGACCACGTGGTAGCCGACATGGCCGCCGACCTCGGCCAGTTCCGGGGTGAGGCTGTGCCGGACGACGAGGGCGCCGAGGTAGTGCGTGCCGGAGACGTACCAGAGCAGGGTGGACGGAACGCCCCAGCGGGTCCGCACACCGCGCCGCTGCTCGACGAAGGCCGCGAAGTCGTCGACCGCCGGACCGATCCACTCCGTGCTTCTGCCCTCGGCCACGCAGTCGGCCCGCTCGCCGGCCAGATACGAGTCCCGTACGGCCGTGGTGGGCGGGACGAGCCGGGGTGGTGCCACGAGTTCGGTCATGCGCCCGAGTCTCCATCCGCCCCGGCCGTCGCGCCTCCCGATTTCTCTCACGCCTCGAAGCGGTAGCCCATCCCCGGCTCGGTGATCAGATGGCGCGGGTGGGAGGGGTCCGCCTCCAGCTTCCGTCTGAGCTGGGCCATGTACACCCGCAGGTAGTTGGTCTTGTTGCCGACGGAGGCACCCCACACCTCCTGGAGGAGCCGACGCTGGGTGATGAGCCGGCCCGGGTTGCAGACCAGGATCTCCAGCAGCTGCCACTCGGTGGGCGTGAGGCGGATGTCGTGCCCGGCGCGGGTGGCCTTCTTGGCTGCCAGGTCGACGGTGAAGTCGCCGGTGGTGACCAGGACGGTCTCGGGGTCGAGCGCCGGGGTCTCGGTGCGGCGGACGGCGGCCCGCAGCCGGGCCAGCAGTTCGTCCATGCTGAACGGCTTGGTGATGTAGTCGTCGGCGCCCGCGTCGAGCGCGGTCACCTTCTCCTCGAAGGCCCGGCGCGCGGACACCACCAGGATCGGGACGCGGGTCCAGCCGCGCAGGGCCCTGATGACGTCCGAGCCGTCCATGTCGGGCAGCCCGAGGTCCAGGAGGATCACGTCGGGCCGGCGCGCGGCGGCGATCCGCAGCGCGGTGGTGCCGTCGGGGGCGGCGTCGACCGCGTATCCGCGCGCCTGCAGGTTGATCAGGAGCGCCCGTACGAGTTGGGGGTCGTCCTCCGCCACGAGCACCCGGGTCATCGGTAGGGGCCTTTCCTGTCGTAGAGAGGATCGAGCGGTGACGACCGCCGGATCACGCGGAAAGCGTCGTCGGGGAGTTGGCGATTGCGGAGGTCTCCCGAGTCGCCAACTCCCAGGTGGTGGACGTAAACCCATCAGCTCTTCGCCACGAGTGCCTTGAGCGCGATGTTCAGTTCGAGCACGTTGACGCGGGGTTCACCGATGAAGCCGAGGGTCCGGCCGTCGGTGTGTTCGTCGACCAGCTTCTGCACCTGGGCGACGGGCAGTTGGTTCTCGGCCGCGACGCGGTGCACCTGGATGTCCGCGTAGTCGGGGGAGATGTCCGGGTCCAGGCCTGAGCCGGAGGAGGTGACCGCCTCGGCCGGTACGTCCGCGGGCCTCACCGTGTAACCGGGGACCGAGTTGTCCTTGACGACGGCGGCCTTGGCGTCCTTGACCCACTTGATCAGGTCGGCGTTGTCACCGGAACGGTTGGTGGCGCCGGACAGGATCAGCTTGTACTGGGTGTTGACGCTGTTGGCGCCCAGGCCGTTCTGCGGGCGGCCCTGGAACCACTTCAGGTCGGGCTCCGGGGTCTCCTGCCCCTTCTTCAGCGGCAGGTTGTAGGCCTGGCCGATGAGCGAGGAGCCGACGACCTTGCCGTCCGCCTCGATCTCCGAGCCGTTCGCCTGGTCGGAGAACAGACCCTGGGCGATACCGGTGACGGCCAGCGGGTAGAGCACGCCGCAGATGACCGTGAGTACCAGCAGGGCCCGCAGGCCGGCCCAGAGCAACCGGGCCGTGTTCGTAACCGAGTTGTTCATGGGGATCAGCCGATTCCGGGGATGAGGGAGATGAGCAGGTCGATGATCTTGATGCCGATGAAGGGCGCGACCAGGCCGCCGAGGCCGTAGATCCCGAGGTTGCGCCGCAACAGCTTGTCGGCGCTGACCGGCCGGTACTGCACACCCCGCAGGGCGAGCGGCACCAGCGCGATGATGATCAGCGCGTTGAAGATGACCGCGGAGAGGATCGCGGAGTCGGGCGAGGACAGGCGCATGACGTTGAGCTTGTCCAGGCCCGGGTAGACCGCCGCGAACAGCGCCGGGATGATCGCGAAGTACTTGGCGACGTCGTTGGCGATGGAGAACGTCGTCAACGCGCCCCGGGTGATCAGCAGTTGCTTGCCGATCTCCACGATCTCGATGAGCTTGGTGGGGTTGGAGTCCAGGTCCACCATGTTCCCGGCCTCCTTGGCGGCCGAGGTGCCGGTGTTCATCGCCACGCCCACATCGGCCTGGGCCAGGGCGGGGGCGTCGTTGGTGCCGTCGCCGGTCATCGCGACGAGCTTGCCGCCCGCCTGCTCCCGCTTGATCAGCGCCATCTTGTCCTCGGGGGTCGCCTCCGCGAGGAAGTCGTCGACGCCCGCCTCCTCGGCGATCGCCTTGGCGGTCAGCGGGTTGTCGCCCGTGATCATGACGGTCCTGATGCCCATGCGGCGCAGCTCGTCGAACCGCTCGCGCATGCCGTCCTTGACGACGTCCTTGAGGTGGATGACGCCCAGGATCCGGGCGCCGCGCACGTCCTGGACCGCCACCAGCAGCGGGGTGCCGCCCGCCTCGGAGATCCGGTTGGCCAGGGTGTCGGCGTCCGCGGACACCTCGCCACCCTGTTCCTTGACCCAGGTGATGACCGAACCGGCCGCGCCCTTGCGGATCTTCCTGCCGTCGACGTCCACGCCCGACATCCGGGTCTGGGCGGTGAAGGCGATCCACGCGGCACCGGACAGCTCACCCTGGTGCCGCTCGCGCAGCCCGTACCGCTCCTTGGCCAGTACGACGATGGAGCGGCCCTCGGGTGTCTCGTCGGCCAGCGAGGACAGCTGGGCGGCGTCGGCGACCTCGGCCTCGGTCGTCCCCGTCACCGGGACGAACTCCGAGGCCTGACGGTTGCCGAGGGTGATGGTGCCGGTCTTGTCCAGCAGCAGGGTGGAGACGTCACCGGCGGCCTCGACCGCACGGCCCGACATGGCGAGGACGTTGCGCTGCACCAGACGGTCCATGCCCGCGATACCGATCGCGGAGAGCAGGGCACCGATGGTGGTCGGGATCAGACAGACCAGCAGGGCCACCAGCACGACCATCGTGAGGTGCGTGCCCGCGTAGTCGGCGAACGGCGGCAAGGTGGCCACCGCGAGCAGGAAGACGATGGTCAGGGACGCGAGAAGGATGTTCAGCGCGATCTCGTTGGGCGTCTTCTGCCGTGCCGCGCCCTCGACCAGGGCGATCATCCGGTCGATGAAGGTCTCGCCGGGCTTCGTCGTGATCTTGATGACGACGCGGTCGGAGAGGACCTTCGTGCCGCCGGTGACGGCCGAGCGGTCGCCGCCGGACTCGCGGATGACCGGAGCCGACTCGCCGGTGATGGCCGACTCGTCGACGGACGCGACACCCTCGACGACGTCACCGTCGCCGGGGATGATGTCGCCCGCCTCGCAGACGACCAGGTCGCCCACGCGCAGCTCGGTTCCGGGGACCCGCTCCTCGCGGTCACCCACCAGCCGTCGGGCCACCGTGTCGGTCTTGGCCTTGCGCAGGGTGTCCGCCTGCGCCTTGCCGCGTCCCTCGGCCACCGCCTCCGCCAGGTTGGCGAACAGGACGGTGAGCCACAGCCAGGCGCTGATCGCCCAGCCGAACCAGTCGCCCGGGTCCTTGAAGGAGAAGACCGTCGTCAGCACCGAGCCGACGAGGACCACGAACATCACGGGCGACTTGACCATCACCCGCGGGTCGAACTTGCGGAAGGCCTCCGGCAGCGACCTCAGCAGCTGCTTGGGGTCGAACAGACCCGCGCCGACCTTTCCTTCGTCCTTGTGGCCGGTCGGCACATCGCTGTGCGGCGCCCGGGTCGGGGTGGCTGTGGACATCGAGTCCTCTTGGTTCTCTGTACGAGTGGTCATGACGCCAGCCCCTCGGCCAGCGGGCCCAGCGCGAGGGCCGGGAAGTAGGTCAGGCCGGTGATGATCAGGATCGCTCCGACCAACAGCCCTGTGAACAGCGGTTTCTCGGTGCGCAGGGTGCCCGCGGTCGCCGGGACCGGTTTCTGCTCGGCGAGCGAGCCGGCCAGCGCGAGAACGAACACCATCGGCACGAACCGGCCGAGCAGCATGGCCAGCCCGATGGTCGTGTTGAACCACTGGGTGTCGGCGTTCAGACCGGCGAAGGCCGAGCCGTTGTTGTTGGCGCCCGAGGTGTACGCGTAGAGGATCTCGGAGAATCCGTGCGCGCCGCTGTTGGTCATCGAGTTGCCCGGGGTGGGCAGGGCCATCGCGGCCGCGGTGAAGACGAGCACCAGCGCCGGGGTGATCAGGATGTACAGGGCCGCGAACTTGATCTCGCGGGTGCCGATCTTCTTGCCCAGGTACTCCGGGGTGCGGCCGACCATCAGACCGGCGATGAACACCGCGATGATCGCCATGATCAGCATGCCGTAGAGGCCGGATCCGGTACCACCGGGCGCGATCTCGCCGAGCTGCATGCCCAGCATGGTGATGCCGCCGCCCAGACCGGTGAACGAGGAGTGGAAGGAGTTCACCGCACCGGTCGAGGTCAGCGTCGTCGCCACCGCGAAGATCGACGAGGCGCCGACACCGAAGCGGGTCTCCTTGCCCTCCATCGCCCCGCCGGCGATGTCGAACGCCGGACCGTGGTGCTGGAACTCGGTCCACATCATCAGCGCGGTGAAGCCGATCCAGATGGTGACCATCGTGGCGAGGATCGCGTAGCCCTGGCGCAGCGAGCCGACCATCCGGCCGAACGTCCGGGTCAGTGCGAACGGGATGACCAGCAGCAGGAAGATCTCGAAGAGGTTCGTGAACGGGGTCGGGTTCTCGAAGGGGTGGGCGCTGTTGGCGTTGAAGTAGCCGCCGCCGTTGGTGCCGATCTCCTTGATGGCCTCCTGCGAGGCGACCGCGCCGCCGTTCCACTGCTGCGAGCCGCCGAAGAACTGGCCGACCTCGTGGATGCCGGAGAAGTTCTGGATGGCGCCGCACGCCACCAGGACAACCGCGGCGACGACGGACAGCGGCAGCAGGATGCGGACCGTGCCGCGCACCAGGTCGGACCAGAAGTTGCCGAGCTCGCCGGTGCGCGAACGTGCGAAGCCGCGTACGAGGGCCACGGCCACCGCGATGCCGACGGCGGCGGAGACGAAGTTCTGGACGGCGAGACCGGCGGTCTGCACGACGTGGCCCATGGCCTGCTCGCCGTAGTACGACTGCCAGTTGGTGTTCGTCACGAACGACGCGGCGGTGTTGAACGCCTGGTCCGGGTCGATCGCCGAGAAGCCGAGCGAACCGGGCAGGTGACCCTGCAGGCGCTGCAGCAGATAGAGGAAGAGAACGCTGACGGCGGAGAAGGCGAGGACACCGCGCAGATAGGCGGGCCAGCGCATCTCCGTGTTCGGGTTGGCGCCGATGCCCTTGTAGATCCACTTCTCGACGCGCAGGTGCTTGTCGGAGGAGTAGACCCGGGCCATGTAGTCGCCGAGGGGACGGTAGGCGAGTGCCAGTGCCGCTATGAGAGCCAGCAGCTGAAGCACGCCGGCGAGGACGGGGCTCATATCGAGGCTCAGAACCTCTCCGGGAAGACGAGGGCGAGGATGAGATAGCCCAGCAGGGCGACGGCCACGACAAGGCCGACGATGTTCTCGGCGGTCACAGCTTCGTCACCCCCTTGGCGACGAGGGCCACCAGCGCGAACACCGCGATCGTGGTGACGACGAAGGCCACGTCGGCCATCGTGAGCTCCTAGATGAGATGCGGATCGAATGGAACTGACGGTTAGAGGAGAACGCCTTTCCGGCCGGTTTCGGCCACCGTTGACGCCTCCCATACGGAGCGCGGTCCGCCTTTGACACATCCCTTACGGGGCGCGGCGGAACCCCTGCTCCGGGGCCCGCACACCGTCCCGCGGGGGCCCTGGCCGGCGTCCGGCTTCCGGCTCAGGACAGCCGGAAGCGCAGACGGCAGATCACCGCGTCCGTGTCCCGGCGCACCGCGTGCGCGACCACGGCGCCCCGCTGGTTCTGCAGCAGCCGCTGCCAGAAGCGCTCGGGCTCGACCTCGGGGATCAGCACGGTGACCCGGGTGCCGGGTGCGGCGACCTCGCGCACGTACGCGGCGATCGGGCGCCCCAGGGCGCGGCGCTCGGAGGCGACCCTGACGAGGGGCACTCCGGGGTTCCACAGCTCCCAGGCCGCCTCCAGCGCCGCCGCGTGAGCGCGGTCCTCGGGGTCGGAGTGGCACACGGTCACCGCGCGCACCTCGTCGCCGAGCGAGCCGGCGGCGTTCAGCGCCTCGCAGGTGAGCCGGGACAGGTTCGACACCGGGACGATCACGACGGAACGGTCACGGTGCGGCCGCTCCGGGATACGCCCGAGGCCGAGCCGCTCCCCGATCCGCGCGTACGCCCGCTGCACGGTCTCGAAGGCGGCCACCAGCAGCGGCAGCGCGATCACGATCAGCCAGGCACCGTCCGCGAACTTGGTGGCGGTCACGACGACGGCGGAGACACCGGTGAGCACGGCGCCGCATCCGTTCAGGAGGGCCTTGCCCCGCCACCCGCTCCCCCGCTCCCGGCGCCAGTGCCTGACCATGCCGACCTGGGCGATCGAGAAGCCGACGAAGACACCGATGGCGAAGAGCGGCACGAGCGTGTTGGTGTCGCCGCCGGAGAAGACCAGCAGACCCGCCGAGACGAGAGCCAGCGCGAGCACACCGTGCCGGTGCACCTGGCGGTCGGCCTTGAGCGCGAAGACGTGCGGCAGGTAGTTGTCGCGGGCGAGGAGCTTCAGCAGGACCGGAAGCCCGCCGAAGGAGGTGTTCGCGGAGAGGGCGAGCAGGACCATCGTCGCGAACTGGATGACGTAGAAAGCCCAGTTGTGGCCGAGCGAGGCGTCCGCGAGCTGGGCGAGGACGGTGACGCCCTCGACCGGCTGGAGGTGGAAGCGCGAGATCAGTACGGACAGCCCGATCAGCATCGCGCCGAGGACGGCCCCGAGGGCGACCTCCGCGCGCTGGGCCCGCTTCGCGCGCGGGACACGGAAGGACGGCACGGCGTTGGCGAGGGCCTCGACGCCGGTGAGGGCGCTGCACCCGGAGGCGAACGCCTTCAGCAGGAGCAGGGCGCCGACCGTGGTGGCGTTGTCGGCGAGGACGGAGGCGTGCCCGTCGGCGGCGGCCGTGCTGACGGGTCCGGACCGGAAGAGGCCCACGACGATGAGCACGAAGACCGAGCCGACGAACACGACGGTCGGCACGATGAAGGCCCGCGCGGACTCGACGATGCCGCGCAGGTTCACGCCCGTGATCAGCGCGAGCACGGCGAGGCACAGCCACAGCCGGTCGCCGTAGAGCCCGGGGAAGGCCGAGGTCAGGGCGGCCACCCCGGCCGTGACGGCGACGGCCACGTTGAGCACGTAGTCCAGGACCAGCGAGCCCGCGGCCACCAGGCTCGTACGGGCGCCGAGATGGGTCCTGGCGACGGCGTACGAGCCGCCGCCGTCCGGGAACGCGGCGATCACCTGCCGGTAGGAGGCGACGAGCACGGCGAGCAGACCGGCGATGGCGAGGGTGACCGGCAACGTGAAACCGAGACCGTGCGCACCGGCGGCGGCGAGCACCAGGACGATCGCCTCGGGGCCGTACGCCACCGACGCCATCGCGTCCAGGGAGAGTGCGGCCAGGCCGGTGACGGCGGTGAGCCGGTGGCGCTCGCCGGTATCCGGGGGTTCCTCTTCGGCGGGGGCGGCACCGGGGGCGGCGGTCAGGACGGACATGGGGCGGGTGCTCCTCGGCTCGGGGCGGGCCCTCGCGGGGCCTTCGCTTAAGGAGCCGCACACGCGGGGAGGCGGTGTGCGGCTGCGCCCAGGTTGTTCCCGGCCCCGGACCGGCGCGCGCACCCCTTGCGGGATCTTCGCGCCGATCCCGCCGTCCTTGTCGCAACCTTGACGCCGCGGTCCATCAGAGACCCGTCAAGGCAGGGCGTCCTCGGCCCTCCGGTTCTCTACCGTCGGACCCATGGAACGCCGCAACGATCCGTGTGAAGCGGACGAGGTGCCCCCACCACCCGCCGCGGAAGTGGCACACGACCTTCTCTGGGCCCGGGACCTGCGCAGCTCGATCCGCTGCGCGGGCGTCCTCCTCGCCCTTCTGCTCCTGATCGACCGGGCCGCCGGCACCCTCACCGACCTGCGCGCCCTGCTGTGGGTCACGCTCGCGGCGCTGCTCTTCCTCGTTCTGTGCCCCACCCGGGTCGCCGCGGGCGAGGGCTGGCTGTCCACCCGCGGGCTGTTCGGCACCCGGCGGGTACGGACCGACCATCTGGTGTCCGTGCGCTGCCTGGACGGCGTCGGCCGGCGGCTCGTCCTGCGCGACACCTTCGGCACGCGCGTGGAGATCGACCCCCGCGTCCTGGTCGACAACCCGGCGCTGTGGCACCGCCTCGACGAGGACACCCGCGTCTCCGCACTGCGCGGCTCCCTCACCTGCGGGGCGACGGCACTGCGCCGCGTCTCGGAACGGATCGACCGCGAGACGGCGCTGACGGTGTTCAAGGTGTCGGGACTGGACTGAGCGCCGGGACTGGACTGAGTACCGGGACCCGACCGAGTACCGGAGCCTGACCGCGTACCAGGACCCGACCGAGTACCGGAGTCTGACGGAGTGTCGGGAGCGTCCGTACCCCCCTCCGCGGGCTTACCCTCCGCCCGTGCTCAACGTGACGGGGATCCTCAAACGGCTGGTGATCGGGCGGGCGATGCGCAGCGAGGAACTGCGCGAGACGTTGCTGCCCAAACGGCTGGCCCTGCCGGTCTTCGCCTCCGACCCGCTGTCGTCCGTGGCGTACGCGACGCAGGAGATCCTGCTCGTCCTCACCCTCGGCGGACTGGCGTATCTACACTTCACGCCGTGGATCGCGGGCGCGGTGGTGGCACTGATGGCCGTCGTGGTGCTGTCGTACCGGCAGGTGGTGCACGCCTATCCGAGCGGCGGCGGCTCCTTCGAGGTGGCGTCGACGAATCTGGGCCCCTCGGCCGGTCTCGTCGTCGCCGCCTCGCTCCTGGTCGACTACGTGATGACCGTCGCCGTCTCGGTCGCCTCCGGCGTCGACAACATCATCTCGGCGATCCCCGGGCTCGCAGACCAACGGGTCCCGATGGCGATCGGCTTCGTCGCGGTCCTGGCGGCCATCAACCTGCGGGGGATGCGCGAGTCGGGACGGGCCTTCGCCGCGCCGACGTACCTGTTCATCGGCGGCATCCTGATCATGGTGGTCACCGGCCTGATCCGCTACGTCCTCGGGAACCCGCCGGTCGCCGAGAGCGCCGCCTACGGCATCACGCCGGCCCCCGCCGACGCGCACCTCGCGGGCCTGGCCCTGGTGATGCTGGTGCTGCGCGCGTTCTCCTCCGGCTGCACGGCGCTGACCGGCGTGGAGGCGATCTCCAACGGCGTACCGGCGTTCCGCAAGCCCAAGTCGCGCAACGCGGCCACCACCCTCGCGGTGATGGGCGGCCTCGCGGTCGTCATGTTCGTCGGCGTCACCACGCTGGCGCTGGTCTCGAAGGTGCACATCACGAACGACGCCTGCCGGCTCACGGGGCTGAGCGGCGACTGCGCCACCTACACGCAGCGCACGGTCATCGCGCAGATCGCGGCGGCCGTGTTCGGCGGGGAGAACAGCTTCGGCTTCTACTTCATCCAGGCCGTCACGGCCCTCGTCCTCATCCTCGCCGCGAACACCGCCTTCAACGGCTTCCCGCTGCTGTCCTCGATCCTCGCGCAACACCGCTATCTGCCCCGCCAGTTGCACAACCGGGGCGACCGGCTGGCCTTCTCCAACGGCATCCTGGCCCTCGCGATCGTCGCGGGCCTGCTGCTGTGGGGCTTCCGCGCGAACGTCACCAGCCTCATCCACCTGTACATCCTCGGTGTGTTCACCTCCTTCACGCTCTCCCAGCTCGGCATGGTGCGGCACTGGAACCGTGAGCTGCGCGGCGAGCCCGACCCGGCCACCCGCCGCCGCCACCAAACGGCGCGCGTGATCAACGCGGTGGGCGCGGTCGTCACCGGACTGGTCCTCCTCATCGTCCTGACGACCAAGTTCACACAGGGCGCGTGGCTGGCCGTCCTCTCGGCGGCCGTGCTGTGGGTGATGATGCGCGCGATCAGGCGCCACTACGACTCCACGGCGGCGGAGCTGGCGGTGACCGACCCCCACGGTGAACTCGTGCCGCCCAGCCGGGTGTTCGCGATCGTGCTCGTGTCCACGCTGCACAAACCGACGCTGCGGGCCCTCGCCTACGCGCACGCGGTCCGCCCCGACCGGCTGGAGGCGCTGACGGTCTCCGTCGACCCGGACGCGACGGCCGAACTGCGCAGGCGCTGGGAGGAGTACGGCATCGACGTACCGCTGAAGATCATCGACTCCCCCTACCGCGAGATCACCAAGCCGGTCGTCGGGTACGTCCGCTCGGTGCGCCGCGAGAGCCCGCGCGATGTCGTCGCCGTCTTCGTCCCCGAGTACGTCGTCGGCCACTGGTGGGAGAACCTCCTCCACAACCAGTCCGCGCTGTGGCTCAAGAGCCGGCTGCTCTTCACCCCGGGTGTGATGGTGACGAGCGTGCCCTGGCAGCTCAGCTCCTCGGCCCACGCCGACCACCCGGCGCCCCGGGCACCGGGGTCCGTCCGCCGGGGCGAGCCACAGGTGCCTCCGCGGCCACGCAGCGGATAGCCGGAACCGGCAGTCGGAAGCCGGCAGCCGGTAGCCGGTAGCCGGTAGCCGGTAGCCGGTAGCCGGTAGCCGGTAGCCGAGGCTCGGTCACAGGCGGCCGCGGGACCACTGCCCACCCGCCGTTCAGTCGAACGGGGTGTCCGTTTCTCGCCGAAAGGAGCATCTCCGCAGCTCCACCCGTTGGCGCCCCCGTGATGCGCGACCGGCCGGTCTTAACGCAAGCTTGACGCCTGGGGTCCCTGGACGCATGGGCCCATGGATCACTCTCTGCATACGCTGATGGCGCCGTCTCCTCGATGGCCGGAACCGATCGAAGAGCCGTACGTCAGGAGAGTCACCGATGGCCAGCACCGAGCCCGCCCCGCCGAGCCGCTTGCGGGCGTGGATGCTGGAAGGCCTGTCCGACATGGGCAAGAGCAAGGGCCGCCAACTGCCGCGGCAGGCCGAGCCCGCGCCCGTGCACAAGGGGCAGCGCTGGTGGCGCGTCATGTGCCTGACCGGCGTCGACTACTTCTCCACCCTCGGCTACCAGCCGGGCATCGCCGCCCTCGCGGCCGGACTGCTGTCCCCGGTGGCGACCATCGTGCTCGTCATCGTCACCCTGGCGGGCGCACTGCCCGTCTACCGCCGGGTCGCGGAGGAGAGCCCGCACGGTGAGGGCTCCATCGCGATGCTGGAGCGTCTGCTGTCCTTCTGGAAGGGCAAGCTGTTCGTCCTCACCCTGCTGGGCTTCGCCGCCACCGACTTCCTGATCACCATCACCCTCTCGGCGGCCGACGCCTCCACCCACCTGGTGGAGAACCCTCATCTGAACGACGCGCTGCACGACAAGCAGATGGTGATCACCCTGTTCCTGGTGGCCCTGCTGGGCGCGGTCTTCCTCAAGGGCTTCCTGGAGGCGATCGGCGTCGCGGTGGTGCTGGTGGCCATCTATCTCGCGCTCAACGTCGTGGTCGCGGTGTCGGGAATCTGGCAGGTGATCACCCACGAGTACGTCGTCACCGACTGGACCACCGCCCTGACCGCCGAACACGGGAACGTCTTCGCGATGATCGGGGTGTCCCTGCTCGTCTTCCCGAAGCTCGCGCTCGGCCTGTCCGGCTTCGAGACCGGTGTCGCGGTCATGCCGCACGTGGAGGGCGATCCCGGCGACACCGAGGAGAAGCCGGCCGGACGGATCCGCGGCGCGAAGAAGCTGCTGACCACCTCCGCCGTGATCATGAGCGTCTTCCTGATCGTGACCAGCTTCATCACCACCGTACTGATCCCGGAGAAGGAGTTCGAGCCGGGCGGCCAGGCCAACGGCCGCGCGCTCGCCTATCTGGCGCACGAGTACCTGGGCAACGCCTTCGGCACGGTCTACGACGTCTCCACGATCGCCATCCTGTGGTTCGCCGGAGCCTCCGCCATGGCCGGACTGCTCAACCTCATGCCGCGGTATCTCCCGCGCTACGGCATGGCCCCGCACTGGGCGCGCGCCGTCCGCCCCATGGTGATCGTCTTCACCCTGATCGCGTTCCTGGTCACCTGGATCTTCGACGCCGACGTCGACGCGCAGGGCGGCGCGTACGCCACCGGTGTCCTCGTCCTGATCAGCTCCGCCGCCATCGCGGTCACCATCGCCGCCCGCAAGGCCCGCCAGAAACACTGGACGAACGCCTTCGCCGTCATCTCGGCGGTCTTCCTCTACACGACCGTCGTGAACGTCATCGAGCGCCCCGACGGTGTGAAGATCGGCGCCTGCTTCATCGCCGGCATCATCCTCGTCTCCCTGCTCTCCAGGCTCGCCCGCGCGTTCGAACTGCGCGTGACCAGCATGACCATGGACGACATGGCCGAGCGGTTCGTACGGGACATCGCGAGCCGCCGGATCCGGTTCATCGCCAACGAGCCCGACAAGCGCGACCTCACCGAGTACCGCGAGAAGATCGAGCAGATCCGCGCCGACCACGACCTCCCGCCCCAGGAGGACTTCGTCTTCCTGGAGGTCACCGTCGGCGACCCCTCGGAGTTCGAGTCGGTCATGAACGTACGCGGCGAAGTCCTGCACGGCCGCTACCGCGTCCTCACCCTGGAGTCCGCCTCCATCCCCAACGCCCTCGCCGCCCTGCTGCTGCACGTCCGCGACACCACGGGCCGCATCCCGCACATCTACTTCGAGTGGACCGAGGGCAACCCCTTCACCAACTTCCTGCGCTTCTTCCTCTTCGGCCAGGGCGAGGTCGCCCCCGTCACCCGAGAGGTTCTGCGCGAGGCCGAGCCCGACCGCGCACGACGGCCACGGGTGCACGTCGGCTGACCGGGGAGCCGGGGCCCCGGCTCCCTCCGCGGGGGCCGACACACCGGAACGCGGTGAGAGGCCGGTAAGAAGGCCGGTCACGGACCCGCTCACCAGGTCGCAGGCCTCCGACGGCTTGGCACACTGGGCAGGTGCCCCAGAATGTGCTGCTCGCCGAGGACGACCGCGCCATCCGCCATGCCCTGGAAAGGGCACTGACGCTGGAGGGCTACGAGGTGACGGCCGTGGCCGACGGGGTGGAGGCGCTGGCCCAGGCCCACCGCACCCCACCGGACGTCCTCGTCCTCGACGTCATGATGCCCGGCATCGACGGCCTCCAGGTGTGCCGCGTGCTGCGCGCCGAGGGCGACCGCACACCGATCCTGATGCTCACCGCGCTCGTCGAGACCGCGGACCGTATCGCCGGCCTGGACGCGGGCGCCGACGACTACGTGGTCAAGCCGTTCGACGTCGAGGAGGTCTTCGCCCGGCTGCGCGCCCTGCTGCGCCGCACCGGGAGCGGCGCCTTCGACGACGTACCGGCGCCCGCGCCCCGGGAGCCCCAGACGTCCGGCACCCAGATCTCCGCGGCCGGGCTGCGCATGGACATCCAGGCACGCCGGGCCTGGCGCGGGCAGCGCGAGCTGGAACTGACCCGGACCGAGTTCGAACTCCTCGAACTGCTTCTCCGCAACGCGGGCATCGTCCTCGACCACTCCACCATCTACGACCGGATCTGGGGCTACGACTTCGGCCCCGGCTCCAAGAACCTCGCCGTGTACGTGGGCTACCTGCGGCGCAAACTCGACGAGCCGGGAGCACCGGCGCTGATCCACACCGTCCGGGGCGTGGGGTACGTCCTGAGGGAGGACTGAGTGCCACCGGCGCCGTCCGGCCACCCCTCGGGTCCCGCCCTCCCCGGAGATCCGGGGCCCGCCGGCCGTCCGAGCGAGCCGGGGCCCGCCGGGAGCGACGTCGGAAACCCCGCCGACGCGAACGCCGCGGGCTCCGCCGGTAACGCCGACGGGAACCCGCCCAGCGCTGCGAGCGGCCCGGGGCCGACCGGACCAGGCGCCAACGGCCACGACAACGGCAACAGCGACAGCGACGCGGGCCCGGCCGCCGGGCACGGAGGCCGTCGGTGGGAGGCCCGGCGGGCACGGCTCTCGTGGGGGTCCCGGTCAGCCGGGGCGTCCCGTCGGCTGCGCCGCTTGTCCTCCCTGCGCGCCACCTTCACCGTGTCCTTCGCGGCCGTCGCCGCCGCCGTCACGGTCCTGGTCGGGTTCCTCAGCTACGACGCCGCCGCCCGGCTGGTGCGCGTCGACCAGCAGACGGTGTTCGCCGAGGTCGTACAGGACCTGCGCGACCAGGTGCGTGAACACCCGCTGCAGACGAGCGACTTCGCGTCCTCCGACCCCGACCACGACGGGCCCCTCGACGACATCATCCGGCCCAGCCGCACCGACGTTCAGGTGCTCGGGCCCGGCGGTGCGATCGTCGACCGCGGCAGTCCGCCGCTGCCCGTGAACAGGCACGACCGGGCCATCGCCGACGACGGCGGGGCGGGCAGGCTGGAAGAGGACAGGGACGTCGACGTCGCCGGCGACCGCTACCGGCTGGCGACCGTCTCGCTCGGCGGCGGGCGGGGCGCGGTGCAGGTCGCCCAGCAGTTCAGCGACACGGAGGATCTGCTCCGGGAGCTCCAGCAGCGGACCGTACTGCTCGTCGGGGCTGTCGTGATCGCCGCGGGGCTGTTCGGCTGGTGGCTGGCCCGGCGCATCACCCGGCGCCTGGTGCGGCTCGCCGGAGCGGCCGAGGACGTGGCGCGCACCGGCCGCCTCGGCATCCAGGTGCCGGTCACCGGGTACGACGAGGTGGCCCGGCTCGGCCGGTCCTTCGACCGGATGCTCGGCCGCCTCGCCCAGTCCGAGGAGGACCAGCGCCGCCTGGTCCAGGACGCGGGACACGAACTCCGTACGCCGCTGACCTCGCTGCGTACGAACATCTCCATGCTCCGCCGGATCGACGAACTGCCGCCCGACGCCCGCGAGGAACTCGTCGCCGACCTGGCCCTGGAATCCCGGGAACTGACCGACCTGGTCAACGAACTCGTCGCCCTCGCGGCCGGTCAGTCCGACACCGAGCCCGTACGACGACTCGACCTCGCCGAACTCGCCGAGGACGTCGCGATCGTCGCGCGCCGTCGCACCGCGCGGGAGATCACCGTCCACGTCACCGGCGACACCGCGGTCGACGGCCGCCCGACCGCCCTGCAGCGCGCGGTCTCCAACCTCGTGGAGAACGCCGCCAAGTTCGACCGTGGCGGCAAGTCCCCGATCGAGGTCGTGGTGGCGGGCCCCGCCCAGGGAACCGACGGAGCACAGTCCGGTGACTCCGGCGGCGGTACGGACATGACCGCCCGTCCCGGGCCGGTCCGCGTCGAGGTGCTCGACCGCGGTCCCGGCATCGGCGACGACGACCTCGTCCGCGTCTTCGACCGTTTCTACCGCGCCGCCGACGCCCGCAGCCTGCCCGGCTCCGGCCTCGGCCTGTCCATCGTCCGCGAGGTCGCCACGGCCCATGGAGGCACTCCGTTCGCCTTCCACCGCAAGGGCGGCGGCACGGTGATCGGCTTCACGGTGGAGAGCTAAGCACCCCGCCGCGGGGCGCCCGCGGGTGCCGGTCTCGTTGTGGGTCGGGGCCGTGCCGGTACATCCGCCCGTCGCCGCTGGATCAGACGTGAGCTTCCGAGGGAACCGCTGCTCGATCCGAACGTAAGC